>CACIBF010000003.1 GCA_902584815.1 uncultured Pelagibacteraceae bacterium
ACAATTAGATTTTCCAATTATGTATGCAGCCGGTCGTGATGGATGGTGCGTAAAAGATTTGAATGATAAACGAGAAAATTTACATCCCCTATTAGATTTAATTCTTGAGCACGTAAAAGAACCAGATGTTGATATAAATAGACCATTTGCAATGTTAGCTACTTTATTAGACTCTGATCCCTATCTAGGCAGATGTTTAATTGGGCGTGTTGTTCATGGATCTGTAAATGTTAACGATCAAGTGAAATCAATCAATCTTAAAGGTGATCAAATTGAAACTGGCCGTCTAACAAAATTATTCACCTTCCGTGGTGCAGATAGAATTCCTGTAGATATGGTAACTGCTGGAGATATTATTTGCATTGCAGGCCTTACTGAAGCTTCAGTTGCAGACACTATTTGTAATATAGATGTTACAGAGCCTCTCCAATCAACACCTATTGATCCACCTACGATGTCAGTAACAATCACAGTAAATGACTCACCTTTTGCTGGAACTGAAGGAAAAAAAAGTAACATCTACAGTTATTCGAGAACGATTATTGGCTGAAGCTGAAACAAATGTAGCGATCACTTTTAAAGAGAATGATCAAAAAGACTCATTTGAAATTGGAGGTCGTGGAGAATTACAAATTGGTGTTTTAATTGAACAAATGCGCAGAGAAGGATTTGAACTGATCGTCTCACGGCCAAGGGTTCTATACAAAGAGTCTGAAAATGGATCAAAACTAGAACCTATTGAAGAAGTAACTATTGATGTCGATGAAGAGTATACAAGTTCAGTAGTAGATGGAATGAATCAAAGAAAAGCTGAAATGCAAGATATGAGAGCGGCAGGTGCTGGTAAAACAAGATTAATTTTTCTAGCACCTTCTAGAGGATTAATAGGATACCAAAATAAATTCTTAACAGACACTAAAGGAACAGGTGTTATTAATAGAATTTTTAATAAATATGACAATTTTAAAGGAAATATACCAGGACGAAAATATGGAGCTTTAATTTCAACGGATACAGGTACGGCAGTTGCTTATGCAATTTTTAATCTTCAAGATCGAGGAACTATGTTTATAGGACATCAAACTCCTGTATATGGCGGAATGATCGTTGGAGAGCATAGTCGCGATAATGATCTTGAGATTAATGTCTTAAAAGGAAAACAATTAACAAATGTTCGTGCATCGGGAACTGATGAAGCGGTTAAATTGACAACTCCAAGAAAAATGTCATTAGAGGAAATGATGGCTTATATTAATGAAGATGAGTTACTTGAAGTTACACCAAAAAGCCTAAGACTCAGAAAAAGATACCTTTCAGCTATCGAGCGCAAAAGAAACAAAAAAACAGCTTAAGATATCTATTCATAGATATAAGTTGCTGCATCTTTTGTAACAAAATCAATAAAATATTGTTTACCTAAATCTGAAAGATAAATTACTTTTCTTCTACTATCGTTTTCTGATGGAACCTTATCAAAGAATTTCTTTTCAAGACCAATCTTGATTATATTTTGTATAGAAGTTCTTGATCCAATTCGGTGATTAATCTTTAAACAAATATCCTCAAAGCTTATCTGATATTTATTAAATGTTGCATCTGCAATAAGCATTACAACATTCCAGTGAAGTACTGATTGGAACATCCAACTAGCGAATGGGTCGGCTTGTTCCTCAACCCAATTTTCAACAAATTTTTTAATAGATTTTTTTACAGATAGTTTTTTCAATTTAGACCTCTTATTAAAATGAGAGTTATCTCATATTTAAAAGCTAGTTTAATATTAAAAAATTTTAATAATAAAAATTAACAGTAATTACTATAAATAATTGAGCTTATTGCATATTTTTTTATAATATTTATAGTAAATTGATTTTAAAAAGGAGCTTCAATGATAAAAACTAAAATTACTGAAATGCTTAATATTGACCACCCAATTGTTCAGGGTGGGATGCATTATGTTGGATTTGCTGAAATGGCAGCTGCAGTGTCTAACGCTGGCGGTCTTGGAATTATAACTGGACTAACCCAACCAACGCCTGATGATCTTGCTAAAGAAATTGCTCGATGTCATGAAATGACAGACAAGCCATTTGGTGTTAATTTAACGTTTTTACCTGGATTTGCTGCTCCTGATTATCCAGGTTATATTAAAGCAATTATTGAAGGTGGTATCAAAATTGTTGAAACTGCTGGTCGTAGCCCTGAGGCATTTATGCCTCCTCTTAAAGAAGCTGGAATCAAAGTAATTCATAAATGTACCTCTGTACGTCACGCTCTTAAAGCTGAAAAAATAGGATGTGATGCGGCAAGTGTTGATGGCTTTGAGTGTGGTGGTCATCCGGGCGAAGATGACATTCCAAATATGATTTTACTGCCTCGTGCCGCAGAAGAACTCAAAATTCCATTTATTGCTTCTGGAGGTATGGGTAATGCACAACAACTTGTTGCGGCATTAGCTATGGGAGCTGAGGGAATTAACATGGGAACTCGATTTATCGCGACAAAGGAGGCTCCTGTTCATCAAAATGTAAAAGATGCCTTAGTTAACGCTAGTGAACTAGATACTACTCTAATTATGCGTCCTTTAAGAAATACTGAAAGAGTATTAAAAAATGATGCAGTTAATAGAATCTTAGAAAAAGAAAAATCTCTCGGAGATAAAATTCAAATTCAAGATATCTTTGGTGAAGTCGCAGGTGTTTATCCAAAAATTATGCAAGAAGGTACAATGGAAGCTGGTGCATGGAGTTGTGGAATGGTCGCAGGACTTATTCATGATATTCCTACTTGTAAGGAGCTAATAGAGGGAATTGTTTCTGAGGCTGAAAGTATAATCTCAAGTAGACTTGCAAATTTGAAAAGCGCTTAATTGATATTTAAAAGTTAATTGATGCTGTTGCGGTAATTAAGTGGTTTAAATTACCATCTTTATAATGACTATAGTCTTTTGAAAGTACATTTTTCACTCCAAAAATTGCGTTATCATTAAGTTTTTTTATATAATTAATTCCAAAATCAATCTGTCTACCTGATGGTTCAAGGTTGATTTTTTTTAGATTATGTATGATATTTCCGTAACTGTCTGCCAAATCTTGAATTTTAAAATTCATAGAACCTGTTTCAATTCGATTAGGCTGACTAAGAGAAATTAGCAGTCTATCATCAGTATCAAAAATATTTTTTTTAATTAAAGATATCTCAAAACTTGAACTTGAAATAGGACTAAAAGAGTGAATAAGGCTGTTGTTTGGATTTTTAACAATTGTGCGGGCCAATATTGTGTTTGCTTTAAAAGATAAATTATCATTGAAGCTTTGCTCAATATTGAAGCCATTAAAATATGACTTTGGATTAGAACCACTAATGCCTATTGCGCCAGAGTGTTTTGATCCCAAAAGAGTATCTTTTTCTTCCATTACACCTGATATCACGGCAAGATGATCTACTGATCTACTATTATGAATAAATGACGTCGCTATAGTTTTAGTGTCATCTGATGCTTGTCCAAATAAGCCCGAATGGTTACCAGAATCGTGCATTCCAAGCATAAAAGTACTATTACCATGCTTATACTGAGTACTTAATCCTAAACCTCCATTTTTTTGATTTACAAATGGATTTGCATACACGGAGTCGGCACTAAAACTGCTGGGTATTAAATTATGAAAATACTGAATTGGAATACTGGGTGTATCAATACTAACACTGGTAACAAAATTTTTGTTTCTATCAATACTTCCTAAAACATTTATGTAGTTATTATTAAACATAGCCACATTTCTATGGTTTCTAAGATTTATAATATCGTTATTGATGAACTCTTTAATATCAGATTTGTTACTTTTTGATTTTACTAAAGTCGATAAGTCAAACTTAAAGCCGCCTCCAAGCGCATCATAAAAATAACCATTTTCATTTTTTAATCCTAGCACTAGAGAGTCACCGAAAGATGGGTTTGCAGTAAGTTCAGTTATGCTTGGTGGAAAAAGATTTTCAAAATTATCGGCGTTATTGACCATACTTCCACCAGTAGAAATACCTATAAGTGGATTTAGGCTCGTGGTAATTGGAGATAGAGCTGCATACGCATCTGGTATTCCATGGCCCCATATCGAATGATATCCGTGTTTAATACTATTTCCATGAGTAGTAAAAGTTGTATTTCCAGTTGGTGTAAACCATGAATTATTTGCGCTTGCTAAAAGTCTATCAACAATCATTTCTGGCGTATGATTTGGAAATGCTTGATTTAATAAAGCAATAATACCAGATACCATTGGAGAAGCTGAAGAGGAACCTCCTCCAGTTATATCGGTGTAATTACTAGTACTGCTACTATCATCATGCCAATATGCTCCAAAAATTTCCCATGCATCTGCTACTAGGCAATTTTCAGCCATCTGCTGACAAGGATTAGATAATTGGAAAAAATTTGAGCCCGAAATTGTAGGAGAGCCACGAACTTCCATGTATGCAACTGTTATATAGGCCTCAGACAACTGGGAAAACCATATAGGTAAAGCTGCTAAGGCGCTTACATCACTATCAGAGTTATCGTTTCCAGCGGCAAACACCATTATTCCTCCAGCGGTTTGAAATGCATCTATTGAGTCTACATAAGCCTGCATGTGAGCTGTAGCAGTTGAACTAATTGTTCCACATCCAGCTAGTGCACCGCCTACCGCCTCCATAATGGTTGCACTAGGATTAGCGGCGATAAATGCATCAACATCTGACGCCTCATCTGCACAACTAGTAGACCAACTGTTATTAGAAGCAATTGCGTTTAATGCTCTTGCAGAATCTAGGTCTACTGCCTTCTGTAAATAACTTGTCCCTGGAACACGTGAAAACACGAGATCAGCTTCATAAGCGACTCCCATTATATCATTACTCGACGAGGATCCACTAAATCCTCCAGCAGCATAACCAGCAACTAGATTACAATGAAAATCGGCAGCACTATCTGCATCAAAAGCTACGCCAACGACTGTAGTAGTTTTACCACCTTGAGTAAATTCTTGGTGATTTTCATCACAATTGAAATCAGCTACATGAATTACTTCTCCTTTACCACTAAGATGTTGTGATCCATCCCAATATGCATGAGCTTTGTGAATATTCATCAATGAATAAGGGTGGATTGTGGAATTCACACTTGAATGATTGCCAACATTTGCATATTCGGTAAGAGCAGCTCTTGCAGAACTATTTCCTCTGTCAGTAAAAGCGGTACCAAGCCTTAAAGCATATTCTTTTAAATTTACACTAACTGATTGTGTTCCGTATTCTGTTCCATTTATAACAGAAGAAATTTCAATTTTAATAATTTCTGTTCCTTCATAAGTGCTATCAGCTACAGGGGTATATGTTACGGTTGTTGATGAACTTCCAGCAGGAACAGTAACTGATGATGGGCCGTTAAAATCACTACTTAGTGTTGCTGTTCCAGTGCTTTGAAAGTTTACAGTTACAGGATTTGTTGAGGTTGGACTTAGACTAACATTAATAGTGAATCCACTTGAGTCACTGTCATATATATCTGTCGTACCAGAACTAATGATGACAAGAGGGTTCGATCCTCCACCTCCGCCTCCACTTCCTCCGCCAGATCCACCGCCAGCAGCAGCACCGAGTCCAAGAACACTTGCAATAGTAACGCCTGTCATTCCTAAAGCAGGAACTGCCTCGGCAGCAGTTAGTGATGGCGACTCAATGGGTAAATATTTACTTTTCTCTACGGGCATCGAAACAGAAATTGGAGAGAGCCCATAAAATTGGTTAATATAATTTGCTGATATTCGTCTTAATTTTGTATCAATTCCTGGCGTTAAAACATTATTTGTAATTAGATAAAATTTAGATTCTTGATATATATCAAATGAAATTTCAGTGAAAAGACTATTAAGTTCAGTATATGAATTTAAAAATTTTTCTTCGTTAAATGTTGAAAATTTTATTTCATTTCTGATTATTTTTAATTGCTTATCATTAGCTCTAACAAAATCTAAATCTGCGGTATTAATTTCTGATAGATTATTTTTCTTAATAACATTAAGTTGAATTGTTTCTTTAAAAGATTCAAATTTAAAAAAATCGATTGAAGCGACCGCTGCAAAAGAACTACTTGAGGTTCCGATTAAAAAAATAATTAAACATAATCTTGATGTAAATTTGAAAAAGATCATATGAATAAATTATATAACAAAATAATTTACATAAATAGACATAGAATTAACTAATAAAACACAAAATTTTCCTCAAATAACTCTATCGAGCAACCATTTTTCTGGTTCCAGGAGCTGGGGGGGTTTCAGCGGGGCCCGCAAAGCATTGTGCTATTGACATCCATTCATTTGCATCACTGCCAGTTACATCCAGATTTACATCTTTTATATTTCTAACTTGTGTAACTACTTGACAAAATTCTTCAGCCAATCCTGTTATATAGTTTTCATCTGAATAATTATTAAATTCCCAAATTTCACCTGATGGTGATGTTAGTTTTAGATAAGGAGTATTAGATGGTAATTTTCTGTTATGAACTGTGTAACACCACTTGAACGTATTGTTGCCAATGATAACGATATTTTTTATTCTATCGTGATTAATTCTTTTGACTCCTAGAGAGTCATATAACTCCTGAGCATGTGCCCATGTTTCCATATGTCTTGCGCTTATTGAAGAACGAACGCTCATATCAGGCCCCATCCATTTAACGCGTTTCTTTGGATCAGCAGAAGCAAATCGATCTGACATTTCAGTAAAATAGTTTTTCCAAACTTCTAATAACTCTTTACCTTTGATGTTATTCGTAATCGTTCTTTCAAACTGATTCATACTAGAGCCACTACCAAGTGCTTTTAATGCCTTATTAGAAAATTCAACCCAATCTTCCCCATCGCTTAAAGAAATATCTGCAGCATAATTCCATACATGAAGATGTCCGATTACATCATTAAATGACCAGCCTTTAAATTGAGTGGGTTGATTGAATTCCTTGTCAGATAGTGAAGACAATAATTCATAAACAGCATTACTTTCATCTAAGAAATCGAAAGCTTGTTGCAAGGATCTATTCATTATTTAGACCATTTTGGTTTACGTTTCTCAATAAAAGATGCAATACCTTCCATGCCCTCTTCACTTAACATTTGCTCAGAAAATCCTTTAGCGGCAAATTTAATCATTTCTTTTCGACTAAGGTGGCGAGTAGCTAAAACAATTTCCTTTGTAACTGTATTTGCTTTTGGCGCACATCTTAAAACACCTTTTTTAATTTCATTCTCAATATTAATTAAATCATTCGCATCATCTGCCAAAAAATCAGCTAGACCCATTTCATAGGCTTCTTTTCCAGAAAATCTTGCTGCTGTTAACATTATTCTTCTAGCTTTTGATAGGCCTATTCTTTCTGTTACAAAAGGAGCAATTTGAGCTGGGGGTATGCCTAGGGTTGTCTCTGTAAGTGCAAACTTACAATCTTTAGTTACCACAACAATATCGCCGGTACATAGAAGACCAAGTCCACCAGCCATAGCTGCACCTTCAGCAAGCATAATAACTGGCTTTGGAAAAGAATTAATCATATCAAAAAACTCACCTGTCATTGCACTTGAATTGTAAACATCTTCTAGGGCTTGTTCGCCTCCTTGAAAACCAGACTTAAAACTCTTTAAATCACCTCCTGCACAAAAAACTCCACCTTCTCCCCTCATCGAAACACCTCGAATGGACATATCTTCCCTAATAGAACCCAGAACATTTTTGATATCTGAGGTCAATTCTTCTGTAAGAGCATTTCTTTTTTCTGGTTGATTAAATGAAATTGTTAACCATTCATCATTTAACACTAAATCAACAGCTTTTGTTTCAGGTAGATTATTCATAAGTCTAAATCTTATTCATTTCCTCAATAGCATTATAAGCATAAATATCTTGCAGTCGAATCTTAGCAATATTCGTATTTCTTAGTAAAAAATTTCTTGTTCTAGTAATTAATGGATTAGTAGCGTGGTACACCATAGCCTGTTGTTTTGACATTCTTTGAATTTTATTGGTCCTTTGCAATCTTGCTTGCTGATATTTTTGCTGAATTAATTCAAAATTAGATTGAAATTTATGACACAGAGAACCAAAAATATATGCATCTTCAAGTGCTAGATTTCCCCCCTGTCCTAAAAAAGGCAACATAGGATGAGCGGCATCACCAAGTAATGTAATATTATCTTTGAATATGGTTTTAAGTGGAGGCCTAACATACATACCCCATTTAAATACTTTAGATGAAGATTTAAAGATCGACTGTAAAAAATTATCATATTCACTAAGATCATTCCTTAACTCATCATGAGTGCCCTCTCTTCTCCACGTTTCTTGATTTTTATTTTTATCTTTAAAAACTGCAATAAAACTTGTTTCCAATTTATTATTAACTGGATAACAAACTATATGGCTGTTCGAATTAAAATATAAATTAATGTGTTTGCTATCAGATAGTCCGATACCTCGCCAAGCAGAGTAGCCACTATAGTCAGGGGTTTCTCTTGAGTTAAAGTTTTTAGATCTAATTATTGATTTTATTCCATCACATCCCACTACATGATTAGCAATATAAGAGCTTCCATTTTCAAATGTTAATTTATTTACTTTTTCATCATAAAATTCCAGTTGATGATTAAATATAATTTCCCCACCTAAGTTTTGATATTGATTGAACAAAACTCTAATAAGTTCTCTTCTATTAGTTGTCAAAATATTACCAAATTCATTTGATGTGATTTTTTTAATTAAAGCCCCACTTGAATATTTGAAGCATACACTGAGAGGATTACATGAGCTTTTATTCAATTCATCAAGAATACCAATTTGCTCTAATAAAAGAAGACCATTTGGAGAAATTGTAATCCCTGCTCCATATTCACTGATTGTTTTTGATCTTTCAAATAAAGTACATTCTATTTTTTTTTCTCTCAAAATACATCCAAGCATTAATCCAGAAATTCCCGCACCAATTATTGCAATATTTTTTCTATTCATAATTTCTTAAATACTATCAATGGAGATGAACAAGAAATAGAAAAATTTTCTCCGATCGAATAATTACTAATACCATGAGTTGCTGATGATAATTTTGATTTATCTAGGTTATATTTTAAGCCTTGTGTTGTTATTATATTTTCTTTATCCATCGATATAAGTGATACTTCTCTCATTGGCGTGACTTCGAAATCTCTTTCACCATTTACAAATTCTATTGAATATAAATCTGATAATATTTCAATATTCAGTTGTTCGATATATTCGAGTGAAACGAGAATGGTTGCTAAATTTTGATCATCTCTCTCACCTGTTGCCCCAACCAAAATAATGTCTCTTATATTTTTACTCAGACAGTAATTGAGAGTCTTTTCTAAATCGTTAGTATTTTGATCTTCATCTTTAATTATTAATATGTCTTTACTAATTTTATTAATATCAACTGAATCTAAATCACCAATTACTACTGATGGCGTAATATTTAATTCTGATGCTAATTCATATCCATTATCAACGCATATTACATTTTTAGCATTTTTTAATATTTCTATAATTTTTTTGTTCTTAGGTTTTTTGCCGTTGGCAATTAGTACTGATGATGAGTCCAAGGATTGATCTTTCTTAGTAAGCAATGGGTCCCGAGATTACCTTGAATCGTTCTTCCTGAACTTGAAAGAAGTAGGATATATTTGTTCCTTGCCTTCTTGTTTCACTAAATGTCACGCTTCCAGTCTGAAGAGGGTCTTCGAAATCCTTTATAGACTCCATTGATGATACAAAGTTATCAACTGTAAGTTCTTTTCCGGCTCTTTTGACTGCTTCAATCAGTATATCTGCAAATATATATCCATATAAAGCGCCTGTGTTTGGATCGTATCCATAAATACTTTTAAATTTATCCCACCAGTCCTTTTCGACTTTATTGGCGGTATCATAATATGGAAAAACAAGGGAATTTAAACAGTACAAACCATTCATAACACCATTAGGCTGCTCAGCAACTACAGTATAATAACTCGCAGAAGTGGTAACAAAGTCAACATCTGTCCAATTAATTTCTTTCGATTTGATGAAAGGTAGAATGGTTGTTCTCACAATAGTTCCCATTGCAACTAGGTCACAATTTGCATTTTTTAACTTTTTGATTTGAGCGGTAAAGTCTGTGTCAGTGGGCTTTGCTGATGCACGTTCTACTAGATTCATTCCCATTTCTTCTAATTGATCTTCTGTTGCATCAACAATTTCTTGTCCAAAGTCAGTATCTTCATACAAAACACATACATTTTGACGATTATTGTTTTCAACTAAATACTTTATACCAGTTCTGATTTGGTCGTAATAAGTAGATCCCGATGTAAATTTTAATTTATGAAAAGGTTCATACATTGAACGTGCAGCTGTAAGAGGAAATAAATTTGGGACATTTAGCTTTAGTTGATCAGTCAATACCGCATTATTCATCGGCGTACCGAGTGAACCTAACATCAGTGCGACTTTATCTCTTCTTAATAATTTATTAGCGGCTTGAACTGCTCTAGGAACAGTATACTGATGATCTTCAACAATAAATTTAATTAAACGCCCATAAGCGCCGCCCTTAGAGTTGAACTCATCAAATCGCATATTTGCGCCATCAACACTTTGTTTTCCAATCATTGAAGCTGGACCACTTAAGTCTGTGTGCATGCCAACAAGAATTTCTGTATCAGAAATTCCCTGATCTGCTAAAGCCGCATGCGACGTAAAAATGAATAATAATAAAATAAAATATTTATTCATAATTAATAAGTATACATCACATCATCAACTTGAATAAATTTACCATCTTGAACAACAAATAAAAATGCATCATTTGCTCCTAAGTGTTTATCTGGTCCCCATGACAAAATACTTTCACCAAAAGGTATCTTATAGTCTTTTATACTTTCAAGAGCTGTAATAAATGATTCTGTTGTTAAATTATATCCAGCAATTTCAAGAGCTCTAGCTGTTACATCCATATACATATAGCCATAGGCAGATCCAATATTAGGAGTGTTTCCAAATAAGGATTCATACTTATCAATCCAATTACAGATTTCTTCGGAGCAAGAACTTTTGCTTGGCGTATCAAATTGAGCAAAAGTATAAAACCCATCAGTTATTCCACCTGGTTGACTAGCTATAACTGGATGAAAACTAGCAACTTGACCAAAGAAAAGAGCATCCCATCCCATTTGTTTTGCTTTTGCATAGCCAATTATTGTATCTTTAACAATTGTTCCCATTGCCACAGCATCACAATCAGCATTCTTTAATTTAGTAATTTGAGATGTTAAATCAGTATCAGCTGGTTTATTTGTAGCCTTCTCATGAAGAGCTAGATTCATAGATGAAAGCTGGTCAATAACTGCGTCATACGTTTCTTGTCCAAAATCATTATCTTGATACAGAACACAAATTTTATTTTTACCTTGGTCTTCAACAGCCCACTTTACCCCTGATCTAATTTGATCATAGTATGATGATAACGCACCAAATTTTAATCGATGTAATGGATCAGTCATAGATCTTGC
Source organism: uncultured Pelagibacteraceae bacterium (assembly GCA_902584815.1). Taxonomy (GTDB): domain Bacteria; phylum Pseudomonadota; class Alphaproteobacteria; order Pelagibacterales; family AG-422-B15; genus CABYIR01. Next base: position 11,595 of record CACIBF010000003.1, read on the forward strand.
TGAAGACAGGGGAAACAAATTGGGAATATCTTTTGCTTCTTGCATTTGAAACACTGCATTATTCATTGGAGTTCCAAGACTAGCTAACATCAAAAAAATCTTATCTTTATTGATAAGTTTATTTGCAGCCTGTACTGCTCTAGGCACTTGATATTGATGATCTTCTGCAAATAAAACAAGCTTTCTTCCATGTATTCCACCATTTTCATTAATTTCATCCATTCTCATCTTTACTCCCTCAACAGAGTATTTCCCAAATGAAGAAACTGGCCCACTAATATCTGTATGCATACCAATTTTTATCTCTTTATCAGATATCCCTTGATCAGCGAAAACAGAAAAATTAAAAAATAATATAGTCAAAACAGATATTAAGTATTTAAGCATTTTTTATCTCCAATTGAATTAAGTTATTAATATTAAGCAGTTTTATACATTGCTTCAATTATATTAGTATACTTTTGATTAATAAATTTTCTTTTTAACTTCATTGTTGGGGTTAATTCATCATCTTCTGCAGTTAATTGAACATCAATAAGTGTGAATTTTTTAACTTGCTCCACATTCGCAAATTTCTTATTTACTTGATGAACTTCAAGCTGAATTAAATCAATAATTTCTTTCGATTTACATAAACTCTCAAAATTAGAAAATGGTACATCATGGTCTTGTGCAAACTTCATTACATTTTCTTCATCTATCATTATCAAGCAAGAAAGAAATTTCCTTTTATCGCCAATAACAACTGCATCAGATATAAAGGCGCTAAATTTCAATTCATTTTCAATTTCAGATGGGGAAATATTTTTTCCACCCGCTGTAATAATAATATCTTTTTTTCGATCAGTTATTTTTAAATTACCACTATTATCTAAATGTCCAACATCTCCAGTATGAAGCCATCCATCAATAATTGTTTCTTTAGTTTGCTCAGGTTTATTTAAATACCCACAAAATACACCAGGTCCTCTAAATAGAATTTCACCATCCTTTGCAATTTGAACTTCAGAGCCATCAATAGCTCTTCCAACACAGCCTTTTTTTATTTCTCTTGAATAAAAAGCAGTTCCAATACCTGCTGTTTCAGTCATTCCCCATCCTTCACGCATATCGAGACCAATTGATAAATACCAATCAATTAATTCTGGTGAAATTGGTGCGGCACCGCTCAATGCATACCTGCAATTATTAAGACCTAAAAGTTTTTTAATATTTTTTAGGACAAACTGATCACAAAACCCAAACAGTAATTGAGTTGTAAAAGGTACAGGTTCACCATTAAGAATATAGTCTTTTCGTTTACTGCCTACCGATATTGCAAATTTATAAAAAGCTTTTCCAATGAATGTTGCATCTTTCATTGTAATCGTAATAGAAGAATAAAATTTTTCCCAAATTCTTGGAACAGCAATAAAACCTGTTGGCGATACTTCTCGAATATTCTCAGGTACAGTATCTATGCTTTCTGCAAAGTTTATAACTGCAGCTGTTTGAAGGGGATACATAACCGAAACAGTTCTCTCTAGTATGTGACAAAGAGGTAAAAATGATAATTGTTCATCATTTTCTTGCGGTTTAAATATATTTATCCCTGTATTAATTTGATAAACAATATTTTTATTGCTAATCATAGCTCCTTTAGAGGGGCCGGTAGTGCCTGATGTATAAACTAGGATAGCAATATCTTCAGGGCTTACTTTTGCCATTAAACTTTCAAATAAATCTGGATTATTTTTATCAATTGATTCACCCAATTTAATTAATTCACTAAATGATATAACCTGTGGATCAGAAAAATCATGCAATCCTTCTAAGTCGTAAATAATGATTTTTTTTAAAGAGGGACAATTTTCTCTCACTTCTAAAATTTTATCTAATTGCTCCTCATTTTCAGCAAAATAGAAATTAGTTTTAGAGTCATTAACTAAATATTCAACTTGTGATGATGAGTCTGTTGTGTACACACCACTTGAAATACCTCCAACACAAATAACGCCTAGATCTGTAAACAACCATTCAGGAATTCCTTCACTTGCTATTGAAACAACATCATTTTTATTCAAGCCAAGAGAATTTAAAGCTAAGCCAACGTACTTAGCTTTATCTCCATACTCTCTCCATGAAATTGATTGCCAGATACCAAGATCTTTCTCACGCATTGCAGTTTTATTCTTTCTTGTATTAACTGCATTCCAAAAAACCTTTGGTACGGTATCTAGCGCCACATTTTCTTTTTCTTCCATCTCTTTTCTCCTCGAATACCGGCATCTTGCTGCCCCAAATAAAATTCCTTAATATCTTCTTTATCTAACAACTCAGCACTATCACCTTCCATTACTATTCTTCCAAGTTCCAACACATAACCAAAATCCGAATTACTGAGTGCTATATTTGCATTTTGTTCAACAAGAAGTATGGTTGTTTTTAACTCTTTATTAATTCTTACAATAATCTTAAAAATTTCTTTAACTAGTTTTGGAGATAAGCCTAGTGATGGCTCATCTAATAACATAATGCTTGGTCTGCTCATTAAAGATCTGCTAATACAAAGCATCTGTTGTTCTCCTCCAGATAATAACCCTGCGGGCTGATTCATTCTTTCTTTTAAAATTGGAAAATAGTTAAACACTTGCTCTAAATCTATATTTATTTCTTTCTGATCATTTCTTGTAAATGCTCCCATTTGGAGATTTTCAAGTACGCTGCAATATGGAAAAACTTCTCTTCCTTCAGGAGAGTGACTCATTCCTAGTTTTAATATTTTGTCTGGATCCTTTTTTTGTATTTCCTTTCCGTTTAGAGTAATTTTACCTTTTCTTGGATCTATTGCGCCTGAGATTGTTTTGAGAATCGTTGTCTTTCCTGCACCATTAGACCCTAAAATTGTAACTATTGATCCTTTCTTAACTTCAAAACTAACACCCCTAATAGCCATGATTGGACCATAGTAAGTTTCAATGTTTTCAACTTTTAAAAGAGATTCATTCATTGTCTTAATTTAACAGTTTCTTAGGAATAGGAATTTCTCTACTTAGAAGTATTTGTGCATAAGCTTTTCCTTGAGGATCATTTCTCAAACTTGCTGGTCCACCTCCACCTAGTACATCATGAAGTAAAAAATTAATAGAGTATGAGCCAGGAAGTAAAAATTTTTCAATGTCCCCTTTTAGAAATTTACTAAATGACTTTTTTACAAATTCTTCAGTTAAATAGTGACATAAGGCTGGAAAGTATTTTTGATCTCTTGCGATAATCCCAATATTTGCTTTATCTCCTTTATCTCCACTTCTTCCGTAAGCAATATCAATTAATGGTACATCAATAAGCTCTTCTTCGATATCGTTGTATTCAGGTTTTGAGGGTCTAATAGTTTGATTGAAATCATAAATTTCTCCATGTGATACTTCTATATCATGCTCCTTATCATCAATTATTTTTATTGGCACTTTTGATTTAGGAATTAGAAATGAAAAAAGCCTCACCACAGGTGATGGCTTTGGTCTAGCTCCAGCGAATCCAGAAAGACCTGGAGGAGTTGCTAGCCCAAGTCCCACAGATTCTTTAAGCATAATACCAATAGCTCTTATGTCTTCATGTTTTGCGGCAAATTTCAAAACAACTTCTTTATTAGCGTGTGTCTCATCAATGTCTATTGAATATTGGCTATTGTTACCAATTACTTCAATACTTGTTTCATCAAAATCAGATATATTCATGGCCCTCATAATTGTTTTTGATCTTTGAAAAATTGCATCGCCAAAAACTTGCGCTTTCTTATCAGCATCAATCCCAACAAAGGAACATAAATGGCCACCCCTAAATCCATCGGCATACGTCACACTTACTTTATAATCTTTTGGAGATGGATACCCTTTTGCACCTGAAACTTGAATTTTATTTTTTTCAATCTCAATTAATTCTACATTTGAAAAATCACAAATTACATCGGGAAGAATATAAGCTTGAGGATCTCCTATTTCATAAAGCATCTGCTCTGATACAGTGCCAATATTAACGATACCAGATGAACATTTAGATTTAGCACAAGTGAATAAGCCGCTGCTTTCAATTTCAACTATTGGATAACCTATATCATTTAAATTTTCAGATACTTGTTCCCAGTCTGTAAAATTACCACCTGTGCTTTGAGTGCCGCATTCAATAATATGGCCAGCAAGACTCCCTGAAGAAAGTAAGTCATATTCATTTTCATTCCATCCAAATGAATATATGCAGGCTCCTAACGTAACTGCACTATCTACACTTCTACCTGTTATTACAATATCTGCTCCATTTTCTAGAGCTTTAGCAATTGGAAAAGCTCCAAGGTAAGCATTAATGCTGGCGATTTTATCTGGATCAGGAAAATCAACTCCAGAATACATTTCTAAAATCTTACCTTTGTTTAAGGTTTCTTTCTCAGATATTAAATCATCACCTAAAATGACAGCGACTTTAAGATCTAATTTCTGTTCTTTAATCAATTCTCGTAAAGCATCTGCACATGCATTCGGATTTACTCCACCAGCATTTGATAATATCTTAATATTTTGATCCGCTATCTGCCTTAAATTTAATTTCATAACACTCGATACAAAATCAGTAGCATAACCCTTTGACGGATCCTTACTTCTAGCTCGAGCCATAATAGACATTGTAATCTCAGCTAGATAATCATAGACAATGAAATCAAGAGAATTTCCATTAAGTAACTGTGGGGTAGCAATGACAGAATCTCCCCAAAAACCGCTAGCTCCACCTATTCTTATTGATTTTGTCATAAGGTAGGAAGTATATATATTTTTTTTAAAAAAACTTATATTTTCTTACTCATGGCAATAAGTTTCACAGACTCAATCAAGAAGGCATTTATAAAAGCTTTTGATTTTAAAACTCGCTCCTCGAGAGCGGAGTTTTGGCATTTTTATTTATTTACAGTCATTGTTGGCATGATTGGTATTCAAATTGATCAATATCTTTCATTAGAATTAATAAATTTTGAACTATCTCGTTCACCTAATAATCAATTCATTTTAGGTCATTTTTATTTATTCACTTATTTTCTATTCTTAGTCCCATCTCTATCTCTTTATATCAGAAGATTACACGATACCGATCGGTCTGGATGGTGGCTATTGATAATGGCAATACCTTTTATTGGCTTTGTAACTATTGTAATGTTTTGGCTTCTTAAGGGGAATGAAAAAAGAAATCGATATGGAGACCCGATGATTTAGGAGTCTTCCTTTTGTTTTAAATTTCTGTATTCACTTCGATAATAAATTAAAGGATTTCTATTTTCATCAATTGAAAGGTTTTCGACTTCTCCAATAACTAGAACATGGTCAGCAATATCTATTTTTTGAAAAACTTTTAACTCAATAAAACCAAGCGTATTATCTAGAATAATATTCCCATTCTTGGATATTTGATGTGCAACATTTTCAGCTTTATTTGTTTCTTTAGAAGCAAATAATTTTGAAATATCTTTTTGATCTGATGATAAAAAATTAATAGCAAATTTATCATTCTTTAAAAATTCAACGTAATCAGTTTCAGTTTTATAAATATTAAAAATCATTAATGGTGGATTTAGACTTAATGATGCAAATGAATTTACTGTAAACCCACTAGTATGAGAAGTTGCAACACAAACACCTGTAGCGAATGAGCCAAAAGCTTTTTTAAGTTGATCAACTTCAAATTTATTATCTGTCATGATTATAATTATAAATTATTAGCTTAATTACACTAATATTGACTTGAGTAAAGGTATATATCCCTTTTTAATTTCCATTCTATCGGTATATTTTTTAGCGACCAATAAGTTATGAGCATGCTTTAACTTGTAGCATGGAATAAACATAAATAAGTGATGTTCTAGATGGTAATTAACGTAATATGGAGCTACAAAGCAACGTTCAATAAATGATGCATGAGTTGTTCTTGCGTTATTAAAGTCATCGCAATCGTTTGGAACAACAGCATGTTCTGCAATATTACGAATTCTATAAAAAAATTGAAAAATAGTTAGAGCAGGCACTAGCCAAAAAGCAAAATAATACCACCAGCTGCCTACAATACTCATAGAGATAAATATTAAAAATTGTGATAATAAAATTCCTCTTAATGTCGTTTTTGATTTGAAACCTGAAATTTCTTTTCCATCTACTTTTAATGTATCATTATCAAAAGTTCTTTTAATAGATTGATATCGTTGCTTGATACCAGTTATTCCACTCAAATCTCTTAACATTTTTCGAATAAAACTACTTTTTGTAATAGGAAATGGCTTTGAAAGAACCAAGTCTGGATCATCTTTGGTTTGAGTATGTCTATGATGCTTTAAATGATAATGTCTATAATCATATGTATCAACTGCCATTGGAAATGCACAGAATAATTGAGATATATAATTATTAAATTTTACATTATTTGCAATTAATCCATGCGCACCTTCATGCATCAGAATCGCTAGCCCCAATTGTCTACCAGCAATAAAAGTAATTATAACTAAGTAAAAAATAAAACTTGGGAATAAAGTATAAACAAATAAAAGTGAAAATATAACCAACCAAGCATGAGCAACTAACAAAGTGCCCATTAAAGAGCTTTTAGTTCTCAAATATTTTACTTGAGAAGAGTCTAGTATCTCATTAGGTTTGATAGTTGGTGTAGTGACTGTCATACAGTTAATATAATCTTAAAATAATCTAGCTCAATAATATTTAACTTATTGATTTTATTATAAGGTTTTTTGTTGTTTTTTTATGACGATAAAAATTAAGCATAATATTTAGTGTATCAGCAAATCATATTTACCATAAAATTTTAGCTTAAATTATACAAGGAGTTAATATGAACATGATTAGAAATTTTTTTATTATCTTCTCAAGCTTAATCATTCTAAGCACAGCTAATGTATCTGCATTTGTGTTTGATGTTTGGGAAATTGAAGGTAGTAATCCACAAGAAGTTGCTGAAGCTACAACAAAGTTTAAAGCTCTTGCAATGGCGGGCGGTGCTCAGTATTTAGATATTAGATCATCTGTTAAAATAAGAGGTGATCGATCTCAAGATACTAGTTTCGTTATAGGATACTATGAAAACATGCAAGCTATGTTAGAAACTAATGCTTTAGTTCAACAAAATCCTGACTGGCTTCAATCAACATTTGGAGATAACGATGGCGTAGTCACTACTTCTGGAACTTTCGGAAATGATACAGAGTTTACAGGAGAAATCGAAGTGGGTAATGCAGTCGCATACTCATTTGCAGAAGTAAATGATGGTATAAACTTTTTCTTTAACTTTCCTAAAGTAGCAAAGATGATGGCTGAAGCTGGAGCTCCTGCCGCTATTGGTGTAGCAGGCTGTGCAGTTTGTGGAAGTGAAACACTTCCTGCAAATACAGTAATGTGGATGTCAGCGGCAAATTCAAGTGATCTTGGTAAGGCTATGGATATATTTAGTTCAAATAAGATGCAGCGATGGATCTATTCAAACTTAGCTCCTCACCTAAACATTACTGATGGTGGAATCCATATTGTTACTAGTAATTAATACCTTTTGATAGGAACCCTGAGAATAACTACTCAGGGTTTCTATTTCAAATATACTTTCTTTAAATTTTTTGTAACAAATTTACTTACACAATAATAATTAGACAATTATTATCTTATGGTTTGATCTGTAGCCAGAACTTGATCATTTATTCGCTCTCGATAGAAGATATAAATCCCACCAGTTACAATAATAAATATTCCTATCCAACTTTGTGATGAAATGGTTTCACCCCATATTAACCTGCCATAAATTACTGCCCATACCAATAAAATGTACTCAAAAGGAGCAACAATATATGGCTTTCCTAACCTGTAAGCGCTTATGGTAAAAACAAATGCTAACACTGCAGTTAATCCGACAAGTATCATTAACACTAAGTTGATATCAAAATTATATGCCCAAGATCGGAACATGAAGTCTGTGACTTGATTAGATGGATCATGAAGATTAAGTATATTTCCAATGAAAGCACTGATTGGGCATAAGATCATCGCCGTAAAATAAAAATGAAAAGTTTGAGCGTATACATTGTCTTTATCTGAAGTAATTTTGATAATGATCATCGCACCCGCATAACACATTGCACATAAAATTGGAAAAATCATATAAAAGTTAAATTCACTTGAAAAAGGGTCTGCTATAATTAGAACTCCTAAAAACCCAAACAAGACTGTAAGCCAACGCCTTATACCAATAGTCTCACCTAAAAATACTTTGGATAGAATGGTGACAAAAAAAGGTGCTGTAAAAAATAATGATGTACAAATAGCAAAAGATAAATTTGCTAAGCCAACATAAAATAAAGCAAAACCAAATAGAAATATTATTCCTCTGAATATTGTTAATGAAAGATAATTGGTTGAAAACTCTATTTTAATGTTCATGACTCTTAAATAAGCGACAAGCAAAGAGGATCCTACAATGCTTCGCGTAAATAAGATTTGAAAAGTGGAAACTTCATTTGATAAAAGTCTAATTAATACATCCTGGATAGAAAAGATAGACATCCCTATTAAAATGCAGATAATTGACAATAAATTATTATCTAATTTATTCATAAGTATTTAATGAGTAACCAATGAAGAAGTTATCCTAACTTTTCGAGAACTAATTCACTCCAATAAGATGATCCTGTTACTAATAGTTTGTCATTAAAATCATAATCTGAAGAATGCAACGTCTTACCACAGGATCCATCAATTCCATTTCCAATTAGAATATAACAACCTGGTTTTTTCATTAACATTTGAGAAAAATCTTCAGAAAATAATTTTGGCTCACAATCTTCATCTACATTTTCTTTTCCAACTAGTTTTTCAGCAACCATTGATGCAAATCTTGCCTGCTCAGGTGAATTAATTGTCATATTGGTTCTAGTCCTATATTCAAATTTTGCTTCTATGCCATGTGCCTGAGCCATGCCATTCACAATACTTTTCATTGATTCTTCCATGATTTTATTTGAATCAGGAGATAAAGCTCTCGTATCCCCTAATATAAGTGCATGTCCTGGTAAAACATTTTCAGTTCCATCAGTAATAAATTCTGTAACAGAAACTACACCATTAACTGCAGGATTTAATTTTCTTGAAACTATGGATTGAAGAGCGGTAATGATTTGAGTACCAACAGTTATTGTGTCAACTCCCATGTGTGGTAACGCAGAGTGTCCTCCTATACCTTTTAATTCAATACGAAATAAACTTTCACTACCAGTAATTGTTCCAGCTCTTGTAGCAAATGTTCCAACATCCATTCCTGGTAAATTATGAAATGCATAAATTTCATCCATTGAAAAACGATCGAATAAGCCATCATCAATCATAGCTTGAGCACCTTGAGTTTGTTCTTCATCTGGTTGAAAGACAAAATAAGCTGTTCCATCAAAATTTTCTTTTTCAGCTAAATGTTTGGCGGCTCCCAATGCCATTGTAACGTGACCATCGTGACCACAAGCATGCATTTTGCCATCATGCTTGGATCTATAATCAAATGTATTAGCTTCATTAACTGGCAAAGCATCCATATCAGCTCTTATTCCGATGCTTCGGTTTGAATTTCCTTTTTTGATAACTCCGACTAAACCTGTTCTACCAATATTATTATGAACTTCAATATTTGCAGACCTTAGTATTGACTCAATTTTTTTTGAAGTTTCAGTAACGTCAAAATTTAACTCCGGTTGTGAATGAAATTCTCTTCTTAATTTTATCAAATCATTTTCTAGATAAGATGTTCTCATAAAATAATATTAATTTATGTACTATAAAAGAGCTGGAAGCATTAAGAACAAGATAAGAGGTAGCCTCATCTTTTTTTGGTATAATTTTTTGCAAGGCTCGTAATTTTCTTCTGCGCCACAGTCAAGTTCATCAGTATAGGTAATTTTTGACTCTGGGTTATACGGCTGACTTAAGATCTCAATTAAAGAATTTTTTAGGATAATTGAATTTTTTTCAAAAGTTCTAGGTGATAAATCGTACAAATGAACAAGGGTTTCATTATAAATTTTATATGCATAATGAGGTGTATTATTTAGTTCTGATTTAAAAAGATCAAAAATTTGATTTGCATCTTTTGTTTTGGATCTCTCATTAAATGCCTTCTCAGTTCTTGATTTAAATTCTTCGGGAGCTCTTTTAAAATAAATATTGTCAAAACCAAGAATATCCATTGAGTCAACAAAACTTGAAAAACTTGAAGAATTAATCTTATTAACTTGAACAGGGTTTGAATTTGGATCATCTGGTGAACCGGCCATTGATAAAGGTATAAATGAAAAAATGAAGAAGAAAGTTAATATAAATATGTGACGATAATGCATAATCTCATAAACAATGTTTGATTTAAGATACTATAAATTTAGATCAATTAGAATATTTTTATCTCTTTCTTTTGGAATTTACTCGTTTTTATAATAGCTTACCAGTATGGATACTGACGAATTAGAGCCTATTAAAAAGATCAAAAAAATTGATTTTGATGAATTAAGCATAGAAGAGCTAAAAGATTATATTCTTGAAATGGAGACAGAAATCAAAAAATGTCATGAGTACATCAAAAGTAAGCAAAGCGATAAATTAAAAGCTGAGGAACTATTTAAATAATAATGAAAGATTTTAGCGTTTGGCCTGGCGTTCTTATTGTTTGCTTTGTTGCAATAACCATATTAACAATTTTTCCATCAAAACATAAACAATGCATTGATAGAAACAGCACAATCATAGAAAAACTTCAAGAAAATGATGCTGATAGAGAAACAATAAAGAATAAAGGGTATGAAATCGGTATTGGCTGTAGAACCGATACAAATTTTAACCTAACAGAATAATTTATTCACCCCATGCTCCTGCAAATTCGTAAACAATTGCAGGATTATCACCAACTACCATTCCGTCATGTCCAGGTTGAATAGAGTATGCGTCTCCAGCATGATAAGTAGCTTCAGTACCATCATTATGAACAGCTTTTACGCTTCCTTCTACAATAACACCAAGGTGTGTTGCCTGACAGCTTTCAGTGCCAACAGTTGGCTTGACATCATCAGACCATTTCCATCCTGGTTGAAGAGTCAGCTTTAATACTCTTTGGCCTCCAACATTGACAGCCTCAATACGTGCATTATTAAAATTTGTATTAACTTCATCTGCACTACTAAAACTTTTTACTTCAATTGAATTCATAAACAACGTCCTTTCTATTTTATTGTGAGTAAATTATAATATCAGGATTATAATTAATTTGGAAAATTAATTAGAGCCTCTTCAGTCATAACAGTCATTTGAGTAGTTTCTGTTAAAGCGCCAGCATCTTGTCTAGCTTTAATCAGTTCCTCGTCATTCTTAAATGCCATGAGACCTTCTTTATCCTCATAATGCATTATTACGACCATTGAATTATCATCTTCAGCGTGTGATCCAGCAAATAAGATCTTACCTTTAAATCCTTCTAATTTGTGTCCATTCTCATGAACCATATCTTTCCACGATTTAAAACCTTTAGATAACTTTTGGGTTAACATTACATACATAATTAATTCTCCTTTTTTTATTTCTCCATAGTTGCAATAACTTCTGCATTAAAAGACATATCACTTTGATATTCAGACATTTTTGCCATTGTCTCAGCTCCAGGATGAGACTGCCATAATTCAAAATGTTTCATCGCACCTTGATCTGTTACATAGGCCTCATACAAAGAATAAATGGTTTTACCTGACGGCCCTTTCTCTAAATCGTTATCTATGTATTGAGGGGCTTTTGAAACTGAGTAATCAACAATCCTAGGTTCAGCATCGCCCGACAGATTATGGGTTTCTCTCATCCATGTCTCGTGCTCTTGAAAAAACTGTTCTACCTCAGATATCATATTTTCAGGCACAATCCACTGAGTAGCTATTGTGTAGTGTGATTTATTTGTTGTCATAATTATTTATGTCTCTTTCTTTAGATTGTTTACTTCGTCATAGCGTTAAATGCAGTTAAAGTATCATCAAAAGTCATCATAACTTTCATTTGATTGTCCTCAACTTCAAAGTAATGACCAAACATTGTATCCATTCCATCTGCAGTGCCTTTTACTAAAGCAAACACTTTATTGCCTTCACTAATCATTGATATAGGTGTAACCATGAAATTATTCCAGTACTCAGGAATCTTAGACATATTTGCTATGAAATTTTCTTTACCTTTATGTACACCTGATAGTGGATGCTTACCTTCTTCTCCAGGAAACGTCCATGTTATATCGTTATGCACTATTTCGCCAAAAAATGTCTCCATATCTCCCGCGCCAAACAGGTCATATCCTTTTTGAACAACTTCTTTTGCTTCCATTTTTTTTCTCCTTTTATAAAATTAATAAACTTCTTCGTGATAGATAATCTCAGGCTCTTTAGTGGACATTTCCACTAACTTAGGTATATCTCCAATTTCAACTCTCCAATTAACATACGTTTGATGAGCATCTTTATTATCCCAAACTTCATATAAAATTACCTCATTTGCTTCTTTATTAAACCCACCTTTAATAAGTTTACAACCTTCATATGATTGGGTATCGGATAGATTATTTCTAAACCAATCATTCATTTCATTAGCTTTATCCGGTTGAGGAAAAAATTTTACTGTTACTACTGTTGACATATTTATTCTCCTGGCTTCTTGTAATTTTCTGATGCCGTTTTAGCTTTTGTAACAATTGATTTCATATCAACTTCTTCGAGTATATCCATACTTGTCATTACTCCTGATGACATGACTGCAATTTTCATGCTAGCTACTGTATCGAAATCCAGCCCATCTATTCCAACAATGACATCACTTGAACCTCTTACAATGCTAAACATTGAAACACTGCCGCCCATTGACTCTACAAATTGGGTAATTGCTGCTGACCGATCAGAGTCTGGATTACTCATCATGCCCGTTAAAGCATGACTTGCATAAGTGCCAAGTATATAAAACTTACTCATATAATATCTCCTTTGAAATAAGAGAATTATGAACTAATTAGATGACAATTATATGAACTTTTTTATAACTATTAATTATACCAAAAAAAATAGCCTGATAGCTTATAAAATATTATAAATTAAGAATTATGACTGAGATTACTGTTTATACATATGCTGTCCCAATTATTATTGCTTTAATATTAGGAGAGGCAATTTATTCAAATATCAAAGGATTAAGTTTTTATAAAGTAAATGACACCTTAGGTTCATACGGTTTATTAGCCGGCAATGTTGTGGTTAGCCTTCTAACAAAAGGCTCTTTTCTTTTGTTTAATATTTATCTCTATCAATTCAGACTTTTCACAATTAATGATCTCATGCATGTTTTTTTTGTGGTCGTACTAACATTTGCAGCCATAGATTTCATTTACTATTGGTTTCACCGCTGCTCGCATAGAATAAAATTTTTATGGGCAATGCACATGAACCATCATTCTAGCGAAGAAATGAATTTTGTTGTCTCATTGCGACAAGCATGGTTTGCGCCATTTGCAAAAGTTATTTTCTTTATGCCTTTGCCCCTTATTGGATTTGATCCCTTGATTACTGTAGTTGTTGGAATTGCCTCAACATTTTGGGGTGTAATAGGCCATACTCAATGGATCAATAAACTTGGACCATTGGAATATATCTTTGTTACTCCTTCTCATCATCGTGTTCACCATGGTTCAAATGATCAATATATTGATAAAAACTTTGGAAATCTTTTAATCATTTGGGATAAATTTTTTGGAACATTTGAACCTGAAAATGAAAAAGTTATATATGGAATAAAGGAAAATGTTAAAACATTTAACCCTTTTAAAATTACGTTCATGCTTTGGATTAAGATGTATGAAGAGTCTAAGTCTGCAGTTGGATTTAAAGAAAAATTCTTAAGTTTCTTCGGGACTCTTGAATGGAAACCTAAAAAATTACAATAAGGAAAATATTATGACAAAATTAAAAGGAAAAACATTATTTATAACAGGAGCTACTCGTGGAATTGGTTTTGCAATTGCTAAAAAAGCAGCGATGGATGGAGCTAATATTGTAATTGCTGCTAAAACAACAGAGCCTCACCCTACTCTTCCTGGAACTATTTATACTGCAGCTGATGAATTGAAAGAAGCTGGAGGCAATGCAATTGGAATAAAGACAGATATTCGTTTTGAAGAAGAAGTTAATGCAGCTGTTGAGCAGGCAGTAACAGAGTTTGGCGGAATTGATATATGTGTGAATAATGCAAGTGCAATTAGTCCTACCCCTACACTTCAAACTGACATGAAGAGATATGACTTAATGCATAATATAAACACCCGTGGTACTTTTTTGGTTTCAAAAACATGTATTCCACATCTAAAAAAAGCTGAGAACCCGCATATTTTAAATTTAGGACCACCTTTAAATATGGAGGGTAATTGGTTCGCACCCCATGTGGCTTACACAATGGCTAAATATGGAATGAGCATGTGCACATTAGGTATGTCTGAAGAATTAAAATCATCAGGTATTGCCGTTAATTCATTATGGCCTAGAACAATGATCAATACTTCAGCTGTTACAAATATTCTTGCAAAAAGCATGGAAGATAAGGGTTTAAGTAAGTGCAGAACTCCAGAAATTATGGGTGATGCTGCTTATATAATCTTAACTCAAGATTCAAAAAAGTTTACTGGAAACATGTGTGTTGATGATAGCACAATCATTAAATCTGGAAAAACTGACTTAAGTGAATACTTGGCTACACCTGATGCAGATCCTTTCCCTGACTTTTTTGTAAATAAAGATGACGGAAACGATATTGTTTTAGATTAACGCCCTTTTGTTTTTCGATAAAAATATATCATTACAAAGTAATATATTGGCGTTGCAAGAACCCAAACAATTTGACCTTGAAATGTAACTTCACGACCAAATATTGAGAATAATGATGGATTGAACCAAGGTCCTAAAGGCATTAGAGGTGCCCATGACAATCGTGCATCACCACCAACTTGATTATAATATAACACAATTTCAACCCAAATATTTTGAATTAAAAACCACGATAACAATATAACAAAAGCAGGGAGTAGAAATTTTTCAAAAGGAGAATTATTATTTTTAAATATATAGGATAAAAGAATAATACCAAACCAAACAATTGATACATCACCTAAAGAATTTGTGATCCAATTAATTGAACTTGGAATAGCACAGCTTAACGCCTCTGATCTTCTTAAATCAACAGCTTGGCCATCAAGTAGACCAAAATTCAACCATATTTCCCATCCAAACATTGCAATGAAAAAAGATGAAATGATTGTATACGTGATCCACGTCTTCATCATTCCTTTATAGGTGAGATAAGCAAAAAGAATAAACGGAGAAACAGAAACAGTATAAACCACTACAACTCTTCGCCACTCAATAGAGTCTAATCCACAATCAAAAAGCCACATAACTACTATTAGACTAGTTTATTTTATCTAGATAACACCCTTTTTTTCCATTGAAGATCGATTGCACCGCTCTATCTCCAAGAGATACTGATACTTCAAACACATCAGCATCAATATCAACTTTCATAGAATTTGCAGCATCTGCAAGATTGGGGTCATCCAAAACTTGTTCCATAAAATTATTTAGTGAATCACTGCAATGATCTGGATTTAACTTTGATACAAAGATACAAGTGCAATAATGCTTAGAAACAGCTCCAATAAAAATGCCAGTCTCGTCAGAAAATGCATTGTTTATTGGAAAAATTAATATCGATAATAATAAAAATAGAATATATTGTGTTTTTTTTAGGGACTTCATAATGAAAACTATAATTTCAACATTACTAGTGTTTTTTTATTTAATGGTCAATGTTTTAGCATTATCGCCACAAAAAAAGCATGACCCAAATGTAAATTGGCCAACAAACGAATGGACAATAAACACTGAAAACTTCATTGGAAATTCAGCTTTTAACAATAAAATCGAAAAATTATTTTCAAGTGACTCATATGGTATGTACGGAAAAACGAACTCTCTTTTAATAATTCAAAATGGAGAGATTATTTTTGAAAGATATAATGAAAGTATAAAAAGTGATACCAAGCTAGTGTCTTGGTCAATGGCAAAAAGTTATACTGCAGCAATTACCGGCATTATGTTAGACAAAGGCTATATTTCGAGTGTAGATGAAAAAAATTTGCTACCTAATTGGAACGATCTAAGAAAAGAAATTACAATTGACCATCTACTGAATATGAAACCTGGTCTTGAATTTATTGAGGAATACACAATTGAAGGCAGATCTGATACTGCAGAAATGTTATTTGATGAAGGAATGTTAAATCAAGCAAAATTTGCAGCTAATTATCCTCTAATAAAACTTCCGGGCACTTTTTATAACTACTCAACTGGTACCACAAATATACTTAGCTATATTCTTAAGAATAAACTTAATGAGAATGGATTAGATTATTTTGATTTCATTAACCAAAGTCTGCTGCGACCACTTGGATTAAAAGACACTACTTTAGAGTTCGATAAATCAGGAACTTTTATTGGTGGATCATCTATTTATGCTTCTACGCGAGACTATGCAAAGTTTGGCTATCTATATTTAAGAGATGGCGTTTGGGACAAAGAACAAATAATTTCAAAAAAATGGATCGATGAAACACGAATTCCATCAAAACATACATATAATATGTATAGCAACAAATTTTGGCACGTGAATAAATATTGGAAAAATTCATTTAATTTTCCAGAAGATACATACTATTGCGCTGGCTTTGGTGGGCAATATATTATGATAATTCCTTCAAAAGACTTAGTAGTGGTAAGGCTTGGAGAGACATACAATACGTCAACTGATGATTTATTATCTTTCTTAGGTGAAATTGTTGTTGAAGTACCATCTAAATAGTAATGACTAATAAAAGGGTTACTAATAAAAACTCATTGAATTTTAAACCTTTCAATAGATATGGGCAGGTTATTCCCGGAATGTCATGGCATAAAATAAGCTATGACGATGATACTCATATCGGCTCATATATTTCAAAGCTTGAACCAGGTACTAAGACCATCCCTCATAGACACACAGGCAATGAAGAATTTTATATTATTGAAGGTGAATTAATTGACTCAGACGGTACTATTTTTAAAAAAGGGGATTTTGTCTCTTTTGAGCCTGGGAGTGAACACAGCTCATATACAAAAACTGGATGTATGATCTTAACTTTTATGAGAGGTATAAATGAAATTATATCTAGTAATGATAAAGATGATGAAACTTTGCTGTCATGCAAAACTAGTCGATATGATGAATAAATGTTAAAAAGACTTATTTTTCATTATTTCTGAAAAAAGGTATCAAAAAAACGATACACGCAACTAAAAAGAATACACTCCCAAACATTGCCCAAAAACTTCCAATGCTGGATATACAAAAGCCAATAGCAGAAATTATAAAAAGTATCCAACCAACAAAATTGATATTTTTATTCGACATATTTTCTAATTTTGAGTGTTTTAATTTTTGTACATTATTGTTAACATATCCACATGTCAAACGATGTTAAATTCTTCGATAGCCGACAAAGATATTTATTATTTGTTACAACGACTAATGAAAAAGCTATCATTTCAGAAAAACTGTCTCATTTAATTGATGATCTCGAGCCATCAAAACCTGCACTAAAAATCTTCGACGCTGGTGTTGGAGATGGAGCTGTTCTTATGAATGTACTCCGTATTTGTCATCAAAAGTTCCCAACTACTCCAATTTATGTTTCTTGTAAGGATGTCAGTATGGAAGATGCAAGATTAACAATTGAGAAGTTAGCAGATAGACTTGTAGAGCATCCAAATATGGTATTTGTGATTTCTAATCTTCATTATGCTGAGGCAGGTCATTTAAGATCTAGAAATGATGAAAAGCAAAAAAAAATGAATTGGAATGAGGTTGCTCTTGAAGGAAATTCATCATATGGATTTTATGAACAATTAAGAAAATTAGGTCCAATTCTTAAAGAAAGTTGGAGAGTCGAAGAAAATAAGTTTGGCAATACAACCTATGAAAATCCATCGGTCATGGTTATTTATAGAAAGGACTATGAGTATGCGCTAGATCAAATCATTCCTACAATTGATAATTCTTTTAATGAGTTTGACTTAGTTATGGTATCACAGGCATATAGGTCTAGAGCAACAGTCGAAAAAAAAGTTAATCTTGTTGTTAAACCAATGATTGATTTAATTACAAAAAATGGAAAATTAGCAATCTTTCACTCCTGTGGTGATGATCCAGGACTAGAAGCGATCACTAAATTATGGCCTGAAGAAAATCCTTTCCCAAATAAGGGGGAAGAAATGATACAACATTTAAAACAAAGTTATATTAATGATTCCTCTCTTACTTTCAAAAAACCTGAAGTTTTTAAATATAAACTTCGTTCTCAACCAAATGAGATTAATAGTGGGATTGCAACATCATTGGTTTTCTCTGCTTGGAACGCGTGTACATATGTAGCTCAAATGAGTGATCAAATGGTAAAAGAAAAAGAAGCAGATCAAAGTTATATAAAATGTGTTGAAGATATCATTCGTGATAACGATGGCCTTTGGTTTAACGATGAATTACTAGTAATTGAGAGAAACTAATGCTCAAAAAAATATTAGATTTTGTAGGTGGACAAGTTGCATTGGCTTATATAATTGCTTTTTCAATACTATTCATATCAATGATTTATATCGGGTTTTTTTAGTCACTTTCAAAGTAAAAATAAATGAAGAACTAATTAGCCCTTTCTCGTAATGCTTTAAGGCTATCTTTTGGCCAGACAGTATCTCTATCATACATGGCATCAAAACAATTTTTAATTCCATCTAAATTAATCCAGGGATCTTTATCTTTAACAAAGATATGTGCTTGTGGAGGAAATCGATTGTGATCATTAAGAGTTTTTGTTCTTAGAGCTATCCTCTTCTCAGGTTCAGCGATTTTATATTTGCAATAAATATAGACCCCGCACTTAGTGCAAAAATAAGCTCTTTGTCCTGCTCCACTGCCTGTAGGTAAATCAGTTGATTCTACTTCACCATCTATTGAAAAATCATCTTCATGGATCATTGAATGAATAACATATGAAGAACCAGTTGATTTTTTACAGTCTTTACAATGACAGGCCTGAGTAAAATAAGGTTTTGCTGAAATTGAATAGTTTACTTGGCCACAGGCGCAACTTCCGCTGTAAAAAGACATATGTAAGAGATTATCCTAGAAATTCAAAAAGGCAATTAGTAAAGTTAGATGGTGAGCCCGCTGAGGTTCGAACTCAGGACAACTCCCTTAAAAGGGGAGTGCTCTACCAGCTGAGCTACGGGCTCTTAAAAATTTAATATATATACAAATTTATATTAAAGTATACTTCTAAAAATCAATTTCAATAGATTTAGACACTAAAAGATTCACCGCATCCGCATCGCTCAGTTTCATTAGGATTCATAAATACAAAACCAGATTTGAATTTATCACTTTTAAAGTCCATTGTAGATCCTAATAAAAACATTATTGCTGCCGGATCAATAAAAATTTTTACATCTTCATGTTCAATAAGTTCATCTTTTGGATCAGCGTTTTCAACATAGGTCATTTCGTAAGAATACCCTGCACAACCACCTTCTGAAACAGCGATTCTAACACCAATCTTATCTTTTTCTGTTTCAGATAAAATTTCTTTTATTCTTACTTTTGCATCTTCAGTTAGTGATAATACCTGTGCCATATTTACATCATGTCCAATTCTAATCTTGCTACATCTGACATTCTAGACATATCCCATGGAGGATCCCAAACTAAATCAACTTTTACGTCATTTACCTCATTTACAGACTTAACAGCATTACTTACATTGATTGGCAGTTCCTCAGCAACAGGGCAATTTGGGGAAGTCAATGTCATATCTATTAATACATTATTATCCGGGGTAACCTCACATTTATAAATGAGTCCTAGTTCGTAAATATCAACAGGAATCTCAGGATCAAATACTGTTTTAAGAGCATTTATAATTTTTTGATCAATCTCATTAGTCATTTTTTTTTAACAGTTTAACAAAATCTCCATATCCTTTATCAACCATTTCATCAATATGAATAAATTTTAAGGCAGCAGAATTAATACAATATCGAAGACCCGTTTCAGTTGGACCGTCATCAAATAAATGCCCTAGATGACTATCTGCATACTGACTGCGTACTTCAATTCTCTTCATAAAAAAAGAGTTATCTTCTATCTCAATTATATCAATGCCTTCAATTGGTTTATCAAAGCTTGGCCATCCTGTACCTGAATCAAATTTATCAACTGATGCAAACAAGGGTTCTCCAGATATTACATCTACATAAATACCTAATTCTTTATGGTCCCAATATTCATTAGCAAATGGCTTTTCTGTCCCATCTTTTAAAGCAACTCTTCTTTGTTCCTCTGTAAGTGATGCAATTGCTTCAGCTCTATCTTCTGGAGTTAATGAACACCAAAAAGGGGTATCTATAATTTCAACTTTCGTCATGTCGTATTCCTCTAAATTTACATCGGCAAAAGATCCTTTGCCATAAATAAGTTGCAAAACTATAAATATTAAAAGTAGTGCAACATATACTGGATATAATCTCATTTTTAACTTTTTAAAGCAGATTTAAAGGCATGCCATGCCATAGTTGCACACTTAACTCTCATTGGAAAACCTCCAACACCTTTTAGGGCATATAGTGAGTCCTCCTCATTTAATACTTTGAGATCCTCACTCGACCCTGATACTAAGTTAGTGAAATCACTAAAAATCTCTTCAGCAACATCAATTTTTTTTCCTTTTAGTTTTTCGGTCATTAATGATGCTGAGGCAAGAGATATCGCGCACCCTTCTCCAGTAAACTTTATATCTTCTATGACATCTTCGTTATTAATGTAAAAAGTTAATTTTAAATTATCTCCACATAGAGGATTATGTCCATCTGCACTTTTATTATGTGGATTACATTCACCAAAATTCCTAGGAGACTGACCATGATCAAGTATGATCTCCTGATACAATTCTTTTATTAAATCATTCATTTAGTAAAAAAATCCCTACATTTTTTGAGAGCATTAATAAAAATATCAACTTCATCTTCTGTATTATACATTCCAAAAGATAATCGTGCAGTTGAATTTAAACTTAAATGTTTCATAAGAGGCTGACAGCAGTGATGCCCAGCCCTAATTGCAATTCCCTCAACATCTAAAAAAGATGAAACTTCGTGAGAATGAACATTTTTTATATTAAAGGAAATAATAGAATGTTTATTTTTATTTGCTCCATGAATATCTACGAAGTCAAGCTCTTGCATTTTATCCAGAGCATAATTAGTTAATCTAAACTCATGCTCAGATATTTCAGACATTCCTAACTCGTTGACATAGTCAATTGCAACACCTAAACCATAGGCTTCAACCAGGGGAGGCGTACCAGCTTCAAATTTTGCTGGTAAATCAGTAAAAGTCGCTCCATCAATTGAGACATCGGCGATCATTCCTCCTCCTCCTTGATACGGAGGTAGTTCTTCTATTAAATTTTCTTTACCATAGAAAACCCCTACTCCAGTAGGGGCATAGAGTTTATGTCCTGAAAAAACATAGTAATCACAACCCAAATCCTTAACATCTATTGGAATATGAGCAGCTGACTGACATCCGTCAAGTAAAATTGGGATATCTTCCTTATTACATAACTTAATTATTTCTTGATTTACTATTGTTCCAAAAACATTTGATAGATGGGTAATAGAAACTAATTTTGTTTTTTCAGAAATTAAAGACTCAAAATGCTTTTGGTCGATATTTCCATTTGAATCAATATTTGCAAATAATATTTTACATTTATATCTATCACGAATAAGAAACCATGGAATAATATTTGAATGATGTTCCATAACAGTCAAAATTATTTCATCACCTTCATTAATATATTTTGACGCAAAAGAATTTGCTATAAGGTTAATGCCTTCGGTAGCGCTTTTAGTAAATATTATTTCTCTTTCTGAGTCTGCATTAATGAATTTTTGAACTTTTTTCCTTGCATCTTCATACTTAAAAGTAGACTCAACCGAAAGTGTATGAACACCCCTACTTACATTGGCATAATTATTAGAATAAAAACTATTAATTTCATCGATAACAACTTTTGGTTTTTGAGCTGAAGCAGCTGTATCTAAATAAATGAGATTTTTATTATTAAGAATCTTTTTATTGAGAATTGGAAAATCTTCTCTAATTTTTTTTATATCTAACATTTTAACAATTGGCAGAAATATATTTCATAGCTTTTTCTTGCATTTCTGCATTAGGAATTTTATCTAAAAATTCACCTAAAAATCCTTCTACATAAATTTTTTCTGCTTCATTCTGAGGAATGCCACGAGATTTGAGATAGAATATTACAGACTCATCTGGCTTACCTGAGGCAGCGCCATGAGCGCAAACAACATCATCATTATTTATTTCTAATTTAGGGATTAAGCTTATTTTTGCAAACTCGTCCATAATCAATCCTTTGCTTATCTGATTTGAAATAGTTTTGGAGCAATCATGGTCTACAAATACTTTGCCAGAAAATTTAATATTGGAGTTTCCCCTTGAGACTGTTTTAAATGAGCAGTCTGATTTTGCTGACTTTGATAAGTGCTTTATTGATAAATCATTATTTGAATTTGTTGAATTTGAAATCATCACACCACTTCCAATATAGCTTGCATTTTCTTCATTTAGTAAAACAGTTGTTTTGTTATCCATTTCATTAGAACCATTAGAAAAATTAAAATCTCTAAATTCGCAATTCAAAGCAAGCTCAATATTATGATTAAAAGTATTTTTTGTACTATCTTTGAATTTATTAAGTCTAAAAAATTCAAATATTGAATTTTTATTCATTGTCGATCTAATATTAATATCAGATCCATGTTCGTAATCTGATTCATCTCTTAATTCGAGAAAACTATTCTCATTTAGTGATATTTCTAATTCTAGATTAAATTTTTTATCTTTGACATTTGATAAATTGATCAGAAATTTTTTACTAGATTTTAAGATGTCAATTTTCCCAAAAATATGATCATTTTGTATTTTAAAATCAATATCTACCTCACTAGAATTGTTCTCGTACTTAATCTCCTCACCAATAATAATTGAACAAATATTTTTCTCTGTGTTAGTCATTGTTATGCATAACCCTCTTTATCAATTCTATTTGCTAGAGATTTATCACCTGATTCTACTATTGATCCATCTTGAAAAACATGAACGAAATCTGGCTCAATATATTCAAGCAATCTTAAATAATGTGTAATTATTATAAATGAACGATTGGATGATCTTAGTTGATTTACAGCTTCTGATGTACTCTTTAAAGCATCTACATCTAATCCAGAGTCTGTTTCATCCATGATTACTAAATTTGGATTTAAAAGATCTAATTGCAATACTTCATTCTTCTTTTTTTCTCCACCTGAAAAGCCAGCATTAACAAAACGTGAGTGCATATCCATCGGTATATTTAATATTGATGATTTTTCTTTTAATAGTTTCAAAAAATCTCCAGCCTCAATAGGATTTTCTCCACGATGTTTTCTATGAACATTTACTATTTGCTTTAAATAAGATGCATTTGTTACGCCGGGTAACTCTATAGGATATTGAAACGCTAAAAAAAGACCTGATAAAGACCTCTCTGATGGATCCATCTCAAGCAAGTCTTTCTCATTAAAATTAACATCACCTGAGATGATTTCATAATTTGGATTACCTGCTAAAGTATGAGCAATTGTACTTTTTCCTGATCCATTTGGACCCATAATCGCATGTACTTCACCGCTCCCAACCTTTAATGATAAATCTCTAAGGATTTGTTTATCTTCGACAGAAACATTTAAATTTTTTATATCAAGCATAATTATCCAATACTTCCCTCAAGACTAATATTTACTAACTTTTGAGCTTCAACGGCAAACTCCATTGGTAGCTTTTGAAGAACTTCTTTACAAAAACCATTGACTATTAAACCTTGCGCATCTTCTGCTGTCATGCCTCTTTGCATTACATAAAAAAGCTGATCATCACTTATTTTTGATGTGGTAGCTTCGTGTTCAATTGAAGAGTCATTTGAACTGTTCTCTGTCAATGGAATCGTATGAGCACTGCATTTGTCACCAACAAGGAGAGAGTCACACTGCGTAAAATTTTTAGCATTTTTAGCTTTTCTATGGAAGTTTACGAGTCCTCTGTAAGTATTAGATGATTTGCCTGCAGATATCCCTTTTGAAATTATTCTACTTTTGGTATTTTTGCCAAGGTGTATCATCTTCGTACCAGTATCGGCTTGCTGAAAATTATTTGTTATTGCTACAGAGTAAAATTCTCCTCTTGAGTTGTCCCCTTTTAAAATACAGCTTGGATATTTCCAGGTAATTGCTGAGCCCGTTTCGACTTGAGTCCAAGAAATTTTTGAATTGTCCCCTTTACAAAGACCTCTTTTGGTAACAAAATTGTATATACCACCAACACCATTTTCATCACCTGGATACCAATTTTGGACGGTTGAGTATTTTATTTCTGCATTTTTAAGGGCTATAAGTTCAACGTTGGCAGCATGAAGTTGATTTTCATCTCGCATTGGAGCAGTACATCCCTCTAAATAGCTAACATAGCTATCTTCATCTGCAATAATCAGTGTTCTCTCAAACTGTCCTGTTTCTGATGCATTTATTCGAAAATATGTAGATAGCTCCATAGGGCATCTGACGCCCTTTGGAATATATACAAAAGACCCATCGCTAAACACTGCCGAATTTAATGTAGCATAATAATGATCTGTTATTGGAATTACACTTCCTAAATATTTTTTTACTAGCTCAGGGTATTTTTTTATCGCTTCAGAAATTGGGCAAAAGATAACCCCAATCTCATCCAATTTATCTTTAAAAGTAGTGGCAACTGAAACACTATCAAATACAGCATCAACTGCAACGCCAGCTAAAACTTTCTGTTCTTTTAGTGGAATACCAAGTTTTTCATAAGTTTCTAATAACTTAGGATCAACTTCATCAAGTGACTTAGGCTTTTCTTTAAAATTTTTTGGAGATGCATAGTAATAAAGATCTTGAAAATCAATATCGTCAAATTTAGCTTTTACCCACTTTGGAGGATTCATATGTTGAAGTCTTTCAAATGCTTTAAGTCTCCATTCAAGCATCCATTCTGGCTCTTCTTTTTTCTTAGAAATTAATTTAACCACATCTTCATTTAAGCCTTTAGGAATCTTTTCACTTTCAATGTCAGTGACAAATCCATACTTATACTTAATTTGTTTAAAATTATCTTTATTAACTTTATTCATTACTGATTTAATCCTAAAAAGTTATTCTCTTTATTTAGTGCAATATCTGATAAAGCAACTGAATCTAAATAATTTTCGATAAGTGACTCTAGATCCTCTAGAAAGTGATGAGTGATGCATTTTTCATTTTTTCCAGTACAAAATTTTGACGGATCATTACTACATCCTGTTGCTCTAATATTTTCTTCAACACCATTGATAATTTCAGAAATTTTTATTTTATTGGGTGCTTTCGATAAGTTATATCCACCACCAGGACCTTTGATACTGAATACTAAATTAGATTTTTTTAATTTATTAAATATCTGTTCAAGGTAAGATAAGGATATATTTTGCCTCATCGATATATCAGTTAAATTACATGGTTTATCAGAACCATTCTTAGCTAGATCAACCATTGCTTGGACAGCGTATCTACTTTTTGTGCTTAATTTCATCGATTAATCTCTCAATCTTTCTTCTAATTTAGACAAACGCTCTTTTAATAGTTCATTATCATGCTCTAATTTTCTTACTCTTGCTGTTCTACTATCATCTTCTCCACTCATTCCATAAGCCATAAATTCAATATTGCTTTTATCACCTGAAACAGTGTATCTAGCTGGATTACCAACTACACTTTTATTCATTTCAACATCTTTAGTTACAACTGAGTTTGATCCTACTTTAACATTTTCACCAATCGTAACTGGTCCAAGTATTTGTGCTCCAGAACCTATAATTACATTATCACAAATCGTTGGGTGTCTTTTTTTGTCCTTTTGACTTTCGCTATTTTCACTTGGAGAAACTCCTCCCAAAGTTACTCCATGATACAGAGTTACATTTTTTCCAATTTCAGCTGTTTCACCGATAACAATACCCATTCCATGATCTATAAATAAAAATTTTCCTATTTTGGCAGCAGGATGAATTTCAATACCAGTCAATAAACGTCCCAAATAAGATATTATTCTAGCTAGGAAACTAAGCTTAATTGACCATAAAAAATTGGATATTTTATAAAATCCTATTGCATGCAATCCTGGAGAGGTAAAAAAGGTCTCTAATCGGCTCTTAGCGGCGGGATCTCTACTATTATAAGAATCTATTAAATTAATAAAATGCAGCATATTTAAAAAAAGTCTTGTGTTTCACACACCAAATTATGTATACCAAACAACTGAGTACTTATAATACCTTACTAAATTAGTCAACTATTAGATAATCTCAATTTATGAACAATCAAGTGAAAGAAATCATTTTTAGCGGCCCCGAGGGGAAACTAGAAGGAAAATACAAAAAAGGTCAATCTCTTAACCCTCCTATAGCATTATTGCTTCATCCACATCCATTATATGGAGGCACTATGAATAATCCTATAGTAATGGAACTTTACAATATTTTTGACTCATTTGGCTTTTCAATATTTCGTTTTAATTTTAGGGGTGTTGGAAAAAGTGAAGGAAAGTTTGATAATGGTCTTGGAGAGTTAGCCGATGCTGCTGCTGCCCTTGACTGGCTTCAACGACAGAATCCAAATACGAATCAGTGCTGGGTAAGTGGATTTTCATTTGGGGCACTCATGTGCATGCAATTATTAATGAGAAGGCCTGAGATCACTCGCTTTATTAGCATTTCTCCTCAACCAAACTTGTATGACTTTAATTTCCTCGCGCCATGTCCAGCTTCTGGAATTATTCTTCATGGAAAAAAAGATGAGCTTGTCCCTGTTGAAGAAACTCAGAGACTTGCGCAGAAATTACAATCTCAAAAAAATATCACTGTTGAATATGAAGAAATCAGTGGAGCTAATCATTTTTATGATAATGAAGTTCACAAACTTAATAAAATACTTTGTTCTTACATTGAAAAAGAACTTAATTCTCGATTTAGATAACTTTTCCTCCAATTGTTGCTTTGGCAACACCTGTAGTTTGAGGATAAGTTATTGGTAATTTTTTTAATCTTCTTATACCTAAATATGCAAATGCTTGTGCTTCTATAAAATCTTCATCTATGCCAAGATCTTTTGCCCGTAAAGTATTAGTATTAATCTTATCTTTGATGCGTCTCATGAGATGATCATTTTTTACACCCCCACCCATACAAATTAAATTATCTACTCTGGATTTACTATACATCATGCTTCTTTTTATGCACTCAGCAGTAAATTCAACTATTGATGTGCAGGCGTCATAATATGATAATTTTAAAAATCTTGACTTATTAAAATAATTTTTATCAAGTGACTTTGGTGGATCTTTTTTAAAAAAATTGTCTTTCATTAGAGAGATAATTAGATTTTTATTAACTTGTCCTTTAGAGCTATCAACTCCGTTCTTATCATAAAACTTTTTTTTCTTATGAAAGACATAATCATTTAAAATTGCCATTCCTGGCCCTACATCAAAGGCGCTAATTATTTTATTATTTTCAATAATTGTAATATTAGAAACTCCTCCAATATTTAAAAAAGCATTAGTTCCACTTAATGAAAGATTATTATTCACTAATTTATGAAAAACTGGCACTACTGGTGCCCCCTGTCCTCCATACTTAAGGTCATTTTGTCTAAAGTCATAAACAATGTGAGAATTAAATTCTGATTTAATCAATTCGGCGTTACATAATTGAATTGAAATTTTTTTATAGGGATCGTGAAATATTGTCTGACCATGCAGAGAGATTAGATCAATTTTTGAGTGGTTAGATTTATTAAATTTTTTAATAGCATCAATATAAGACTTGGTAACTCTGTCCTGTATTTGTATTATTCGAGATGAATAAATACTCAATTTATTTATATTGTTTGTAAGATCATTGAGATCTTCAACTAAATCACTGTTGTATTTGATATACTTAGAACTCAAAACATCAAATTTACTTATACCATCACTTTGAATCAGAGAAAGATCAATACCATCATTTGATGTTCCACTCATAATTCCAAGAGATAAATATCTGTTTTTTTTCATAAATATAGAATTTCTGAGTTTATATATTTAATACATAGTATATTAATATTACTTATATGACACTAATTGAAGAGCTCAAACAACGTGGCTTTATACATCAATGTACAAATGAAAAAGCATTAAGTGATTTACTAAATTCTGAGTCAATCAAATTTTATATTGGATTTGATTGTACAGCAAAATCTCTACATGTCGGTAGTCTAATTCAAATAATGATCATGCGTTTATTTCAAAAATATGGGCACCATCCTATTGTTTTGATTGGCAAGGGAACAACTAAAATTGGTGATCCATCAGGAAAAGATGAAACAAGAAAAATTCTTTCTTCAAAAGATATAGATACCAATGCCTCAAATTTAGAAAAAGTATTTAATAAATTCCTTGATTTCCAATCAAACAATAAAGCAATTTTAAGCGATAATTCTTTATGGCTTGATAAGCTAAATTATATAAATTTTTTAAGAGACTATGGAAAACATTTTACAATTAATAAGATGTTATCATTTGATAGTGTTAAAATAAGACTAGAAAGAGAACAATCACTCAGTTTTGTTGAGTTTAACTATATGATTTTTCAGGCTTATGATTTCCTTGAGCTCAATGAAAGAAGTGAATGTATTTTACAAATAGGAGGCTCAGATCAGTGGGGGAATATAGTAAATGGTATTGAATTAATACGAAGATCAATTGGAAAAGAGTCTTTTGGCTTAACAACTCCTCTACTTACAAATGCAAACGGAGATAAAATGGGCAAAACTGCAGATGGTGCAATTTGGTTAAATGAAGAGTTTTTTTCTTCATATGATTATTGGCAGTTCTGGAGAAATATAGATGATCGAGATGTCTTTCGTTTTTTAAAACTATTTACTGATCTTCGGATCGATGAAATTGAAAAAATAGAAAGTGACTCAAAAAACGATATTAATTTAGCAAAAATTATTTTAGCAAACTATGCAACCACTCTTCTTCATGGAAAAGATGCCGCAAGTAAAGCTGAACAAACTGCTCAAGATACATTTAGTGGTGACAGTATTTCTGAGAACCTCCCAAAAATTTCTTTGTTAGAAAAAGAATTTAAACAACCTGTATATATCTATGATCTGATTGTTAAAATTGGGTTTTCTAATTCAAAATCTGAAGCTAGAAAGCTTATTCGAGGACATGGGGTTAAGCTAAATCAATCTGTAGTTAAAGATGAACTCTATGAACTTTTATTAGAAGATGTTTCAGATAATAAGGCCATGATTAGTGTAGGTAAGAAAAAACACTTTATAGTTGAGGTTACTCAATAGTTTCTAGGTAATCAGAAGCCCTTTCTAAGATTTGAGGCTTGGCTATTGAAAGAGGATTTGATGTAACCTCAGGATCAGACGAATCTCCTTTCATTTCAAATTCAAAAGCAAACAATCCCTCGCCTTCTTCACCAACTAACAAATCTCCAATTATAGGAACTTTTTTTAAAAGTATGTTTATTAAATGGATGGGACTAATTTCACCCTCAAAATTTAAACTTTTATCTTTTCTGTTGATGTCGCCTTCCATCACAAGTCCTATGCTGTCGCTTACACCAAACATTTGAATTTTTGAAAAAGTGTCAGGATCTTCAAAGTAAGTCACTTCGCCATTTAAAAAGCTAATACCTTCTTCATCTTCAATTAAGTTTGAAATTCCTGATAAAGATGGAAGTGTTAAAAGTTTTAGGGCGGCAGGCGTATTAATTAAAGTAAATTCATTTAATCTTATTTCATTAAAAGATTTCTCTGAGTATGAATCCCTTGTTGAATTAATATTAACATCACCTTTACTTAAAATTTTCTTAAATGGATGATTCTCACCAATAAATGAAATTATATCTGTTGATTTAATAAGACTTGTGTCGGTTTTTTCATCTTTTTCTCTTAAGTAATATAAATCATGTCCATTAGAAACCGCCTGCCCTTTTACTCGAAGTTTCTCTCGTTTCTGATTAATCGACATTAAAAAGTTATTTACGGATACAGATCCTTCTAAGATCGCAGTTTTTACTTCTATTTCATAATTTTCCTCATCAAAGAAAAATTTAGTTTTCTTCTTTCTTTCTACTTTTAATGCAGAAAGGTCTATCAAATCACCTGCAACTTTTCCATTAAAGACTCTTTTATGAATGTTGCCCGATAAAGATAGATTCATATTGCTAAAATTATTTAACAATAATTCTGAGACAATTATATTTCTATCCTTTGTCACCTCAATATCACTATTTATATAAATATTATCGTTACTTCTTAAATTAATCTTTAGGGATTCATTCATCTCTGCATCAAAGTATAATTCTAAATTCTCACTTTTTGATTTTGTGAAATTAAATGGACGATAAAATATATCTAAATTATTTAATAAAATTTTTCCTGATGATTTAAATTTTTCAAAAGATAAATCCTCAATATTAAGATTAAAAATGACTGAAGCAGATCCAATAATTTTAGATGGGTTATTTTTTGAATTTGATTTTAAATTAATATTAATATTGTTTTCTGCCGTTATCTCTAAGTCAGAAATTGTTTCAAGAAATGGTTTTTCAAAATAATTTGAAGCGTTAAAACTAAAATTCAGGCTTTTTGTTTCTACTGGATTATTCTTTAGTATTCTCTTAAATGAATGAAAGGATTGATTATCAGTATTTATATCCATAGAGTCAAATAATTTAGATAATTTATATGAGCCATTAGTTTTAATATTAAAATCTGCTGTATTTAAATTTTTACTCAGTATTATCTGAGATCCATTCAAATTGAGATCTCCGTTTGTAAATAATTTAAAATGAATCTTATTGTATTTTTCTGAGAGTGAGGCCTCAACATTTACAGCAGCAACTCCAAGGTTACCTCCAAATCCAATAGCTTCGCCCAGATTTAGTGTCTGCCCCAAATCAGGCAATAAATAACCAAAATTAACTATGCCTGACAAACTTATTGTTAAATTATTTTGCGAATACCTTTTGCTCAAATCTATTTCATCTTCAATAGTTATATCAGTCCAACTTTCGAATGACTCTAGTTCACTAGGAAGATGAAAAAGCGTAATTAATTCTAAGTTTTGATTTAAAGATTTTATATTGGCCTTAATTTCGAAAGTATCATTTATAAAAATTTTATTTTTATTTTTAATAATTAAATTTGAAGTATTGACTAAATATAGGTCGGGTCCAAGTATTTTATGAAAAATAATCTCTTGATTGTTATCATTTGCAATAATATTGAAGGCAAATTCATAACTATAATTATTAGAAAAATCTACAATAGTTTCAATATATAAATTCTGTTCTTTGAAAAGTAATTCTATTAACTTGAAATCAATTATAGAGCTATCAATTGTAATTTTATTTTTGAAAAAATCTGTTCTGAGATCAATGTTATCAATCCTTAAATAAATACCTTTATTATTATTATATTTTAGATTGATACCACTTATATTTTCTACATTAATTTTAGAATTAATTTCAATTCTTTCTATTATTTGCTGTTTAAAGTAATCGAGTGGCAGGCCCTTATTAAATAGTAAATAAAAGCTATATGAAAAAAATAAAATAAAAGTTAATAAAATGATTAAGATCAAATATTTAATTGTTTTATCCATATTTATTTTTTAAAATTTGACTTTATAAGCTTATCAATATCACCATCTAGAACCGCATCAGGGTCAGGATCTTCAAAATTACTTCTTAAATCTTTTACCATACGATATGGATGAAGAACATAAGATCTTATTTGGTTGCCCCACCCAATCTCTGTTTTCTGATCTTCACTGGCTTTTCTTTCATCTTCTACTTTTTTTATCTCCAGTTCATATAATTTAGATTTTAGCAAATTCATTGCTGTTGCTTTATTTTTATGCTGAGATCTTTCATTTTGACATTGAACTACAATATTGGTTGGTAGGTGAGTAATTCTTATTGCGCTATCAGTTGTGTTAACATGCTGCCCTCCTGCCCCAGATGCTCTAAATGTATCAATACGTAAGTCTTTATCTAAAATTTCTATTTGAATGTCGTCATCAACATGAGGTGAAATCCAAACACTTGAAAAACTTGTATGACGCCTTGAGTTTGAGTCAAACGGAGAGATTCTTACAAGTCTATGTATACCAGACTCTTTTTTTAAGTATCCAAATGCATAGTTACCTTCAATTAAAGCGGTACAAGATTTAATGCCAGCCTCATCTCCTATTGCTTCATGAATTAATTTAAACTTAAAATTATTTTTTTCTGCCCATCTCAAATACATTCTTGTCAACATCTGAGCCCAATCTTGACTTTCAGTTCCTCCGGCACCTGCATGAATTTCTATATAACAACTCTTATCATCTGCTTTGCCATTAAATTGTAATTTAAATTCTTCATCCTCGAGAATTGAAACTAATTCATGAAGCTCAATCTGACATGAGTTAAGAACTTCAGTATCATTTTCAATTACAGCTAATT
This sequence comes from uncultured Pelagibacteraceae bacterium, assembly GCA_902584815.1. GTDB lineage: Bacteria > Pseudomonadota > Alphaproteobacteria > Pelagibacterales > AG-422-B15 > CABYIR01. The sequence goes on from CACIBF010000003.1 coordinate 44,487, forward strand.
CGAATAATTCTTTGATATCAGTATATCTTTTTCCAAATTCAATAATTTTTTTTAAGTTGCCCTCTAACTCAGATAATTGCTGCATTACTTTTTTTGCATAATCTTTATTAGACCAGAAATCATCTTGTTCGCTTTTAAGCTTCAGCTCTTTAATTTGATTTTCAGAATCTTTTGTGTCAAAGGTGCCTCCTGATAGAGTCTAATTTATCAAAGGCAAGAGTTAATAAGTTTTTAATATCTGTTTCCATATCATCAATAAATTACAAATTCGTCATTACCCACTGTTTCATCAATTTGGATAATCTGAAATCCATCTTTACCAACTAGTGTTTTTTTATTGGATAATAATTTATCATTTTTTCGATAAGCTTCATAGATAGTTTTACTGTTAATTTGATTCGATTTAATTTCTCCAGTATCAATATCAGTTCTAATCAACTCTATACCTTGAGGAATTTTGAATGGTATATTTCTTTTATCCAAATAATAATTTGAAATAAATTCTTTGAAAATTGGCACCGCTACTGAGGATCCGGTTTCTGTCTTTCCAAGGCTTGATGGCTTATCAAAGCCCGCATAGACACCTACTATTATATCTGACGTAAACCCAATAAACCATGCATCGGTATTGCTGTTAGTCGTTCCTGTTTTACCAGCTATCTCTAATCCATTTATTTTAGTTCTTCGTCCAGTTCCTCTTTCTACTGCTCCTTGTAGCATGGAAACAATTTGAAAACTTTCAACAGAGTCAAAAATTTGTTTAAACGAACTTTTGAATTGGGGATTTGGTACTTCAGATAAAAAAGGCTGTTGACACAATGCACATTCTCCAAAATTAAATTTGTAAACATTTTTTCCTCTTCTATCTTGTATTCTATCGATCATTACAGGCTCAACCTTTAGCCCCCCATTAGCAAATGATGAATAAGCAGACGTTAGATTTAATAAGGTTGTTTCACCTGCGCCCAATGACATTGAGAGCACTTCTGGCATATTATTCATAATTCCTGATCTATCAGCAATCTCACTGACTTTGTTCATGCCTAAGTATTGGGCGATTCTTATTGTCATTAAATTTCTTGAATTTTCAATTCCTTTACGCAAAGGTGTTGGTCCATAAAACTTCTTTCCATAATTTTCTGGTTTCCACTTGCCAAGTTTTTCACCTTGATCAACGACAAATGGAGCATCTAAGATTAATGAATTTGGTTTGAGTCCATTTTCTAGAGCTGATAGATAAACAAATGGCTTGAAAGCCGATCCTGGTTGACGTTTTGCTTGAGAGGCCCTATTAAAATTACTCAATTTAAAATCAAAACCTCCCGATAAGGCTAGTACACGACCTGAATAAGGATCCATTACAACAATTGCACCATTTATTTTTGGAATCTGCTCAAGTATGAGGCGATTTTCTTTACCTATGGATATATAAATAATATCATTAATTTTAAAAACATCATTGGGATTGTTTATCTTAGGGCCAATGTAATAATCTGAAATATATTTCCTAGCCCATCTATAATTATCAATTGATATAATTGCATCATCATCAAAAAATTTTAATTTTGAGTTATCTATTTCAACAACAACATCTTTACCTGCAAATCTCTGAACTCTTGCAAAGAAATAATCCTCAGGTATCTTAAAATTTTTTTTAGCATAATCTAACCAATTGTCTTGAGCATAATTAGCGATTACTCCTCTGTATCCATGTCTTTTATCGTAGCTTTTTAAACCTTTTTGAAGTGATTTAATTGCCATTGATTGAGATTCAGTATCTAAAGAAGTTCTTATCGATAATCCTCCTCCATAGAGATCAGCTTCATCAAATAAATCTATAACTCTTCTTCTAATTTCTTCTAAATAGTAATCAGATGTAAATTTGGATGCAAATCTTTTTATATTATAGTCAATTGGTTTTTGAACTTCTAACTCATATATATCTTGCTTGATAAAATCATTTTTCAACATCCTTGCCAAAACCCAATTTCTTCTGTTTAAAGCTGTTTCATAATTCTTAACAGGATGATAATTATTAGGAGCTTTGGGAAGAGCCGCAAGATAAGCTGAATCAGAAATACTTAATTCATGTAAATTTTTTGAAAAATACCTATTTGATGCTGCTCCTACACCATATGCTCCTGACCCAAGATAAATTTGATTTAGATATAATTCTAAAATTCTATTTTTCTCAAGAGCGCTTTCAATCTTTATAGCCAGTAAGGCTTCTTTAATCTTTCTAGATAGTGCAAGCTCATCACTAAAAAAAAAGTTTTTTGCAACTTGCTGGGTTATTGTTGATGCTCCTTGTGGTCTTTTATTAGTAAATATGTTAGCGGTATTATTAATTGCCGCTCGTAAGATCCCCATCAAATCAACTCCATAATGAGTATAAAAATTTTTATCTTCAGCTGCAATGAAAGCTAATTTTACATTTTCTGGAATATCTTCAATTGGAATAAATACTCTATACTCCCGCGAAAATTCTCTTATTAATTTTCCATCTGCAGCATGAACTCGAGACATAACATTAGGCTTATAATTTTCTAAGCTCTCATAGTTAGGAAGAAGATTCAAAAAATAAATAATTGTAACGGCAAAACATATTGCTAGGAATATGGATGAATATATTGCTGACTTTAGTAACTTAATAATCATTTTAAAAAAATTCTCATAAAATTATGGCCTGTATGTGTTGAAGGCATTCAAAAAAGCCTAGTTTTTCATACAATCTGATCATCATTATTTTTAATTTATTGATATCTCATGCAATACGTATATAAAAAAAATATCATATTCGTTTTAAAAAAACATCAAAAGCAATGATTAAAATTTATCAACAAAAATATTCGTATTCTGGAGAGCTAAGTACTCTCATTTTGAAAGGTTTAAAAAAATGTCAACTCAACTACTTATTGATGGATCACATAAAGATCAAGTACAAGTCGCTCTTGTTGAAGATCAAAAAATTAAGGATTTTGAATTTGAATCAAAATCTAAGAAGCATTTAAAAGGAAATATATATTTAGGTAAAGTCACTAGAATAGAAGCCTCGTTACAGGCAGCTTTTATAGATATTGGCTTTGAAAAAAATGGCTTTTTAGCATTTGGTGAAATTCATCCAAACTATTTTCAAATTCCAATAGCAGATAAAGAGGCTTTAATTGAAGCAGAGGCACAGGCTGAAATTGATCATTATGATGATGATGATAATGAGCTTAAAAATGAAGATAGTGAAAATAGTCTAAATAATGAGGAAGAATCAAAAGATACAGATGAAATAGAAGCTTCACTGAAAAATAACGAAACAGAATCAAGTTCAGAACAGGAAAACAATGAAAGCGATAATGAAGAACTTGTTCATACTGAGATTAAAAAAGAAGATACTTCAACTAAGAAAAAAAGAGCTTCAAAACCATCACTAAGAAGAAGGCTATTTAGATCGTATAAAATTCAAGAAGTTATTAAAACAGGTCAACTAATCCTTGTTCAAGTAGTAAAAGAAGAAAGAGGAAATAAGGGTGCGGCTGTTACATCTTATATTTCCCTTGCAGGTAAATACTCAGTGTTAATGCCAAATTCTACGAAAACTAAAGGTATTTCTAGAAAGATATCTACTTCTGATGATCGAAATAAATTAAAAAAAATAATAAATGACTTAAAAGTCCCAAGTGAAATGGGACTTATTATTAGAACCGCAGGTTTAAATAAAACAAAAAATGAAATTAAACGAGATTATACCTCTTTGTTTAAACTGTGGAATACAATCATTGAAGAAACTAAAAAGTCCATAGCTCCAGCACTGATACATGAAGAGGGGAATTTATTAAGACGCGTAATAAGAGATATTTACACAAAAGAAATGAAAGATGTACTTGTTGAAGGAACTGAGGCCTACAAAGAGACAAAAAAATATATGTCTCAGATCATGCCCAGCTGCTCAAAATTTGTTAAATCATATAAAAACAAAACACCTCTATTTTCAAAACACAATGTTGATAAAGAAATATCAAAGATGTTTGAATCTGAAGTAAAGCTTAAATCTGGTGGATATTTAGTCATTAATCCAACCGAGGCTTTAGTTGCAATTGACGTTAACTCAGGAAGTGCAATTAAAGAGCGAAACATTGAAAAAACTGCATTGAAAACAAACATGGAAGCTGCAGAAGAAATAGGAAAGCAAATAAAGATTAGAGATTTGTCAGGCTTAATCGTAATTGACTTTATTGATATGTATGAAATGCGTAATAATAGAAATGTAGAAAAAAAATTAAAAGAGTCAGTAAAATCTGATAGAGCAAGAATACAAGTTGGCAGAATTAGCCAATTTGGTCTACTTGAAATGTCACGCCAAAGGTTAAGGCAAAGCTTCATTGAATGGAGATCATCTCTCTCAATTAACTCTTCGGCACTAAAGGCAATATATTTATTAAAAAGTCATCTAAATTCATTAGACAAAAAAATTAATAAGGCTGAAGTTGAATTAAATACATCCGTAAAAGATTACATTAACGATAATTTAACTGATGACATTGACTCATTAAAAAAAAATGGCTTGGATGTAATGTTAAAAGAAAATACAAGTCTTGAAAACGATGAAATAAAAATCATTAATAGTAATCAAAAAATAAATAAGAAAAAATTAACTAGTAAAAAGAAGAAGGCTAATACTTCTGAGTCAACTCAGAGAAAGAAAAAGAAAGATGCCCAAACTAAGAAAAAAATATCTAAGAAGGTAAAATTATCTGAGAAAAAAGAATCTGATAATTATATTGAACAAGCTAAACAAAAGACTGCTGAAGTTTTAGAAATAGCCCCATTAAAAGAAATACCAAACAAAAAAACAGGGTGGTGGTCTAAGTAATTTAAAAGATAATGTTTAAAAATATTTTATATTCTATATTTATTTTACTTTTAATCAGCCAAAAATCTTTTTCGTTAGAACTCATAAGAGATGCCGAGCTAGAATCTTTTACAAAAGATATTTTGTATAAATTAACAGTTGGAACAGATATTGATCCAAAAGAGGTAAAGATACATTTCATAAATAACAGAGATATCAATGCTTTCGTAATAAATAGCAAAGATATGTTTATTAATACCGGACTTATTACTGCTTCTGATAATTATCTTGAATTAGTATCCGTTATTGCTCATGAGCTGTCTCATATGATAGGATTTCATGTTTCTCGTACTAAATCTGAAATAGCAAGGCTTTCTAAAAAAGCATTGCCTGTTTATATGCTTGGTATTTTTGGTGCTTTAGCTGGGTCAGCTGACACAGCAATAGCATCAATGATGGTTGGGACGGCAAGCGTTGAAGGAGGATATTTATCGTACAGTAGAACTCAGGAGTCATCAGCTGACCAAGGCGCAATAAGACTGATGTGTCAAAACTCGATCAACGCAAGAGGACTCATAAGTTTTTTTGAAAAATTAGAAAAATCTGAAAATTCCTTTATCAATTTTAGCCCTTACAATCAAACACACCCCATGACCAAAGAAAGATATGAATTTGCCAAAAATTCTCTGGCTAAGTACAATGGATGCAACTATGAAAAAGATCTAATACTAGAAGAGAGGTTTAACTTATTAAAAGCAAAATTGATTGGATATACATATCCTCCAAGAGAAGTAAAAGCTTTATATGATGAAACTAGTATTGAAGGGCGTTATGCCCTCTCTGTATCATCTCATTATAATGAATTTTCAGATAAACCAATTGTCTTAATGAAGCAGTTAATAAATGAGGATACAGATAATCCATTTTTTTATGAACTATTGGCAGAAATCTTATTTACAAGAAACGATTTTAATGGCGCTATTGACAAACAAAAACTCTCTTTGAAATATTTTCAAGGGGAAAGTGATTTATTATACATGTTGATGGGCAACTATCTCAAACAAGATAAAAAATTTCGTAATGAAGCTATAAAGTATATCAAATCTTCTCTTAGAATTAATAATAGCAATACTTATTCGTGGTTTTTGCTTGCTGACTTATACTCTGAATATGATCTACCAAAAGCTCATTATGCTACAGCTGAACGGTACTTTTTACTTGGAGATTACCCTATGTCCTATAAATTCACAGTAAAAAGCCTAAAAGAGATTGAAAAAAATACTCCTGAATGGTATCGAGCAAATGATTTATTGAATATAATGACAAGAAAAAAAGAAGAGAAAAAAGAATCAGAGTATTAGAAAATAATGAGTCAAAAAATTATAATAATAAATGGTCCAAACCTTAATTTGCTTGGAACAAGGGAACCTGAAATATATGGAAACGAAAGTCTTGAGGATTTAAGGTCTATTGTCAATTCTCATATAGAAAAAAACTTTCCTGACCTGAGTGTAGATTTTTATCAGTCTAATACTGAAGGAGAAATTGTTAATAAAATACAAGAGTCAGCAGGCTTAGATGGCATTATTATTAACGCCGGAGGTTTATCTCACTCCTCAATTTCAATACTTGATGCTCTGCTCTCTACAAAAATACCAAAAATAGAAGTTCATATCTCTAATCTATTTTCTAGAGAAGAATTTCGACAAAATTCTTATGTAAGTAAAGGTGTAGATGGTTTCGTATGTGGCTTTGGTATCAATGGCTATTTACTTGCTATTGATGGGATCTCTAAATTAATATAGAACAGTGATATATGACATCAAAAAATAAGAAGACAATAGACAAAAAGCCAATTGAAGATCTTTCATTATTACTTGATGAATTAAACTTAACAGAAATCTCTTATAAAGAAGGTGATTTTGCAATAAGCGTTTCTCGAGCCGTAAAGAGCGTTGTATCTAATTCATCTTCTACTAATACAGTAGATACTCAGAATCAAGGTATCAATGAAGGTGACTACTCTTCAGATCCAAGAGCTATTAAATCACCGATGGTCGGCACCGTTTACTTACAGCCTGAGCCAGGTGCAAATACATTTGTTAAAGAAGGCGATCAAGTTAAAAATGGTCAGACATTATTAATTATCGAAGCAATGAAGACCATGAATCCGATTGAATCAACACTGCAAGGAAAACTATCAAAAATCTTAGTGGAAAACGAGCAGGCTGTTGAGTTTGGTCAACCTCTAATGCTTATAGATTAAATGTTTGACAAAGTATTAATTGCTAATCGTGGAGAGATTGCAGTTAGAATAAATCGAGCATGTCAAGAACTTGGTATTTCTACTGTAGCAGTTCATAGTGAGGCAGATAAAGAGTCAATGCATGTGAGAATTGCAGATGAAAGTGTTTGTGTTGGTCCTAACCCAGTCAATAAAAGCTACCTTAATGCTCATTCAATAATATCAGCATGTGAAATAACTGGAGCTCAAGCTGTTCATCCAGGATATGGATTCTTATCTGAAAACGCTGGATTTGCAAAAACGCTTCAAGACCACAATTTAAGTTTTATTGGACCAAGCTATAAACATATTGAAATGATGGGAGATAAGATTCAAGCAAAGAAAATTATGATAGAATACGGAGTCCCTACAGTTCCAGGATCTGAGGATGTTGTTAAAGATGAAAGTCACGCAATAAAAATTTCAAATGAAATTTGTTTTCCTGTTTTATTAAAAGCTAGTGCTGGAGGCGGTGGACGAGGAATGAAGGTTGTTCATAATGAAAATGAACTTAAGGAAAGCTTGCCTATAATAAAACAAGAGGCATTATCTTTTTTTGGAAGTGATGCAGTGTATATAGAAAAATTCATTGACTCTCCAAGACATATAGAAGTTCAAGTTATCTGTGACACTCACGGTAACTACTTACATTTGCATGAAAGAGACTGCTCAGTTCAAAGGAGAAATCAAAAAGTAATTGAAGAAGCCCTTGCACCTCAAATAGATGAAACAGAAAAAAATAAACTTTTCGATATTTGTGTAAAAGCTATGAAAAAGATGAATTACGTTGGATTAGGAACACTGGAATTTCTCTACGAAAAAGGAAATTTTTACTTCATGGAAATGAATACAAGGCTTCAAGTTGAGCACCCAATAACTGAAATGCTAACCCGAATTGACTTAGTAAGGGAACAAATTTGTGTTGCCGCTGGTGAAAAAATTATTTTTTCTCAAGAAAATGTTAAACCGCTTGGTCATTCAATTGAATGTAGGATTAATGCAGAGAGTCCCAAGGATTTTAAGCCGTCTGCTGGATCTATAAAAATGTATCATCCGCCCGCAGGCAATGGAATACGACTAGATACATTTATTTATTCTGGATACAAAGTCCCCCATTATTACGATAATTTACTCGCAAAGCTTATTGTTACAGGAAGAACAAGGAATCATGCAATTAAAAGGGCATTGAGAGCGTTAAACGAAATGATCATTGATGGCATTGAAACAAATATTGAACTTCATAAAAAAATTCTTTCATCAAAAGATTTTAAAAATGGAGCAGTTTCTATTAAGTGGCTTGAAGATAATATGGCCTCTTTATAAACTCTTATATGCAGTCATTTATCCAAATATCATAAAGAGGATGCTCTAACGACGATACTGATGGAAGCGTCTTAAGCATCCACCCTGCAAATAATTTATCGTTATTTTTTTTATCATATATATTTAGATATACTGAAACTTCTGGTCTTTCATTTGGATCATTAATCTTACAATAAATTGGATATACTCTTAACTCATCGTGAAAATAGTTTTCTTTCAAATGAAGCTTAGCTTGTATAACGTCAGCTGTTAATTTATTTAATATACTGATAATCACAAAGTCAACATCATCAGCCTCTAAAGATTCCTGCTTTGTATGACTCTCATCAATGATTATATTTAAATCTTCATCAAAAACCTCTTCATAAGATGGCGATATCTCATCTAAGTTTAAAAGCGGACTGATCTGAATTTCTTCTGAATTAACCGAGAGAGTTAAAAGAAAAAATACTAAAAGAAATAAAAAATTAAATTTAGTTACCTGGTTTCCACTTTTCATAGTCTAAATCTTTATCAGACTTCTTTCTGTTAAAAGGTGAGGATTTAGGTGAATATGCATTAATAGTCCCTGTTTGATTTGGAGTATGATCTAACTGCCAATCATACTTATCATTTTCTTCTGATGGTACTTTATCAGATGTAAATCTTAACCAATTATTCCACTCCGGTGTTACTTTAGAGGCATCAATTTCCCCATGGTACACAACCCATCTGCGGGAGTCATATTTGTTCGAATAGTAACGATTCTTGTATTGATCCTCGGCTACCAATCGACCATAAAAATATGTCCATAATCTGACACCTAAAGTCTGACCATGCCACCATGTAAAGATTTCTTTCAACATTGATAAGTTTGTTTAATTTGAATACACAGTTTTTTCAACAATTTTACAATTATAACTGTCTTATAAATCACTGAATTTATTGAATTTATCAAAATTAACCACATATTAAGACACACCATCTTGTATATCAATATATTTTTTATACTACATATTGACTTCATAATTCAAATACTAAATATTAAGACATCTAGAAAGAACTTAATAAATTTCTGGCACTACCGGTCGAAGGTCATCTACTTGCGAGTTAAAATCCTGTGATCAGTTTGATGTTATTTTGATAATATATACAGAAAGAAGATAAATGAAAATACAAAGACATTTTACTGAAGATAATCAATCCCCTTACAGCGGAATAAATTTTAAAAAAGTAACTAGTGAAATTAAAAATCCTGATGGATCGCTGGTATTTAAATTAGAAGATTTAGAAGTTCCTGAATCTTGGAGTCAGGTAGCAAGTGACATAATTGCTCAGAAATATTTTAGAAAAGCCGGCGTACCGAATAAGTTAAAAAGAAAAAATGAAAAATATGTGCCTTCATGGTTATCGCCGAGAGAGGCTGATGAAGAGGCTGAAGACCTGTCTTACTCTTCTGAAAAAACCTCTCAACAAGTTTTCGACCGTCTTGCTGGGGCGTGGACATACTGGGGCTGGAAAGGAAATTATTTTTCAAGCGAGGATGATGCGAAATCATTTTTTGATGAAGTAAGATTCATGCTTGCCAATCAAATGATTGCACCAAATAGCCCTCAATGGTTCAACACTGGATTAAACTGGGCCTATGGAATAGATGGTCCATCACAAGGTCACTTTTATGTGGATAATGATACTGGAAAACTGACTCGATCAAATAGTTCATATGAAAGACCTCAGCCACACGCATGTTTCATTCAAAGCATTGATGACGACTTGGTTAATGATGGTGGCATAATGGATCTTTGGGTTCGTGAAGCAAGGCTTTTTAAATATGGTTCAGGAACTGGAACAAACTTCTCAAACTTAAGAGGATCTAGCGAAGGATTATCAGGTGGTGGTAGATCATCTGGTCTAATGAGTTTCTTAAAAATAGGCGATCGTGCTGCAGGTGCAATTAAATCTGGAGGAACGACAAGAAGAGCTGCCAAAATGGTAGTAGTAGATATTGATCACCCTGATATTGAAGAGTTTATTAAATGGAAAGTGACTGAAGAGCAAAAAGTCGCAGCTTTGGTAACAGGTTCAAAAATTTGCTCTTCCCACCTGAAAAAAATTATGTCTGCTTGTCATAACTGTGAAGCTGATGGAGAAAGTTGTTTTGATCCAAAGATGAATCCTGCCTTGAAAAGGGAGATCTTAGCAGCAAAAAATAATCAAGTTCCAGATAATTATATCCAAAGAATTATACATTTTGCCAAACAAGGATATAGAAGCATTGAATTTGAAACCTATAACACTGACTGGGACTCTGAGGCATATGTTACAGTTTCAGGACAAAACTCGAATAATTCAATAAGGGTAACAGATGATTTTATTCATGCTGTTCAGGATGACAAAGAATGGAACTTAATTAATAGAACTGACGGATCAGTTAATAAAACAATTAAAGCTAGAGACCTTTGGGATCAGGTTGGCTATTCAGCTTGGGCTTGTGCAGATCCTGGCATTCAATTTCATACAACAATTAACGATTGGCACACATGTCCTGAAAGTGGTGAAATTAAAGCTTCAAATCCATGTTCTGAATATATGTTTTTGGACAACACAGCTTGCAATCTTGCGTCCTTGAATCTTATGACTTTCATGAATGAAAATAAATCACTAGACACTGACGCTTTTAAGCATGCCGTAAGATTATGGACATTGATTCTAGAGATATCAGTTATGATGGCTCAATTTCCATCAAAAGAAATTGCGAAACTATCATATGAATATAGAACTCTGGGTCTTGGTTATGCAAATTTAGGTGGTTTTTTAATGTCAAAAGGTGTTCCTTATGACAGTGACGAAGGTCGTTCGATTTGTGGAGCGATAACAGCTCTGATGACTGGAATGTCTTATGCAACTTCAGCTGAAATAGCTTCTGAACTTGGCCCTTTTCCAGGATACCAACAAAACTCAAAAAATATGCTTAGAGTAATCAGAAATCATCGTCGTGCCGCATATGGACATGAAGACGGCTACGAGGAACTGAATATTAACCCTGTTCCACTTATTGTTGAAAATATTAGAGACACCAACCTTGGAATAGAAGCTCAGAAAGCGTGGGATTTAGCTTATCAAGAGGGCCAAAAGCATGGATATAGAAATGCTCAAACAACAGTAATTGCACCAACTGGTACCATTGGATTAGTCATGGATTGTGATACGACTGGAATTGAACCTGATTTTGCAATGGTTAAATTTAAAAAACTTGCCGGCGGTGGATACTTTAAAATTATTAATCAAACTGTACCTAAAGCTCTAAGCGAACTACAATATACAAACGATGAAGTGAGTGATATTATCAATTACGCTGTCGGGCACGGTACTTTAAAAGATGCTCCAGGTGTCAACCATGAGTCACTAAAGGAAAAAGGTTTCACAGATGAGATCCTGGATGCTTTAGAAACAAATTTAGAAAGCGCATTTGATATTAAATTTGCATTTAATGAATTTACTATTGGAAGAGAGTTCTGTCTCAATAGTCTTGGTGTCTCCGAAGAACAACTAAGTGACTTTAGTTTCAATATGCTCGGATTTCTTGGATTTAGTCCTGACGAAATTGAAGAAGCTAACACCTATTGTTGTGGAACAATGACTCTTGAACAATCACCTCATTTAAAAGATGAGCACTTGAGTGTTTTTGATTGTGCGAATCCTTGTGGACGTATTGGAAAAAGAGCTCTTTCTGTTGAAAGTCACATAAGAATGATGGCTGCAGCTCAACCTTTTATTTCAGGAGCAATCTCTAAAACAATAAATATGCCAAATGACGCTGATGTAGAAGAGTGTAATGAAGCTTATCTGTTATCGTGGAAACTTGGAACTAAAGCAAACGCTCTGTACAGAGATGGTTCTAAACTTAGCCAACCACTTGCATCAAAACTTGTCGATGAAGATGATGCGCCAAGCGAAGAGTCTCTAATTGAACCAGAAAACCTGATTGAAAAAACAATTAATATTGCTCAAGAAGCCGCTAACTCAATTGTCCATGGTTCAAGAAATAAAGTGCCTGATAGAAGAAAAGGATACATACAAAAAGCAATTGTTGGTGGACATAAGGTATATTTACATACCGGTGAATATGAAGATGGGTCTTTGGGTGAAATATTTATAGATATGCATAAAGAAGGGGCCTTCTTGAGAAGTCTTATGAATAACTTTGCTATAGCTATATCTATAGGGCTACAGTATGGAGTTCCATTAGAAGAGTATGTTGAGGCTTATACATTCACTAGATTTGATCCAGCAGGTGTTGTTCAAGGCAACAATAGAATTAAAAATGCAACATCGATTCTAGATTATGTCTTTAGAGAACTTGCTGTTTCATACTTAGGTAGAAATGATTTAGCCCATGCTGATGATACAGATGTAGACTTTGCTCTAGGGACAGGCGCTGACGAAGGCACACTTAAGAATAATGAGATACCTTGGAAATTAGTGAAAAAAATGTCTAGCCAGGGTTTTTTAAGAGGAAAAGGATCTGATAATCTAATGGTTGTAAACTCTTCTGAAACTTACTCTGCAGAAAATAGTCACGTTTCTGATCAGTCTCAGGTTTCTGAAGCTGTTATTAGCACAACAAGTACAGATGAAAGAATGAATCAGATTAAGAATGCTAGAATGATGGGTTACGAAGGAGACTCATGTCCTGAGTGTGGCTCATTTACTTTAGTTAGAAATGGAACATGCCTTAAATGTGATACCTGTGGAGCGACAACCGGCTGCTCTTAATCTTCTTTAATATTTTTTATTAAAGATAGTTCATTTAAAGCTGTTTCAGAAATATCTGCAGGCGCATTCATCATTAAATCTTGCGCTTGCTGATTCATTGGGAACAGTATTACTTCCCTAATATTCTTAACACCTGCGAGCAGCATAACAATTCTATCTATTCCTGGCGCAATACCCCCATGCGGTGGAACCCCATATGAAAATGCGTTAACCATACCACCAAATTTTTCCATGACTTCCTCTTTTTTATAGCCAGCTATTTCAAACGCCTTAAACATAATCTCAGGTACATGATTTCGAATAGCGCCTGACGACAATTCAACACCATTACAAACAATGTCATACTGAAAACCTAATATTTCTAATGGATCTTTTTCTTCTAGAGCTTTAAGTCCTCCTTGAGGCATAGAAAAAGGATTGTGACTGAAATCTAATTTATTTGTATCTTCATTAATTTCATACATTGGAAAATCAACAATCCAACAAAATTTAAAAGTGTTGCTTTCAATTAAATTTAGTTGTTCGCCTATTTGGTCTCTAGCTGCTGATGCAAGTTTATAAGCCTCTTTCTCATGTGAACAGGAAAAGAATATTGCATCGCCGTCCTTAATATCACATTTTTTTGACATTAACTCTAAGACTCTTGGTGGAATAAATTTTGCTATAGGCCCCTTTCCTTCTAATGTTCCATTGTTATTAATAAATGTAATATAACCGAGTCCTGCTGCTCCCATTTCTTTTCTAGCCCAGTTATTTAAATTATCAAAGAAACTCCTTGGTTTATTTTTTACATTTGGAGCAGGTATAGCAATAACCCTGCCTCCTTTTGTTATAATTTTTTTAAATGCATCAAAGGATACTTCATCATCTAAAAATTCATTTGTTAAATCTGACAAAATAATTGGATTTCTTAAATCCGGCTTATCTGTTCCATATTTACTAATTGCATCTTTATACGTCAGCTTTGGAAAAGGGAGTTTAGTAACATCGAAATTTGAAAATTTCGTAAAAACATCATACATAACAGGTTCTATTGCAGAAAATACATCATCTTGTTCGACAAAAGACATTTCCATGTCTAACTGATAAAACTCACCAGGACTCCTATCGGCTCTAGCATCTTCATCTCTAAAACAAGGGGCAATTTGAAAATATTTATCAAATCCACCTGCCATAATTAATTGCTTAAATTGTTGCGGTGCCTGTGGAAGAGCATAAAATTTACCTGGATGAAGTCGACTAGGTACAAGATAATCTCTTGCACCCTCTGGACTTGAAGCTGTTAAAATTGGAGTTTGCATTTCAAGAAAGCCAGATTCAGTCATTAGTTTTCTGATTAAAGAAATAATTTCTGATCTTAAAATCAAGTTTTTATGGAGCTCATTTCTTCTTATATCTAAAAATCTATATTTTAACCTTATATCTTCTGGATACTCTTGGTCGCCAAAAACTGGCATGGGCAACTCATTTGCACTCGATAAGATTTGTATATTCTCAATTACAACCTCAATTTTACCAGTCTCAAGATTTTCATTTATGGTTTCATTATCTCTTAACACAACATTTCCAGATATAGAAATAACTGTTTCGCTTTTAAGTTTTTCCGCAATAAGTAGTAATTCTTCATTACTTTTATCAATAACGCATTGGGTTATTCCATAATGATCTCTTAGATCAATAAACAGAAGATTTCCATGATCTCTTTTTCTATGAACCCAGCCTGAAATTAATACAGATGAACCAGAGTCATCTTCATTAAGCTGATTACATAAATGAGATCTATATTTATTCATGATAATAATTTAAGTTCATATATAGTAGGATTTATGGAAATAGTCCAAGATAATAAATCTTACGAAAGAGCCTGTAAATTAATAAAAAAACAAAAAATAGTATATTTAGATACAGAATTTCTTAGAGATAAAACGTATTGGCCTCTGCTCTGCATACTCCAAATTAAAACTGCAAGAAAAACATTCATTTTTGATTTCTTAAAAAAAGAGAATTTTGATTTATTAAAATTAAAAGAGATATTTGAAAATAAAGATATTCTTAAAGTGATCCATTCATGTAAACAAGATTTGGAAGTTATTTTTTTAAACTTTAATAGTATTATTTTTCCAATTTTTGATACACAAATTGCTTATTCATTAGTTGGAGGCGAAGAAAATATTGGCTATACATCTCTCGTAAAGAAAATTACAAAAAAAAAATTAAGCAAAAGACATCAAGTATCTGACTGGAGTCAAAGACCTCTCTCAAGCAAACAATTACAATATGCGGTAAATGATGTCAGATACTTATCAAAAATATACAAAATTTTATCTAACGAGCTTTCAATAAAAAAAAAGAAAAAAAAATTTAGTGAAGAGATTAAAAAATTAGACTCAATTAAAGATATATATAAAATTGAAAATGCATGGAAAAAAATAAGAATTAATAAAAGAAAAAGTGTTGATCTAAATTTACTTAAAACATTTGCAAAATGGCGAGAAAAGAAAGCTCAATCACTGAATCTTCCTCGAAATTGGATTGTTTCAGATAAAATTTTGATAAAAGCTGCAAAAAAAATTAAAACCTCAGAATTAAAAGAGAATTCAAAAAATAAGAAATTAAATTCTTATCTAAAGGATTTTATTTTTCTATTAGAAGCTAAAAAATTTGTTTAAAAATGGTATTGATATTTTTGACTTATGCTTAATAGATAGATCATTTAATTTATTAAGAAAAATTTGGATTTCATTAAAATTTCTACTAATTCTATTTAGAATAAAATTAATTACATCTGGGGTGACTATTATTTGATTATCATGAAAAAACTTTAATACAATTGCATGAATTAATTTATCATCCGGATTGTTTAATTTAGCAGAGTTTAAGGCATCTATTCTTGACTTTAAGTCCTTTAATTTAACTGAAAAATTATCATTATTGATTAGAATTAAGATAAACTTTTTGTTCTTGATGATGTCATTATAAATTTGAAAAAAATATTTTTCATTCTTCTCAGAAATACAGTCAAAATTATCAAAAATACAGTGATCATTTATACTGATTGTATTAATATCAAAATTAGATTTAAAATCATATAAATTAGCATTGGCCATTGACTTCCATATATGCGCAATATGAGTCTTTCCAGATTTTGCAGGGCCAAATATAACTATCCCATTATTATGCCATTCAGGGAAAATTTTAATTAGTTTTGCGGCATTATTGTTTGAGGAACTTACAAAATAATCCTGAGGATTATAATTTTCTGATGTTGGTAAATCAAATATAAGCTGGCCTGTCATTTTAAAAATACTCTTTAAACCAATAATTTATATATACAATAAATGAAGTTAACGTAGTAAATATAACAATATAAGATAAGAAAATAATTATCTCATTGCTCACAAAATTAAAAATATTAATTTCACTTAAATTTAGTAGAATAATCACAATTAATAACATCTGCATAAACGTATTAATTTTACTTATACTTGTTGGCTTCATGTATATATTTTTACCAATTAAAGCAGTCAAAATATAAGATCCAGAAATAAAAATATCTCTAAAAATTACACAAAAAATTACATAAGTAGGAAGTAGTAATTTTATTCCAATAATTAAATAAATTGAAAATATAAAAAATTTATCAGCGATTACATCAAGGTAAAAACCGATTTTAGTCTCATTATTAAATTTTCGAGCCAAAAAACCATCTAACATGTCAGAAATTGAAGCTACACTACTTAATATAAACGCAAGAAAAAAATAGTTTTGTATAATTAAATATAGAATAAATGGAACAAGAAGTATCCTCAGAGTACTAAGAATATTTGGAAAAGCTTTAATCATTATTAAGCTGTATCACATGAATGGAACCAAGATCTGAGGCGTAAATATTATTTTCATTTAAAATTAATCTAAGTTTATTTGCATCACCAAAAAACTCTAAAGCGCCTTCAATCTTATTATTTGAAACTTCAGAAATATAAAACGATGGAATAGAGTCTATATTTTCTAAAATTGTTTTTACCTCTAGCCATTCATTAAAATCTTTTGAATTAAATTGAAATTTGTGTAACTGTAAACTTTTTGAGTAAGCAGTTGAACTTACCCAATGATTGTAAATATTATCTTCCAGATTAGTAATTATATCGTCTAAATATTCTGCTTCATTAATTGAAAAATCCTCTATAAAATTATTACTAATAATCTTTGTAGAATTGTTAATTATAATTTTTGAAATAATATTTAGTTCTATTTTACTTCCTTTTATTTTTGGGTCGCACCATATCAAAATGATATTATCACTATTAAAATCATCATTATTCATTATAAAATCTAAACTTAAAAAAGAAGATAATGTAAGCGCATTTTTTTCTTCTCGAGATAGTAGTGTGTGACTCATATTTAAGGCATAACGCTTACCAACTCTTTGACTCCATTTAGTTCTCCATGCCTTATCAACATTATAAAATTCTTCATGGTTAGAAAATACTGCATAAAGAGGAATTTTATTTGATTGAGTTTCTGTAAAAACTAAACTATGTGCTTGAAAAAATTCTCTTATTCTTTTTTTATTAAATCTGATATTCAAAATAGCTTTATAGGACTCGCTTGTAATGACCTCATCTTTAAATTCCAGTCCTTCAACTAAATAATTTGCATCAACTTCTTTTATAAGACTAAACTTTCTATAATCATCTGTGGTTAATAATTTTTTTGCTAACAAATCAATACCTGAATTCTCTGCTTGTTGAATTGCAATATTTCTTACATTAATTGAATTTTTTGTATCAAGAAAAATTTCAATATCATCAATTTCAAAAGCACTTTCAGCAGTAACAGAAGTTATAAATAAAAAATTTATAACTAGTAGGATAATATATTTTAAATATTTAATTATTATGATTTTCATTATATAACAGAGACTCAGTGAAAAATTATTCTTACTCAAAATCAGGTGTCAGTATTAATAAAGGCAACAAATTTGTATCTGAGATTAAAAATATTTTAAACAAAAAAAATAAGATTAAAACTCAAAATATTGGCGGTTTTGCTGGATTATACCCAATCAATAAGAACACTAAAAATCCAGTATTAGTTGCCGCAACTGATGGAGTTGGCACTAAACTTGAAATAGCCAATAAACTCAAAAAACATGATACAATAGGTATAGATCTAGTTGCAATGTGCGTTAATGACATCATTGTTACCAAAGCAAGGCCAATATTCTTTTTAGACTATCTAGCTACAGGCAAATTAAACTTAAAAATTGGAAAATCAGTCATCAAAGGAATTGCTATTGGATGTAATCAAGCTGGATGTGTTCTTTTGGGTGGTGAGACAGCTGAACACCCTGGTGTTTTTCCAAAAAATAAATACGATCTTGCTGGTTTTTCTGTTGGTGTTATCGATAAAAAAGATTTAGATAAAAAAATTAAGCTTAAAGATGGCGATCTACTAATTGGAATTGAGTCATCTGGAGCTCATTCTAATGGCTACTCACTTATTCGTAAAATATTAAAGGATAAAAAAATAAGCCTTAATAGTATTTTGCCTAATTCAAAAAAATCTATAGGAAAGTCACTGATTGAGCCAACCAGAATATATGTAGATCCTATTTTAGATTTGTATAATAAAAATATTTTAAAAACATGTGCTCATATTACTGGGGGCGGTATAATAGAAAATCTTCCTAGAGTAATAACAAAGAATTTATATGCCCACATTAATTTAATAAACTGGAAACTACCTCCGTTATTTAAATGGATAATGTCTATGGGGGTTCCAGAAAGGGAAATGCTTAAAACTTTTAACTGCGGTTACGGAATGATTGCAATAATTGACAAAAAAAATGTTACAAAATTTAATATAACATTAAAAAAATACAAATTAAAATCTACTTTAATTGGTGAGCTTAAAAATAAGAAAAAAAATATAAGTAGAAATATTCTTTTTTCAGGTTCATTGTGATTAAAAAAAATTGTGCTGTTTTCATATCTGGAAGAGGTTCAAATTTAGAAAAACTAATAAAAGAGTCGAAAAATGAAAATTTTCCCATTCAAATTGAATTGATAATTTCTGATAATATAAATGCAAAAGGGTTGGAATTTTCTGAAATTTATAATATCGACTCCTATTCAATTGATTATTCAAGTTTTAAGAATAAGAGTGAATTTGAACAAAAATTATTAAAAGAATTAAAGAATAAGAATATTGAATTAATTTGTCTTGCGGGTTTTATGCGAATTTTATCATCTGATTTTATTAAATCTTTTACTGGCCCAATATTAAATATTCATCCATCTCTATTGCCTAAGTATAAAGGTCTAAATACTCATCAAAAAGCATTAGATAATAATGATAAAATTGCAGGCTGTACAGTTCATTTTGTAAGTGAAGAACTTGATTCAGGTGAAATTATTTTGCAAAAAAGTTTAGATATAGATGAAAATGAAACTGCTGAAACATTAATGAACAGAGTTTTAAAACTTGAGCATCAGGCTTATCCAGAGGCTATTAAACAGATATTCTCCTAGGAGAATATTTCTTCATCAGTAAAAAATTGATCAATTTCAATTTTTGCATTCTCTAGACTGTCAGAGCCATGAACTGAATTTTTCTCCAATGATACAGCAAATTGCTTTCTGATTGTTCCCTCGTCTGCATCTTCTGGATTCGTAGCCCCCATTACCTCTCTATTTTTTAGAACAGCATTTTCACCTTCTAATACTTGAACTATTATCGGTCCAGAACACATGAAGTCACAAAGACTTTGAAAAAAAGGTCTTTCTGAATGAACAGAGTAAAATTGAGCAGCTTTTTCAGGAGTCATTCTTGTTCTTCTCGAGGCAATGATCTTCAAACCATTTTTTTCAAGCATTGCACAAATCTTACCAGTCAAATTTCTCTCTGTTGCGTCAGGCTTTATCATAGAAAATGTTCTTTCAATGGCCATACTTACTTTCCTTCATAATATTTATTTACAAATCGATTTAATAACTTAACTCCATATGCTGTAGCACCTTTTGGAGAAGTAGGTAAAGCAGTTTTAGTCCAAGTGGTTCCAGCGATATCAAGGTGTGCCCAAGGAACTTTATTTACAAATCTTTGTAAAAATTGAGCAGCAGTTATTGATCCAGCACCTCTACCATATGAAATATTTTGCATATCGGCTATTGGTGAGTTTATCATTTTATCGAAGTTTTCATGTAATGGAAATCTCCATAACTTTTCATCTTCAATTTTACCAGCATCTTCTAATTGCTTACTCAACTTGTCATTATTAGAGAATATTCCTGCATATTCATTACCAAGCGCAATTACTATTGCGCCAGTTAATGTAGCAAGATCAACCATGAGTTCAGGTTTGTACTGTTCTTGTGTATACCAAAGTGCATCAGCAAGAACTAATCTTCCTTCAGCATCAGTATTAAGAACTTCAATAGTTTGACCAGAATAAGATTTTACAACATCACTTGGTCTTGTAGCCATATTTCCTATATGATTTTCTACGAGTCCAATAACTCCAATGGCATTTACTTTCGCTTTTCTCAAAGCCAAAGTCTTCATTAAACCGATAACAACACCAGAGCCGCCCATATCATATTTCATTTCCTCCATTCCATTTGAAGGCTTAAGTGAAACTCCTCCTGTATCAAAAGAAACACCTTTACCTATGAAGGCAATTGGTTTTTTCTTTTTATTTTTATGTCCTTTCCATTCCATTATAGCTAACTTAGATTCATGTTCACTTGCACGGCCAACACTAAGAAGTGATCCCATTCCCAATTTTGTCATTTCTTTTTCACCAAGAATGGTTACCTTAATTCCAATTTTTTCTAACGACTCAGCGTTTTTTGCAATTTCTGGAGGAGTCATTACATTTGGTGGTTCAGTAACTAGGTTTCTTGTAAGAGTTGTGCCTTCTGAAACAGCTTCAACATTAATATAGTTTTTTTCTAGTCTAGAATAACTGGAAGAATAAATCTTAACTTTTGAGGATTTCTTTATTTTGTCTTTTTTGTCATTAATCTTTTTGTACTTGTTGAATTTATAGCTGGCTAATAAAGATCCTATTAACATTTCCGAAATACCATTAATGAAGCTAACCTTTTTCGAAATGACACCGTCAGGATATATGCCAACCTTCTCTTCTCGATAAAATGAAATCAAAGATGCTAAATGACCTCCTAAGACTTGAAAATCACGAATAGAAAAATTTGCATAGTCCTTAAGCTTAAATATATATAATTTTGATAACTTTAAGTTGCTTGGATTATGGATGACACAATAATCAAATAGCTTTGAGCTTCTTTTTTGAAAAGATAGGTCAGATTTGAGCTGATTAGAAATGTGTTTTTTTGATAATTGGTCTAGTTTTTTGGCATATCCTAATAATCTTAATTTGGAATCACAAAAAGCAATTCCAATATGCTCTTTTTCAACCGCTATTGATTTAAACTGAAAATCCATTGTATTATATACCTTTGACAAAATATTGATATAATTGACAAATTAGCTATGTCAAGATCAACACTATACGTAATTAAAGAGATTACTTCAAGTTTTCTGTTTATTTCAATAATCGTAACATCTATTGCATGGTTAAGTCAGGCTCTCAGATATTTAGATTTATTTACATCTGAAAATGTTGCAGCATCAGATTATTTTTTTTATATCATTTTATTAATTCCCAAAATAGCTAATATCACCATTCCAATATCTCTATTTATTTCAATTATATACATTTTAAATAGAATGAGAGAAGACAGTGAACTGCTGATTTACTGGTCCGCAGGCAGATCAAATAGAAATATCTTGTTAAAACCAATACTTATATTCTCATCATTTCTATTCATTCTTCAGCTCGTTCTTACAATTATTGTAATACCGAGTTCTTCACTTGAGTTAAGAAATAAAATTACTGACATTAGATCAGGAGGTGTTGACTATAATATACTTAAAGAAAAAAAATTCATCAGTCCTGTAAAAAATCTAACAATATTTATTCAAGACATTAAAAGTGAAAAATTCTCAGGATTACTTATTCAAGATGATAAAAATCAATTAAAGCCAATTACTTATATTGCTGAAAAAGGTGAATTTAAGAAAATTGATAATAAAAGTTATTTAGTTCTATTAAATGGATTCATGCAAATTTTAAATAAAGAAAATGGAGAAATTTCAGAAATTCAATTTGAGTTCTATGAATTGGACTTAACTCCATATTATGAAAAGGGCATAAAAGATATATACCCAGATGAAATGTCTTCTAAAGATTTAATTATGAAGATAATGAATAATAAAAATGACACTGAAGAATTTGCTGTTTTTCAAAATAGATTAATTAATCCTATATATATATTTATATTGGCAATCCTGCCCTTAATTACGTTTAAAATGGTTAGAAAACCAGACTCAAAATGGACGTTGCCAATAATATTCATTTCTATGATAGCATTATTTATCAAGTTTTTTGAGATAACTATGTCAAATATGTTAATTACAAAAAATGATTTAGTGTACTTTAATTATTTTTTTCCAATTGTATTAATAATGATTATTCTAGTTATTTTATATACTGAAAAAAACGTTTATCATCGATTTAGGTCTTTCATTTAATGTTTTCGAAAATAAATTTATATTTATATAAAAATTATCTTATTGGATTCTTTATAATTCTTTTTATCTTCTCTTTACTAACTTTTACTGGAGATTTGATAGAAAACTTTAGAAAGGGAGCCACAAAAGATGTGCCAACCAGTGTCATTTTTGAATTAAGTCTCTACAATTTTCCATCTTTAATCTATGAGACAATTCCAATTATTATTTTTTTTTCCTGTATTTTTACAACTGTAAAATTAATTAGGACATCTGAATATACTATTTTTAAATCATCTGGTATGACCAATAAATCTCTTTTAATTTCACCATCGATTCTGTTTTTGGTTATTTCTATTTTATTTGTTCTTACGATTAACCCTCTTGTTGCAATTTTTCACTCTAAATACGATGAATTAAATTATTCCTATATAAAAAAAACAGATAAGTTTGCATCAATTTCAAAAAATGGAGTATGGCTTAAACAAGATAACGATGAAAAGAAAGTTTCAAGCATTCTTAACTCTAAAACTATAGAGCAAGAAGGTGAAATATTGAATAATTTCATGATCTTAGAGTATAATCAAAAAGGATCCTTTACAGGAAGATTAAATGGCAAAAAAGCAAAATTAGAAAATGGCTACTGGATTCTTTATAACGTAACTGAATACCCAAGATATTCTGAATCTACATTTCACGAACAATTAATCTATAAAACAACTATAAAATTTCAAGATATTTCAAATAGCTTATTATCACCCGAAAACATTTCAATATATCAATTGAGTGAATTCATTAAACTTATAGAAAAATTGGGATATTCAGCAGTTGATCATAAGTTACAATATTATAGTTTGCTTCTGATGCCTATGCTTGTATTAAGTTTAGTATTTTTAGCAAATTCTCTGACGATGAAAATTAATCATAATGATAAAATTTATGGTCTTTTGATAGTATCTATATGTACTATATTTATATATTATTTTCTTTCAAATTTATTTAATGCTTTATCAATGTCCTCTCAATTAAATCCATTAATCTCAAAAATTGTTGTACCAGTTTTATTGTCATGTTTGTCATTATTTATAATTCTTTTGCCAAATAAATTTAATAAATGATATCGATAACTTTTAAAAAAATTACTATAATTTATTTATTAATAAATTTTATTTTCTTAATAACAATTTTATTTGCAAAAGCAAATAATGAAATTGATATTTCGGCTGAAAGAATTTTACTTGATAAAGAAAATGATATTATTAATGCTTCGGGTGATGTATTAATTAAAAATAAACAATTAATAATTAATTCAGATAAAGTAATTTTTTATAAAGATAAGAAAACTTTTGAAGCAATTGATAACGTCACAATACATGATAAATATCATAATAAATATTACTCTGATAAAGTTAAGTCCAATGAAGATTTCTCTACTGCTTCTACTAGAAATGTAAAAATAAGACTAAAAGACGGATCAAGGGTAGTAGGAAGTGTATTAAAGAGACAGGATGGTATAAATGTAATCAAAAATAGTCAGTATACTCCCTGCCTTGAGAAGAATTACCTCATAGAGAATTGTCCTGGATGGAAGTTAAAAGCGAAGACTGTTTATCATGATGAAAAAACAAAAACGATGCACTATGATCATAGCACTTTATACATATTAAATATTCCGATTCTTTACACTCCATATTTTTCTCATCCTGATCCTACAGTAAATAAAAGATCTGGACTACTTCCACCAAGCTTTCAATCAGATGATAAGCTTGGTCAATTAATAAGTATCCCATATTTTTATAATATATCAGGAAATAAAGACATTACATTTACTCCAACCTTTCAATCTACTGCAACAAATTATCTAACTACAGAATTCAGACTCTTAAATAAAAATGGAATTTTTAATATTGAAACAAATATAAATGACAATAGTGATAAAGAGGGCACTAAGCACTATATTTTTGCTAATACAGAATTAGAGAGCAATTTAGATAAATTTGATATTTATGTGCAATCCTCAAATAATGATACTTATATGAGGAAAAATCAAATTAATGAGATAGATGTTTTGATTAGTGGAATTACAATATCAGATACAATTAGTGGAAATGATTTTTTATTTGAAACAAAGTCATATAAGCATTTATCTTTATCAGGCTCCAATCAATGGGAATATCTATATCCAAAGCTAACTTATAATATATCAGACTTAAAGCTTCCTAAGATTCAGGCAAATATAAACATTAAAAATGAGATACTTAGGCTTAAATCATTAAATAAAAATACAAAAACAAGTATTTCATCTGAAATAAAAATAGATAATCAAGAAATTGATACTAGAAGAGGCTATGTATTTGATAATTTTTTTGACACTAGACTAATTTATCATGCTATTGAGAATGAAAACTCAAATAATGATATAAGCCAGCTAAGAATATTTCCTCAAATTGGAACAACAATCTCCTATCCATTAAAAAAAATAAATACTGATACCTCTCAAGTTCTAAAACCAATTTTGATGCCAATTTTAGCTCCATATAATAATTACACAGATTCATTGGAAGTAAATAATTCAAACATTTTTTCCAGAAATAGATCTTCAAGTCTTTCTGAGTGGGAGAGTGGGCCAAGGATAAACTATGGTGCAGAGTGGTTTGTTGATTATAAAGATAAATATGATGGAAACTTAATTATTGGCCAATCAATTAAATTTAATAAAGAAAAATCTGACTCTTCTGACGAGATATCTGATATCATGACATCATTATTTATCAATTTTGATAAGAACATATACACTAATGCAGAATTTATTGTTGATCGTGAAGTATATAGTATTAACAAATCAAATATTACATCTTCTATTTTTTTTGAAAATTTTACTTTAAAGGCTGAGTATGATTATGTATCAAATAAATTTGCAACTGCTTCTGAGCAACTTGGATTAGCATCTAGATTCGAGTTAAGCAAAGACTTAAATTTCATTTTTTCAGGAAAAAGAGATTTAAATTCAAATTTAAATATTGGATATGAGACTGGTTTGTTTTATGAAAATGATTGTCTTGCGATTGATTTCAAATACTATAGAGATTTAACTAAGTTTAAAGATATCGAAGATACTAAAGGATTAAGCCTTTTAATAACACTTAAACCTTTTGGAAGTAGTAAGTCTTTTGGAAAATCCAAAACATTTGGTCCACAAATATGATCTATTATAAAAAGATAAATTTTTTCACTCTAATAATAATATTTTGTCATTTCTGTTCTATTGTCTTTGCCAATCAATCAACTCATAAAATAGAAATTTTAGTTAATGATAAAATAATTACTAATTATGATATTGCTCAACATTTTGCGATCAACTCAATTTTAGATAATATTAATGTAACAGCTGAAAATGGCGATTTCTTATATAATAAAACAGTTAATGAGTTAATTGATATGAAGATTCAACAAGATAAGATAAATGATTATGATATTAAAATTGAAGATGAGAACAAAGAGAACTATGAGAATTATTATTTTCAATCAAAGATGCTAGATAAAGATAAAGTTTATGAAATAATTAGAAGCAATAACCTTGACATAGATGTTTTAAGAGAAAAAATAAATACTTCAATTGCTTGGGAGCAGTTAACTGCAGGACTTTTTCTTCACACAATATCAATTTCTGATTCAGAAATAAGTGAACTTTTAAAAAACGATGAGTCACTGTCACCAGAACTTGCTAAAAGAATACTCACAAATAAACAAGTACAGCTTAAATCCGATAAATATTTAAGAGACCTAAGAGCTGAGGCAAATATTGAAAAAAGATAAATTAATTGCAAAAAAATCTCTTGGTCAAAATTTTATTACTGATGAGAATTTTCTGCAAAAACTTTCATCATTAATTATTACTGATAATAATTCATTAATTATTGAAATTGGTCCTGGTAAAGGAGCATTAACAAAAGAGTTAATCAAAAAAGAAATTAAACAAATATTAGTAATTGAAAAAGATGATAGATTAATTAATAATTTAAAAATCTTTTCTAAAGAATTTAAAAATCTCAAAGTCATTCATGATGATGCTCTCAAAATAGACTATAATAAGATTATAAAAAAAAATTCAATAATAGTTGGTAATTTACCATTTAATATTTCAAGCAATTTACTGATAAATTGGATTTCACTTAATAATTGGCCTCCGCTCTATAGAAAAATGTATCTTATGTTTCAGAAAGAAGTTGGTGAACGTATTTTAGCTCCTCATGGCTCTAAACAATATGGAAGATTATCAGTTATTACACAATCGCGATGCAAAATAAAAAAATTACTTGTTGCAAAATCTAAAATATTTAGCCCAGAACCCAAAGTAGATGGAATAGTCTTAGAGTTTACTCCTCATAGTAAAAACATAGATATGGATATTAAAAATCTAGAAATAATTGTTAGAAATGCATTCAGTCAAAGAAGAAAGAAAATTAAAACAACACTATCGTCATATATTCAATATTTAGATCAGCTTTCAATCAATTCTGATCTTAGGCCTGAAAATTTAAGTGTTACAGAATATTGCAAATTAGCAAAACTTATGAAGTGAGCTCTCTTACTTTATTAACTAAATTTAATTGCCTACGACGTTTTTTTCGCTCAACATATATTATATTTAAAATCTCATCTACACATGTTTTTAGCTTATTGTTAATAACCACATAATCATACTCAACCCAATGACTTATCTCATCTTTAAATTTAGACATTCTTTTATTAATGATCGATTCATCATCACCTGAATCAACTTTTCTTTGTCTTAATCTATTCTCTATTTCATCTTTAGATGGTGGCAATATAAATATTGAAACTAGATTACTTGGTTTTGACTGATACAGTTGTTGAGTACCTTGCCAATCTATATCAAATAAAACATCTTTTTTAGATTTAGTAATCTTTTCAACATCCTTACTTAATGAACCATAAAAGTTATCAAACACTTCAGCATATTCCAAAAATTCATTATTTTTTATTTTATTCTGAAAATCGTCTCTGGATATAAAATTATAGTCAATACCATCAACTTCATTTTTTCGTGGTTTACGTGTTGTTGCTGAAATTGAGATTTGAATATTGTCATTATTTTCAAGTAATTTTCTACAAACAGAAGTTTTGCCAGCTCCAGATGGTGACGATACTACAATAAGCAGTGGTTCATGGTTTAAATTTTCATCATTCATTTATACATTATTGTTTATCAAATTTTGTGAATATAATAGACACATTCGTTCCACCAAAACCAAAAGAATTTGAAATAATATTTTCTAATTTTGTCTCTCTAGCTTCATTTCTAATTAAGTCAATATTCTCATGGCTACATGGATTATCAAGATTTTTATTAAATGGCACTACACCTTCATTGATTGAACAGATTGAATAAATTGCCTCTACTGCACCTGCTGCCCCAAGCAAATGGCCTATTTGTGATTTTGTAGATGACATTTGTATCCTCTTATCACAGTTTGAGAATAATTTATCTACTGCACTAATTTCAACTTGATCACCTGCAGGAGTTGAAGTTCCATGGGCATTTATATATGAAATTTGACTTGCATCTAATTTTGCATCGTTCAATGCATTTTCCATGGCTCTATAAGCTCCATCTCCTGTAGGCTCAGGTAAAGTATAATGAAATGCATCAGCTGATGATCCGTATCCAATAATTTCACATAGTATATTTGCATTCCTTCTCTTAGCAAATTCCATTTCTTCTAGTATCAGTATTCCAGCTCCTTCACCCATTACAAAACCGTCTCTCGATTCATCAAATGGTCTTGATGCTTTTTCTGGGTCATCATTAAAATTAGTGCTTAATGCTCTGCAAGAAGTGAATCCTTCAATTCCTATTGGACATATTGTTGCTTCTGAACCACCTGTAACCATTACATCGGCTTCACCACGTTGAATTAGACGAAGAGATTCACCTATTGCATGCGCTCCTGAAGCACAAGCTGAAACAGTTGAATAGTTGGTACCTTGTAAATTATATTTAATTGAGGCAAAACCTGCTGCCATATTTATTAATCTACCTGTAATAAAAAATGGACTTACCTTTGAATTATTAGAATGGAAATTGATCACATTTTTCTCAATTCCTGGTAAGCCTCCAATACCAGATCCTATAATACAGCCAGATCTTTCTGCTATTTCTTTTTCATTTATGGTAAGACCACTTTGCACAAATGCTTGCTCGCAAGCAGCTAAAGAAAATTGGATAAATTCATCATATTTTTTTATATCTTTTTTTGGAATCCATTGCTCTGCATTAAAAGTCCCATTTGATCCATCACCTAATGGTACTTCACAAGCAACTTTGCATTTATAATTTTCAGGATCAAATAAGGTGATTTTGCTTGCGCCAGATATTCCACTTATAAGTGAGGACCAATTATGTGAAACACCGCATCCAAGAGGAGAAACTATCCCCATACCTGTGACTACTACACGATTCATGAAAGAAAAAAATGTTTATTGGAGCTACTTTGCTTCAAGATGAGCTATAGCATCACCAACGGTTAAAATTGTTTCAGCTTTTTCATCTGGAATTTCTACATCAAAAGCTTCTTCAAAGGCCATAACTAACTCAACAGTATCTAAACTATCAGCGCCTAAATCATCAATAAATTTGGCATCATTTGTTAATTTTCCTAAATCATCTATTCCTAAATGCTCAGCTATTATATTTTTTACTTTATCTGCAATCTCGCTCATAACATCTCCTGTTAATAATTTTTCTTGTTATTAATAGTAATCGTCACATTGTCAAGCCACCATTAACATGAATAACTTGACCAGTAATATAAGATGATTCTTCAGAAGATAAAAAGAAAACTGCATTTGAAACATCTTCTGGAGTACCAATTCTACCCACAGGTATATTTTTGGTCATATCTTTAAGTTTTTCGGGTTCAATAGTACTCAGTATATCTGTATCAACAAAACCGGGGGCGACACAATTAATAGTAATATTTCTTGATGCAACTTCTTGCGCAAGAGTTCGAGAAAAGCCTTCAATAGCTGATTTTGAAGCAACATAATTTGCTTGGCCTGCATTACCCATCTTAGCTACAACTGAAGTGATATTAACAATACGGCCCCACCTTTTCTTTATCATTCCCTTAATTAATAGCTTAGTGAGAAAAAAATTAGAATTTAAATTCACGTTTATCACATCATCCCATTGATTTTTTTGCATTCTTAAAAAAACATTATCTTTTGTAATCCCTGCATTATTTATGAGTATGTCAATGCTATCGCAGCTTGCTTGTGCCTGACTCACTAAATGATTAATTTGATTTTCGTCTGATAGATCACATTTTATTGTCGAGACTCGCTCAGAATATTTGTCCTGCAATTTCTTTAGCTTATCTTCGTTTGTTCCAGAGGCGATAATATTAAATCCATTTTTATAAAAAATATCTAAAATTGCAGATCCAATTCCACCAGTAGCCCCTGTGATTAATACGTTTTTCATCTGAGATCTATTGTATTCAATTTTTCTAAATCTTCTACCTTACTTATTGATAAAGTATTGCTAGATTTGTTGATCCGTTTCACCAAATTAGATAATACGTTACCTGGGCCAACCTCTATAAAAGTAGAAATGCCATTTTTAATCATATTCTCAATGATCTCCCTCCATCTAACCCTACTAACTATTTGTCTAACCAGTAGATCAGGTGTTTCTATATTTGAACATTGTTCTGATGTTACATTTGAGTAAAAATCATACTTAAATTCATCAAATTCATATTTATTTATCACTTT
>CACIBF010000004.1 GCA_902584815.1 uncultured Pelagibacteraceae bacterium
AAAAAATAGTATTAAATTTGGAAGTTATATTGATAGTTGGATAAACATAGAAAAAAAATGTGAAAATTACAGACATCAAATTGAAATGATTGGAAGTTTTTTATTGGTTCCAGATTTAGAATTGAGTGAATTCATAAAAATACCATTACCCAAAAACTTAAAAATTTATGATGTAGGTCACTCAGATTTAGAAAGTGTCGAAATTAATAAATCATTAAATAATTCTCGTAGTGGTATAGCTATTTACTCTCAACCAGTATCTAAATATTTTGGAAATACTATATTTAATGAATATGATCTTGTTGAGCAGACAATCAATAGCTTAAATCGCTATGATTTAAAATTAAATCCAATTAATATAATTCTACATCCCGAAGAAAATACAAGTAAGTTTGATAGATTCATTAATAAAAAATCCAATATAAATATTGTTTATGCCTCTGAATTTGAAAAAAGAAAAGTCTTACCGAAACTTGCAACTCTACTATTTACTACTCGTTTATTAAATACATATTTACAGAAAATACCTACAATTTCACTTTACAATGGAATGGAAATTAGTACCCAAAGATTTTTAGAAAGCTATACTATATTTTCTAAAAATTTAGCAATGTTTGATTATAATATTAATAATTATTTAGAAATATTTAAAAATATAGAATTAAAAAAAATTACTTTTTTGGGCAGTAAAGATAAATTTGAAAATACTATGCTTAAACTATTTGATTGATTTATTATTATTGATTACCTCAATTGGATCCAAAATATCTTTATCTACTTTTAAACTTTTTAAGCTATCTATATTTTCTAAAACTTTCTCAAACGCATTTGCGAAAGCTTCTAATGACTTTCTTGATATAAATTCATGAATAAGAGGTGTTAATAATAGTTCCTTCTGATAAAGATTTTCAGTAACTGGGCAAAGACCATTAGGATATTCTCTTTTCGTCTGATTAAAAGGGAAATTATTACGACCTTGACCAATTTTTCTTTGGTATAACTTATTAATGTATAACGGCTTAACATAACCTTCTGCTAAAGGGTTAGTGTCCCATGTTGATGGTATCGGCAGTTCTGCATTAATAGCTCTTAAAAATACATTACGCTTAATTTCAAGAATATCTTCATCGACAAATATTGGCATCATGTAATGAGAATGTAAACTTTCACTTTCAATATTTTGAAATTCTATTCCTGGTATGCCTGAAAGCCTTTCTTTTAAAAAATCTACATTTTTATTTCTTATTGTAACTATATTTTTGATATTTTCTATTTGAGGAGATACTATCGCAGCTTGCAATTCTGTTAATCTAAAATTACTACCAAATATATTATTCAACATTCCTTCCTCAAGATCATCTGCCAAGTTCTCCCCATGATTTCTTATTAGTCTACATTTTTCAGCAAGTTTAGGGTTATTTGTAGTTATTAGCCCTCCCTCACCACAATGAAGATGTTTATGAAAATTAAAACTAAATCCACCAATATCTCCAATGTTACAAACATTCTTACCTTTAAACATTGCACCCGGGGACTGTGCTCCGTCCTCAATAACTATTAGGTCATTTTTATTTGCTATTTCACAAATTTTGTCCATCTCCGCAGGGCAGCCTAATAAGTGAACTACCATAATCGCTCTAGTTCTTGAAGTAATACAAGCTTCAATTGACTGTGGATCTAATGTAAGTCTTCTTGGGTGAATATCTGCAAATACAGGGATACATCCATTTAATATTATAGTGCTGGCACAGGCAGACATAGTATACGGAGGCACAATAACTTCATCTCCTGGATCAAAATTTAACGATTGTATGATAGTTTGAAGACCGGTTGTCCAGGAATTTGTACTTATCGAAAAAGTACTTCCAAACTCTTCGTTCCATTTTTTTTCCATATTTTTAATTTCATGACCACCATCGAAAAACTTGCCTGGTCCACCGATAAAACCAGACAAAAGCTGAGAATTTAAAACTTTAAGAGCTCCATCTGTCTCATTTTTACCAATTATTTTTCTCTCTTCAAATGGTGTTGAATAGCTTGGAACACCACCAAAAATTGCTAAATTATTTTTCATATGTTTTTAGGATTAAATATTTGATAAATATTTTTTAAGTTTTCTTTGCCATGATATGGCCAGTATTTTGCTTTTGTTTCGTCTTGAGGTATAGAATTAAGTATAAACTGTTCATCTGAAAGGGACTTAGATAATATTTCATGAACAAAAATTGCAATTTCAGGATATATAGACGATCTAAACTCATGGTAAGAATCTAAATTAACATTTAGATGCTTTTTAGAAATAATTGGCCCAGCATCAATGTCATTAGTAAGTCTATGAGCGGTACATATGATATCTTTTCTGGCTAAAAGTTGCCACTCAGGCGCACTACAACCTCGATAATTTGGAAGGTCACCTGGATGAAAATTAATTATCCCTAATTGAAAAAAATCTATTAATTTTTCATCAATAATTGCAGTACCTCCCTGTATACCAAGGAAATAGTTTTTGTTGCTTATAAACTTTTGCAAGGTCTCAGATTTAAGACTATCAAAATAATAAAAGTCAAAGAAAGGCTCTAGATTTGACTGAGGAATTGGTTTCCAAAGACCCTTACATCTTTCCTCTTCGATTTCAGAAAGCTCAGGGAATGATCCAATACAGATCACATCAATATTAAAATCTTTGAGCTTAGATAAGTACTCTCGCCCAGCATAATTATTTTCGTTCATAATTAGTGCAACCTTACGAATCGAGATCAAATGGTGTCCCATCTTTAAATTGATAGTTATATAAATTTTCTGAAAACTTATGATAAGATTTAAAATTATTATAATTCAAATTAATTATACCTCTTTTTACAATCTTTAGAGTTGAATATGTCTTTTGTAAATAATGAGAAAGTATTATCACTTTATTAATTTCTTCTTCACTAAGCTTTTGCATTTTACCTCTTTTGCCATTAACTTTAAATTTTTTTTCAGCATTGTCAAAAAATGATTGTAAGTCAGATTCTAATTTTAAGTCATTACTAAAACCTTTATTTGCATAGTAGGCTTTTCCTCCAAGCGAAGTAATTTTATACCCTCTAAATGCCATCTCAAATCCCAACGTTGAAGAAAAAAACATACATTCGTCTGACATATTACAAATAGAATAACTTGATATTTTTCTACCACTATCAACCAAAAAAATATTTTTGGGTAATTTGTTAAAAACCTGACAAATAGCATCAGCTATTGAAATTGAGGTATTAAAATAATAAAGTTCTTTTTTCATATTTCCTTCAGCTGGGTGTGACCTTATTATAAATTGAATATTAGGATACTTTTCGGCATTTCTAACTATATAAACTAATGTTTCAAAGAAATCTAAATTGCCAACTCCATGATGGAAAGCTGGCGAGTCCCATGAAACATTACAAAATATTGAGAATATCATTTTTTTAGAGTCTAAATTCAATTCTTTTATAATTTTGTCATTATCTTTTATCTTATGTGACTCTTTAAAATCAAAGGGTAATTTAGAACCAGATGATTGTAACTGAAAATTATTCGTAACTAGTTCTAAGTCAGTTTGAGAAATTTTGGATTTTGAAATCGATGGCCAATAATTATCAATATTTAAATTCATTGACAACGTGTTTTTAAGAAAGACAAGATTATCTCCTTTAAAGAAGTGTTCCCAAGTTATACAGGAATAATTTAATAAATTTCTAAAAAAATATACTGGATAGGTTTGTGCAAATATACCGTTACACGTTAATACTGATACTGGTCTATAATGGTATAAAGCAGAACGAATAGTCTGATATGATCCTAAAGTACATTTATTTATATCATCAAGTTTCTTGTTGCTATTTTTGTACTTATCTGAGTTTATATATCCATTTGAATAATGTAACCAATTCCAATAAGCAGTTTTACCAAGTGGGTAATTTGTTTTCTTAATTTTTTTATCAAAGAGCTTATTACCTAAACATGGCTCTTTCTCTTCTACTATGTGGTTTTTTAAATCAATGGATTCAATATCAATTGCTTTCAAAAATTTAAAAGTATTTGCCCTACATTGAGAGCAATTTGGCTTTTCTATGAAAATTTTTTCCTGCTCACAGTAATCATAGCCTGCGCAAACCATACCCAAAACATTAAAGCCTTTATGTTTTAAATAATTAGCATAAATTAATTCTATAATAGAGTATCTTTGTAAATATTGAATATTAAATAAGATATTTTTATTATTACCATTTAATTTACTTATAATTCTTCCATTTAAAAAATTAATTATTTTTAATAGTAAAATATTATAGATATCTAAAATTCTTGATAATAATTTTCTTGATTTTGACTGTCTTATTATTTTCATATTTTTTTAATTTTATATTTTATACTTTTAATTAATATAAACAGAACTCACTTAGTCTCTGTTAAATAAATCTCTTGTATAAACTTTATTTTTTGCAGATTTTAAGATTTTAGAATTTCGATTAGCCAAGATAATATCTGAATTCTTTATAAATTTATCTATATCATTGATAACTTTGACTTCATCAAAAAAAATATTCTTAATAGAAGGTTCATAAATTATTATTTTAATTTTTTTCTTTTTCAAAGCTTGGATTATTTCAATAATTGCACTCTCTCTATAATTGTCAGAACCATTCTTCATAACAATTCTAAAAATTCCAACTATTTTTGGTTTTTTAGATAGAATTGATTTCAAAATAAATTTTTTTCTCGTTTTATTTGATTCAACTACAGCTTTAATTATTCTATTTGGCACATTATTGAAGTTTGCTAATAATTGTTTAGAATCTTTTGGTAAACAATACCCACCATAACCAAAAGAAGGATTATTATAAAAATTACCAATTCTGTCATCACCACACACACCTTCAATAACACTTTGTGTATTAAGATTGAATTTTTCACAAAAACTATCTAGTTCATTAAAATATGAAACCCTCATAGCAAGAAATGTATTTGAAAATAATTTAATTGCTTCTGCTTCAGCTGACTCAGTCAAGTAACATTCAATGTCTCTTTTCTTTTTATTAGCAATGCTTAATAAAAGGTCTTTAATAATCACTCCATCTTCACTTTTATCTCCAACTACAATTCTCGATGGAAATAAGTTATCATACGCTGCTTTTCCTTCTCTAAGAAACTCAGGAGAAAAAATAATTCTATTATATTGAAATTTAATTTTTAGTTTTTCAGTATACCCAATCGGTATTGTAGATTTTATTAAAATTAAGACTTTTTTATTTAAATCAAGTGTCATTTTTAATGACTCCTCAATAGTAGAGGTATCAAATTGACCTGTATGTACATTATAATCGGTAGGTGTAGATATAATCACAATTTCTGCATTATTAAGACATTCCTTGGGATTTGCTGTGGCTTTAAGGCTAAAATTTCGTTTCTTAAAAATTTTTTCAACTTCGTCATCTTTTATTGGTAATATTTTTTTATTTATTTTATTAACTTTTATTAAATCTTTATCGTAACAAAAAACATTATGTTTTAATGAGATTAAACTAGCGAGCGAAAGCCCTACATATCCAGCACCAATTACAACAATATTTTTTTTTGTCATATAATCTTCATCTTATTAAAAATATTTTTTCTTAATGGTTCACCTTTAGAAATATTTATTGGACATTTCTTACCTATTAAGCTGTCATAGAACCGTGGACTTAAGCCATTACCAGGACGAATCCTTCGAATATTTCTTTTTGAAAATTTTTCTCCTTTTTTAATATCTCTAACAACAAATATTGATCTTCTAAAAATCTTACTTTTATCCTCTGATTTTTGTCTATAAAAAGTTTTCTTACCCAAAATTCTATATGTTTCATTAATTACACCTATGAATCTTTTGATTTCATTACCTTTCAATGAAAATTTTATGTCTAGGCCATCAACTTGATGATTTAAGGCTATATGTTTTTCTATAATCTCAGCTCCTGCAGCAATTGCAGCTCTAGCTATATTATCATCTTTAGAATGATCAGATAAGCCAACCTTGCAATTAAACTTTTCTCTCAAAATTTTTATATTGTTAATATTAAAATCTTTTATATCTGCTGGATATTTACTAACACAATAGAGTAATGAAATATCTTTTGCACCACACTTCCTGGCATAATTATATGTTTCTTCTATCTCTTTTAAAGAGGCCATGCCAGTTGATATAATCATAGGTTTATCTGTTTTTGCAATTCTTCGAATTAATGGCAAATCTGTCATTTCAAAAGATGCAACTTTATACATTGAGCAGTTTAAGTCCTCAAGAAAATCTACTGCGCTTTCATCAAAAGGAGTGCTAAAAATCTTTATTCCAAGCTTTCGGGCATAATCAAAAAGCTCTTTATGCCATTCTAATGGAGTGTGTGCCTCATCATATAAATCCCATAACTGATAACCTTTCCATAAACCTTCATTGATCTTAAAATATTTTTTTGAAGATTTAATTGTCATCATGTCCGCTGTATATGTTTGTAGTTTAACTGCGCTGGCTCCATTATCTTTCGCACATTTTATTAACTTTTTTGCTAAAGATTTTTTTCCACAATGATTCGCAGATATTTCAGCAATAAAAAAAAGTTCTTTATTACTTTTCATTATCAAATTTTTGAAACAATAAAGATATTTTATTGTCATCTAGATTTATTTGTTTTAATAATTTTAGCGTTTCATCAGAAGATGATTTCAATGATGTTCTTATAATATTCATCCAATTAATATTATTATTTTTTCTAGTACTTTCTATTTGATTAATAATATCTAAATTTCTTTTCAACGTATTTTTTTTCTTAAGATGAAATTTTTTAACTGTCGCATATACGTTCTGATCCCAACTTTTAAGTAAGATTGGAAGATCATTCTTTCTATGAAATGATCCTTCACCTATTTGCTCAAAGCTTGGATACTTATTAGAGATAAGTCTATCAAATTTATTCATAAATAGATTCTCAATTTCATTTACAAGCACTTCATATGTATTGGCAAAGGTAAGCTTATTTCGATTTTTATTTAGATTAAAATCAATAAGTTTTTGATAAATTATTTTTCCACAATCAACTCTTTCATCAACTTCATGAATGGTTACCCCAGATGGTGTATTTTCAACAAAAGACCAAAAATTTGGATGCGATCCTCTGTTATAAGGAAGGTATCCAATATGCAGGTTTATAATAGGAGCCTTGATTTTTTTTAATATTGATTTGTCTATAATATGTCGATAGCCAAAACAAATTACGAAATTAAACTTTTCAATATTAAATTTTTTTATGAAGCTTTTATTAATCTTCTTATTATAATTTGATAATTGTATATTTTTATTAGATTTTAAAAAATCAATTAGACGAGTTTCTTTTTTCGAGTAACCTAAAAAAAGAATTTTAATCATTTTAATACTATAATTTGTAAATTAAGTTAGTAAAGTGACAATTACTTCATGTTTAGTAGACTTGGCAATGTCCTACTCTCCCGTGCCTTAAGACACAGTACCATCGGCGCTGGAGCCCTTAACGTTCGAGTTCGAAATGGGATCGTGTGTAACCTCTCCGCTAAAACCACCAAGTCAACTAAACATGAAATCAATACCAATTAATAAATTTATTTATCATCTATCTTAAGTGTTGCTTGTTATGACTAGATCATTTCTAGTACATAGAAAATCAAGCCGATCGAGTTATTAGTATCAGTTAGCTTCATGCATTGCTGCACTTCCACACCTGACCTATCAACGTGGTGGTCTACCACGACTCTCATGGAAGAATTCGTTTCGAGGGAGGCTTCCCGCTTAGATGCTTTCAGCGGTTATCCCGTCCGTACTTAGCTACCCAGCGATGCCGTTGGCACGACAACTGGTACACCATAGGTACGTTCACTCCGGTCCTCTCGTACTAGGAGTAACTCCTCTCAATTCTTCAACACCCACGGCAGATAGGGACCGAACTGTCTCACGACGTTCTAAACCCAGCTCGCGTACCACTTTAATTGGCGAACAGCCAAACCCTTGGGACCTGCTCCAGCCCCAGGATGTGATGAGCCGACATCGAGGTGCCAAACACCGCCGTCGATATGAACTCTTGGGCGGTATCAGCCTGTTATCCCCGGCGTACCTTTTATCCGTTGAGCGATGGCCCTTCCACTCAGAACCACCGGATCACTATGACCGTCTTTCGACTCTGCTCGACTTGTCAGTCTCGCAGTCAGGCAGGCTTATGCCATTGCACTCAACAGCTGATTTCCGACCAGCTTGAGCCTACCTTCGCACGCCTCCGTTACTTTTTGGGAGGCGACCGCCCCAGTCAAACTACCCACCATACACTGTCTTGGACCCAGATAATGGGCCTCAGTTAGATGTCAAAAATTACAAGAGTGGTATTTCAAGGATGACTCCATAAGAGCTGGCGCTCTTACTTCAAAGTCTACCACCTATCCTACACATGCAATTTCTAACACCAATGTAAAGCTATAGTAAAGGTGCACGGGGTCTTTCCGTCTAACCGCGGGTACTCCGCATCTTCACGGAGAATTCAATTTCGCTGAGTCTATGCTGGAGACAGCGGGGAAATCATTACGCCATTCGTGCAGGTCGGAACTTACCCGACAAGGAATTTCGCTACCTTAGGACCGTTATAGTTACGGCCGCCGTTCACCGGGACTTCAGTTTGTAGCTTGCACCACTCACTTTAATCTTCCGGCACCGGGCAGGCGTCAGACCCTATACTTCGCCTTGCGGCTTTGCAGAGTCCTGTGTTTTTAATAAACAGTTGCTACCCCCATTTCTGTGCCACCTACATCTGGTTGCCCAAACATAGGTCCTCCTTCTCCCGAAGTTACAGAGGTATTTTGCCGAGTTCCTTCAGCATAGTTCTCTCAAGCGCCTTGGTATCTTCTACCTATCCACCTGTGTCGGTTTCGGGTACGGTCTCAATGATGAGGCTATTTCCTGGAACAACTTCACTGCATTTCCAATCCTTATAAGGAAATACAATTTACGTCATCCGTCACATCTCATCCGGTACAGGAATATTAACCTGTTTCCCATCGACTACGACTTTCGTCCTCGTCTTAGGAGCCGACTCAACCTGCGCGGATTAGCCTTGCGCAGGAACCCTTGGATTTTCGGCGAAAGAGTTTCTCACTCTTTTTGTCGCTACTCATGTCAGCATTCTCACTTCCGATATCTCCAGGAGCTCTCACGAGTCTCCCTTCAACAACGTACGGAACGCTCCGCTACCACACAATAAATTGTGTCCAAAGCTTCGGTGTATTGTTTAGCCCCGTTACATCTTCGGCGCCGGACAACTTAATTAGACCAGTGAGCTGTTACGCTTTCTTTAAAGGATGGCTGCTTCTAAGCCAACCTCCTGGCTGTTTTGGTCGTCCGACATCCTTTCCCACTTAACAATAACTTGGGGACCTTAGCTGTTGGTCTGGACTGTTTTCCTCTCGACTATGGACCTTAGCACCCATAGTCTGTCTGCCATATATTTCTCATCGGTATTCAGAGTTTGGTTGGACTTAGTAAGGATCTCTCCCCCCTTGCCCATCCAGTGCTTTACCCCCGATGGAATTCGTATGACGCACTACCTAAATAGTTTTCGCGGAGAACCAGCTATATCCGAGTTTGATTGGCCTTTCACCCCTAACCACAAGTCATCCAAAGACTTTTCAACGTCAACTGGTTCGGTCCTCCAATAAGTGTTACCTTATCTTCAACCTGCTCATGGCTAGATCACTCGGTTTCGGGTTTAATCCAAAGTACTATCGCCCTATTCAGACTCGCTTTCGCTGCGCCTACACCTTACGGCTTAAGCTTGCACTTTAAACTAACTCGCTGACCCATTATACAAAAGGTACGCCGTCACCCTTGCGGGCTTCGACAGCTTGTAAGCATTCAATTTCAGGATCTATTTCACTCCCCTCGTCGGGGTTCTTTTCACCTTTCCCTCACGGTACTAGTTCACTATCGGTCATACACGAGTACTTAGGCTTGGAGGGTGGTCCCCCCATATTCAGACAAGATTTCACGTGTCCCGTCTTACTCGAAGATTAAAACTGTCATTACCCATACGAGACTATCACTCTCTATGGTTCACCTTTCCAGGTGATTCTGGTTGTACAATCTTAACCATTGGCCTGATCCGCTTTCGCTCGCCACTACTCACGGAGTATCGTTTGATATCCTTTCCTCCGGCTACTTAGATGTTTCAGTTCGCCGGGTTCGCTTTACTAACCTATGTATTCAGTTAGCAATAACTCAGAAGAGTTGGGTTGCCCCATTCGGAAATCTCCGGATCAAAGTGTGTTCGTCACTCCCCGAAGCTTATCGCAACGTACTACGTCCTTCATCGCCTGTGTATGCCAAGGCATCCATCAAATGCTCTTAAACGCTTGATTATTCTATGTACAAGAAACGAACTATTGTTTCTTGCAGCATTACTTTTTGATATTTGAATTCTCAATAAAAATTTTATTAATTTAGTATTGATGTCACTTCACGATGTAAATGGAAAAGCTTAAAACATGGTGGAGCTTACCGGGATCGAACCGGTGACCCCCTGCTTGCAAAGCAGGTGCTCTCCCAGCTGAGCTAAAGCCCCAAAAGAGAAACCACCGATAAAATTGGTGGGCCTGGGAAGACTCGAACTTCCGACCTCACCCTTATCAGGGGTGCGCTCTAACCAACTGAGCTACAAGCCCGACAAAACGGTAGGCTTCATAGTTTTAAACAATGAAAGAGAAACGCGGACGGTAATCCACATATAATTACTAAGTTATAAATTTTTTAAATTCCGAAGAACTCAAAAAAACTCTTAGAAAGGAGGTGATCCAACCGCAGGTTCCCCTACGGTTACCTTGTTACGACTTCACCCCAGTCGCTAATCCTACCGTGGTTGGCTGCCTCCTTACGGTTAGCAAACCAGCTTCAGGTAAAACCAACTCCCATGGTGTGACGGGCGGTGTGTACAAGACCCGGGAACGTATTCACCGTAGCGCGCTGATCTACGATTACTAGCGATTCCAACTTCATGTACTCGAGTTGCAGAGTACAATCCGAACTGAGGTAACTTTTGAAGATTTGCTTAAGATTGCTCCATCGCTGCTCTTTGTAGTTACCATTGTATCACGTGTGTAGCCCGGCCCGTAAGGGCCATGAGGACTTGACGTCATCCCCACCTTCCTCCGGCTTATCACCGGCAGTTCCTTCAAAGTTCCCACCATAACGTGCTGGCAATTGAAGGTAGGGGTTGCGCTCGTTGCGGGACTTAACCCAACATCTCACGACACGAGCTGACGACAGCCATGCAGCACCTGTATCCAATCCACCCGAAGTGAAAAACTTAATCTCTTAAGTTCGCGATTGGTATGTCAAGGGCCGGTAAGGTTCTTCGCGTTGCTTCGAATTAAACCACATGATCCACCGCTTGTGCGGGTCCCCGTCAATTCATTTGAGTTTTAGCCTTGCGGCCGTACTTCCCAGGCGGAATGCTTAATGCGTTAGCTGCGATACTGAAAACTAATGTTTCCAACATCTAGCATTCATCGTTTACTGCGTGGACTACCAGGGTATCTAATCCTGTTCGCTACCCACGCTTTCGAACCTCAGCGTCAGTATTGGCCCAGAGAGTCGCCTTCGCCACTGGTGTTCCTCCTAATATCTACGAATTTCACCTCTACACTAGGAATTCCACTCTCCTCTACCAAACTCAAGAAATGTAGTTTTGGATGCAGTTCCAGAGTTAAGCTCTGGGATTTCACATTCAACTTACAAATCAGCCTACGCTCGCTTTACGCCCAGTAATTCCGAATAACGCTAGATCCCTCCGTATTACCGCGGCTGCTGGCACGGAGTTAGCCGGATCTTATTCTTCAGGTACCGTCATTATCTTCCCTGACAAAAGAGCTTTACAACCCTAGGGCCTTCATCACTCACGCGGCATCGCTGGATCAGGGTTGCCCCCATTGTCCAATATTCCCCACTGCTGCCTCCCGTAGGAGTCTGGGCCGTGTCTCAGTCCCAGTGTGGCTGATCATCCTCTCAGACCAGCTATAGATCGTAGCCTTGGTGAGCCGTTACCTCACCAACAAACTAATCTAACGCGGGCCCATCCAATAGCGCATAAAGCTTTCCCCCAAAGGGCGTATAAAGTATTAGCTCGAGTTTCCCCGAGTTATTCTCTACTATAGGGCAGGTTCCCACGCGTTACTCACCCGTCTGCCACTAGATCCGAAGATCTCGTTCGACTTGCATGTGTTAAGCGTGCCGCCAGCGTTCATTCTGAGCCATGATCAAACTCTCAAGTTTAAAAATGACGCACACAAATTATTGGCGGTGTTACATAAAATTAATTACATAACCCAATAGACGTGTACGGTTATTCTGTACTGCGAAATTACCGCCCACGTTTCTCTTTCAATTTACTTTTCCAACAGCATAAAAGCGCACAAATCCCCCCATCTTTTTATCAAAAAAAGAAAAATAAGATTGCTATTATTTTAAAGTCAAAAACTTGACTATGTGCCGCAAGTTCAGAAGCATCACCGAACAAGGGTGAGGAGCTTTTTTAAAGGATAACCGCCATAAGTCAAGCAACATACGCAAAAAATGGCTCTAATTTGGGATTAAGTAGTGATAAGAAAACCTATATTTTTCAATTACTTAATTAATTTGAAAATTAATAAATAATCTTTTTAGTATTTTATTTTAAATTATGTATACCAAAAAATTAATTATGATGTTTTTTTTCAAAAAAAGAACAACTCTATTCATTGCCATGCTTCTTCTTGGTGTAATCGGTTGTGTATTTTTATTAAGTTACAATTTTTCGGAAAATATTAATTCAAACACAAGCAATGTTAATGATTTAGACCGAACATTAATATTTGCTAATAGTAAAGACTCCCTTGAAATTTCTTATAAGTATCAAGAGGTCTATTTTATTAAAGACGGTCAAACATTCTCAGATTTTCTTGATCAGTTTAATTTGAATAATAATCAAAAAGCAAAAGTAATAAATTTAGTATCAAAAGAAATTGATTTAAAAAAAATCAGAATTGGAACTAAAATCGAAATTAATTCTAGTAAAATAAATGATAAAAAAGATATTGATTATATAATCATTTACCCAAGCAAAGAGCGCAGTATATATATCGATTTTGTCTCAGATGAAATTAAGTTAAAGGTTGATGAATTAAAAATTTTTAAAAGTTCAAAATTCGTTGAAGTTGAGGTTAACAATAGTATTTATCAATCAATGACCGCAAAAAAGATTCCAGAAAATATTATAATGGAATTCATAAAACTCTTTAGTTTTGATATTGATTTCCAGAGAGATATTAGAAAAGA
Source organism: uncultured Pelagibacteraceae bacterium (assembly GCA_902584815.1). Classification (GTDB taxonomy): domain Bacteria; phylum Pseudomonadota; class Alphaproteobacteria; order Pelagibacterales; family AG-422-B15; genus CABYIR01. Next base: position 13,367 of record CACIBF010000004.1, read on the forward strand.
AAATATACTCACTTTGTATTTTGATTATTACAAAGATGAAAAACAAAACTACGTTAAGTCAGATGTAATCAATTTTGCTAAAATAAGGCTCCATAATCAATCGTTTGAATTATATCGTTTTACCAATGATAAAGGAGAGCTAATAGATTATTTTGACTCAAATGGCAAAAGCGCAACTAAAGCTTTAATGAAGACACCAATTAATGGAGCCAGACTTTCTTCAGCCTATGGAATGCGAAAACACCCAATTCTAGGATATAACCGATTACATCAAGGAGTAGATTTCGCTGCACCAACCGGTACACCTATTATGGCTGCTGGAACCGGTCGAATTGAAGTTATTGGAACTAATGGTGCTGCCGGAAAATACATAAGAATAAAACATTTAAATGGTTATAAAACTGCATACGCCCATCTAAATTCATATGCCTCAGGAATGAGCAAGGGTGTTAAAGTACGTCAAGGTCAAACAATTGGATTTGTTGGTTCTACCGGTTTATCTACTGGTCCTCATTTGCATTACGAAGTTTGGTTTAATAATAAGAAAATAAATCCAATGACTATGAGACTTCCATCTGGAATTAAATTGAATGATAGCCAGTTAAAGAAATTTAAAAAAGTTAAGAAAAGAATAGACTTAGAAATAAATAATGAAACTAATTTATAGATTTAGACTCTTCTGTTTCTTCACTTATTTCTTTTGATTTTGCTTTTGGAAACTCTGCATCATTAGTCTCATCTGTTTTGTGAGATCCATTAGCTTTTCCGTTTGAATTTCCATTTGTACGAGCATTTCTCTCGTTTATCATTCGACTATAGTGCTCAGCGTGTTGAAGGTAATTTTCAGCTCCTACATAGTCTCCTGAAGAAGTAGCATCCTTAGCCAAGTTTTTATATTTCTCTAATACAGTAGACAAACTTCCGGTAACTCTTGAGCTATTGTTCATGGAGCCATTACCGAAGCTCTCATTGCTATTTCTATGATTGTTTGCTCTTTTAAAAGGAGCTCTTTTTTTATATTTCACTTTAGAAAAATAATCCTGTAATTTTGGAAAATAGTACAATCTAAAATTGTAAACAGAGATAAACTAGTCTCAGACATAAAAATAATCAAGTATTAAATTAATTCATCTTGGCAACAATGCAGCGAGGTCTATTAGTTAAATCATTTTCAGCCGCTAAGACTGAAAAGTTGTTATCTTTCAATATATTAGATACTAGGACATGATCCCTATAATCAATTTCAAAAAATACATAACAATTCTTGTTATTAGTTAATTTAATATTGCTAATAATTCTTCTATAACAATCTTTAGTATTTTTTTTTTGGAAATAAAGCTAAATGTGGTTCAAAATTAAATACCTCTTCAGTGATTTCATTTATTTCATTTTTAGGTACATATGGTGGATTGCAAATGATTATATTGAATCCTTTTGTATCATAAGTAAAAAAATCATGAACAAAAAATGAGAGATTCAAATCATTATTAATATTTTTTTTATTTTTATTGGCGATTGAAATTGCATTTTTAGAAATATCAATACCAGTACCTTGACTATTCGTAAACTCTTCTAAAATTGAAATTATTAGACAGCCAGAACCTGTACCAAGATCAAGAAAATTAAAACCTTCATCTTGAGGTAAATATTTTAATACACTTTCTACCAAAGCTTCGGAGTCTGGTCTTGGTATAAGTGTATCTTTTGAAACAGAAAAAGTATTTTTCCAAAAATCTTTCTGTCCAGTGATATGAGCTATTGGCTCATGATTCATCCTCCTAAGAATTTTTAGCTTATACGACTCAAAATCTTTTTGAGATATATAGTGATTTAATAATTTTATAAAATCTTCATCATTAAAATCTAATTGATTTTTTATTAATAATTTTGCATCTAACTTTGATTGACTAAAGCCAGAGGCAGATAGAGCCTTCGTCCCATAATTTAAAGCCTCGGAAATGATCATGTTTGATCTCCCTGAGCTGCAATATTTAAATTAGAAATTATTTCATCTAAACCATCAGCATTTAAAATTTGTTCTAATTTATATAGTGTTAAATTTATTCTATGGTCAGTTACTCTTCCTTGTGGAAAATTATATGTTCTAATTCGTTCTGATCTATCACCAGAACCAATCTGAGATTTGCGTTTGTCAGCTCTTTCATCTGCTTGTTTTTTTCGCTCATAATCATAAAGTCTCGTTTTTAGAACGATCATTGCTTTTGCTCTATTTTTATGTTGTGATTTTTCATCTTGTTGTTGCACGACAATACCTGAGGGTAAATGAGTAATTCTAACAGCGCTATCGGTAGTATTCACTGACTGTCCTCCAGGTCCACTGGATCTAAAAACATCTACTCTTAAATCTTTTTCTTCTATCTCAATATCAACATCATCTGCCTCTGGCAAGACAACTACACTTGCTGCAGAAGTATGAATTCTACCCTGAGATTCAGTTTCAGGCACTCTTTGAACTCGGTGAACTCCCGACTCATATTTCAAGAGAGAATAAACACTTTGTCCTGAAATCTTAATTGTACTTTCTTTAATTCCCCCATGGTCCGAGTCAGATATAGATATGATTTCAAATTTCCATTTTAAATTTTCAGAAAACTTTTGATACATTCTAAATAAATCACCTGCAAACAAAGCGGCCTCATCACCTCCTGTACCTGCCCTTATCTCAAGAATTACATTCTTCTCATCGAGAGGATCTTTTGGAATTAGGGCAGCCTTGAGATTTCTTTCACTTATTTCAAATTTTTCTTGAGATTCTTGTAATTCTTTTTTTGCAATAGATGAGATTTCTTCATCATTTTCATTAATGAGCTCATTTAAATCTGAGATCTCATTTTGAATACTTAGATATTCTCTTATACTCTCAATAATTGGCTTTAAATCTGAATATTCTTTTGAAATTTTGATATATTCTTCTTTATCACTTATTGAAGCATTTAATTGATCCTCAAGAAGCTTATAACGGTCAATAAATTTATTTAATTCTTCAGTTTTTATCATTTCTTGAAATCTTATCCTCAACTAATTGAACAATGTGATCGACAATATCTGAGTTATTAATTTTATGATCCGCCACCCCAGAAAGATAAACCATATTTGTATCTTTACCCCCACCGGTTAAACCAATCTCACTTTTTAGAGCCTCACCTGGACCATTAACGACACAGCCTATAATAGAAATTGTGAGTGGCTCTTTAATATGACTTAATTTTTGCTCTAAAATCTTAACAGTATCTATAACAGGAAAACCCTGTCTTGCGCACGAAGGACAAGAAACAATCTTTACACCCCTGGTTCTTAAATCAAGACTTTTAAGTATTTCAAAACCTACTTTAACTTCTTCTACTGGATTGTCTGTAAGGGAGATTCTTATTGTATCACCAATTCCATCCATTAGTAATTGACCTAAGCTGATTGCAGACTTGATTGTACCACTCAGATATGTACCAGCCTCAGTTAATCCAAGGTGAAAAGGATAATCACATTTTTCAGATAATTTTTTATATGCTTTTACTGTTGTATGAATATTTGAAGCTTTAACACTAATCTTAAAATTATTGAAATTATTTTCTTCTAGAAGTTGAATATTTTCTAATGCGCTTTCAACCATAGCATCAGAACAAGGTTCTTTATATTTATTAAGAATTTTTTCAGATAATGATCCGGCGTTTACGCCGATCCTCATACTTATATCATTTGACTTAGCTGCAGAAATAACTTCTTTTATTTTTTCAGAGCCTATATTTCCTGGATTTATCCTTAAACATGAAGCGCCTGAGTCTGCTGCTTCAAGCGCTCTCTTATAATGAAAATGTATATCTGCGACTATTGGAACAGAAACTTGATCAATAATTTCTTTAAGAGCTAAAGATGATTTTTCAGTTGGACATGATACTCTAACAATATCTACTCCTTCATTCTCAAGATCAACAATTTGTGCAACTGTTGCATCTATATCCTCTGTAATAGTATTAGTCATCGATTGAACAGAAATTGGCGAGTTTCCCCCAACTTCTAATTTTCCAATGCGTACAATTTTTGTTTTTCTACGTGAATAAGTATTATCAGTATTGTATGTCATAAATTATCAATAATTTTCTCTTATAAGAAAATTGTTTCTTAAGGCTTATCTAATTCAAAAACATCATGTAGTGCATTGACCGCATCATTGGTTTTTGACTTTTCAATAAGAACGCTTACCTTAATTTCTGAAGTTGATATTACCTCTATATTAATGCCTTGTGCAGATAGACATTCAAACATTTTTGCTGCTATACCAGGCTGATTTCTCATTCCTGATCCTATAATCGAAACCTTAGACAGATTATCTTCACTTAGAACTTGTAAAAAATTCATCTCGCTTTTCAATGACGAAATTACATCTAAAGATTTATTTAAGTCAGACATTGGAACTGTAAAAGTCATATTTGTTTTTTTTCTCTCAATGAAATTATTCTGCACAATCATATCAACATTTATTGATTGATTTGATAAAGATCTAAATATTTTAGCGGCAATTCCAGGCTGATCAACCAGATCGATTATTGTTATTTTTGCCTCATCTTTTGAATATGCAACTCCTGTTACTGCTTTTGCTTGATTTTCATCCACATCAAAAGATATTTGAGTCCCTTCTTGATCAGGAGAAAATGTTGATCTTACTTGTACATTGACGTTTTCAATCATTGCTGACTCAACTGAAGAAGTTTGTAATACTTTTGCACCCTGAGAAGCCATTTCTATCATTTCTTCATATGAAATTTTATCTAACTTTTTTACTTTGCCTGTCATTTTTGGATCTGATGTATATACGCCATCAACATCTGTATAAATATCGCAACGATCCGCTTTTAATGATGAGGCTAAAAAAACAGCAGTATTATCTGATCCACCTCTTCCAATTGTAGTTATACGAGACTCAGATGATAAACCTTGAAATCCAGCTAAAACAGAAACCTTTCTTTCTTTGAAGCATTCATTAATTTTATCAGGAATAATTTTTCTTATATTAGCATTACGATGTGGTCCGTTTGTAATTATTGGAAGTTGCCACCCTAACCATGATATTGCAGGTACACCAATTTCATTAAGAGCCAATGACATTAGACCTGAAGTTACTTGTTCACCAGAAGAAACAACGACATCATATTCAGTATTAAATTCTTCCGAGTCGGATTTAGAGCTATGAAAATCATTAACGTAATTAATTAAATTATTTGTAGTTCCTGCCATAGCTGAAACTACAACAGCAATATTATGACCATTATCATACTCTTTTTTAACAATTTTAGCGGCTGACTTAATTAGTTCTGTCGAAGCAACAGAAGTACCCCCAAATTTTAATACTAGTGTGGACATTTTTTAGTTTACGATTAAATAAGTTTATAATCTGATAAGCTTATAATAGTTTTAAGTTGCTTTAGGATTACTTTATATAGGTATTTTAATCAAGTATAAGTTGGCTTTAAAATGAAACACAGCAGCATAAATCCCCAAGAAGTAAAGAAATTTACTGAGCTTGCTAATGAATGGTGGAAGCCTAATGGTAAATTTAAAACTTTGCACAAATTTAATCCATCCAGGCTAGATTTTATCATCAGAAATATAAAATTAAACTATTCCATATCTGACAATGTAAAACAAAGACCACTTGAGGGGTTATCAATTTTAGATATTGGATGTGGTGGTGGCTTGTTATGTGAACCATTATCAAGACTCGGTGCAAATGTAACTGGAATTGATGCATCAAAACAAAATATCGAAGCCGCATCAATACATGCAGAAAATAATAATCTAAATATTAATTATATCCATACCACAGTTGAGGAGTTAGGTATTAAAGGAAGTTTTGACACAATACTAAACATGGAAGTTGTGGAACACGTAAATAATCAAAAAATATTTATAAAAAGAAGTTGTGAACTATTGAATAAAAATGGGCTTATATTTGTTGCTACATTAAATAAAACTTTATTTTCTCTTATTTTTGCAAAATATACTGCGGAATACATACTCAATCTCTTACCGAGAGGGACACATGAATGGAATAAATTTCTTACTCCTGAAGAAGTTTACTCATTTCTAATTCAAAATAATTGTGAAGTTATAGAGTCTGTAGGCATAAATTTTAATCCACTCTTAAATAGTTGGAATGAGTCGAAAAGTATGAAAGCAAACTTTATTGTGACAGGTAAAAAAAATTAATTTTCTTTTTTTTCTATCCATGGAATTGTTGAAACATCAATTCCCTCATCTTGTAAATCTTTAACATCTTCTTTTGAAGCAGTTCCATAGATTGGTTTCTTTTTTAACTTGTCATAATGAATCCGTCTTGCTTCGTAAGTAAAATTATCACCAACGTACTCAGCATTTTTTTCAACAAAACTTTGAACATCTTTAATTTTTGATCTTAGCTCATTCATTACTTTTTTTTTATTAATATCTGAGCTTTTATTTAATGAAACATTAGGAGCTGAAAGGCCTTTCTTTACATTTGTGGAACCACATTGAGTGCATTCAACAAGACTTTTTTTAATTTGAGTTTGACATGAAGAATAAGTATCGAACCAACCCTCAAATTCATTAGAACAGTCATTACATAAAATATTTAGAACAATCATCTCATTTATATGGGTATGAATTCATTATTTTTCAATACCTCTTATCAATATTCCAACTAGGAATCATTTTTTTTGCTTGGGTACTTAAGCTCTCATCGACTCTTGCATAAATTATTCCTGGTTTATATTTTGCTGAAGCAATAATCTTTCCCATCGGATCAATTATAAGACTATGACCGTAAGTACATCTGTTAATTGAATTTTGCCCACATTGTGCTGGCGCAAAAATATATACACCATTTTCAATAGCTCTTGATCTTAACAAAATTTTCCAATGCCTTTGGCCAGTGTATTTTGTAAAAGCTGATGGAATAGAAATAAACTTTGATCCCGCTTGTGAGAGTTTTCTATATAGATTGGGGAACCTTAAATCATAGCATATGCTCATACCAATTTTCCCCCATGGTAAATTAGCCACTTTAATCTCTTTTCCTGAGTCAAAAATTTCTGACTCATTATAAAATTCTTGATTTGATAGTTTTACATCAAACATATGAATTTTATCATAAAATGAAACAACGTTTCCATATTTATTAATTAAATAAGATCGATTTCGTATTTTATTTTTTTTATCCAGAATTACTAATGATCCAATTAAAATCCAAATCTTATTTTTTTTTGAAATTTTTTTAATTGATTTTAAAAAAATATCTTCTTCCTCACGTTTTATAATGTCTAAAAGATTTCTTTTCTTTAAGGACATAATATTAGAGGTTTCTGGTGTAATAATAAGCTCAGCTCTATTTTCGATAGCTTTATGAATATAGTTTACAAGATGATTTAAATTTCTATTTAAACATTGCTTAGTGTTTAGTTGTATACATGCAACTTTAAATTTTTTACTCATTCAATAAAAGTGAATCTAATTCGCCTTTTTGAACAAGTTTGTTTAATTCATCAAAACCACCAACATAATGATCATTCACAAAAATTTGTGGAACAGTTCTTTTTCCATTTGATTTCAATAGCATTTCATCTCTTTTTTCAGGAAAATTTTGAATATTTATTTCATTATAACTTAGATTCAGTTTTTCAAGCAGTTTTTTGGCTTGAACACAATAGTTGCAAAAGTTTGAGGAATAAACAATTATGTTGTTTGACATAGCTTCTTATATAATAAAAAAAAAATATATATAAGCAATAAAATGTTTAATCATAAAATAATAAAGAAAAAACTATCTAGGTCATTATCAATTGTTTCTTCAAAAAATCACATTGATGAATTAATTTTTGAAATTTATCTATCAATTATCAATGAACAACGCGCTAAATTTAACGATCTATGCATTGTTTCAAATAATCAGAATATTATAAGTCAATTATCATCAAAAAATGTGAAAGCACTGACATTTAAAAAACTATTCTTAGAAGAAAATAATTCATTTGATCTGATAATCATATTATCTGAACTAAATTTTAGAGATAAAATTGAAATAGACTTAAAAAATATAAAACCAATTTTGAAAAAAGAGGGATTACTATTGTGTTCTTTTTTCTCAGAAAAAAATTTATTTAATTTCAAAGACCTTATGAATAAAATTGAAATTTGTTTTTTTAATGGGATATCACAAAGATTTCATCCTATTATTGACATTAGAGACATAGGAAATTTATTTAATCAATTAGGCTATAATAATACTGTGATACAAAAAGAAAATTTTCAATATCAGTATGATTCTCTAGAGCAGTTTATAATCCATATGAGAAAAATGGCTTTTACTAACGCTTTACTCACGCGATCAAATCGTCCTCTAAATAAAAAATTTTATTTAGAACTTAAGAAAGAGTTTATTCAAACTTTAAATGGAAATATCAATTTTGAAATTTTAATTTCATGTTCTTGGAAAGAAAGCTAGAGATTTTCTATTGATTTTATGAGACTTTGATTGCCAGGTAAAAGTTTTGCCTCTGATAATTTTTTTATATTTATCCATTTATGGTTCACGTTTTCTGAGCTTGATATATTACCGTACCATTTTCTTACAATAAATGAGTGCATAATTAAATTGAATCTGGAGTACCTATGTTGAATAAACTGGAATGGCTTTAGATTATTTTCATTTACATAAATAGCAAGCTCCTCATATAGCTCTCTAGACAAAGCAGAATAAAAGTTTTCACTATTTTCAACTTTTCCACCTGGAAACTCATAGTATGACTTTAAAAACTCTTTATGTTTTCTACTAAGAATAAGTGTCTGATTTTTTTGATTTAGTAAAATACCACAAGAACAAAATACATTCTTCATGTCTTATATGATGCATTAATATCTATGTACTGTTTACTTAAATCACAGGTAAGTATTCTAGATGACTTAATTCCCAAGCCTAAATCAACCGTAATTTTAATATTGTCTTTTCCCAAGTATTTAGAAATTATTTTATCATCCACTTTGGAGTGAGCTGTACCATTTTTTATTACTAAATATTTACCAAAATAAACCTTTAGTTTTTTAATGTTTATATTTATATAGGTTTTTCCTAAAGCCATTATAATTCTTCCCCAATTAGGATCTGAGCCATGTATAGCAGTCTTCACTAGAGGTGAATTTGCAATTGACTTTGCAAATGTGTTTGCGTCTTTTTCATTTCTGGCATTTAAAACATTAATTTCAATTAATTTAGTAGCACCTTCTCCATCTCTTACAATGAGCTCTGATAATTTCATAAATACTTTTTTTAATTTTTTCTTAAAATCAATAATTCTTTTATCATTGACATTTTTAATTGGTTTTTTAAATTTTATTGCTCTAGTAGAAGCAAGAATGACTGTATCATTTGTTGATTCTTCACCATCTACAGATATTGAATTAAAACTGTAAGATATATTTTCTTTTAATAGTTTGTTCAAAATTTCCGATCCAAAATCTGCATCGATAAATATAAAACCTAGCATTGTAGCCATATTGGGCTCAATCATGCCTGAACCTTTAGAAATACCAGTAATTGTAATCCTCTTTCCTTCAATCATTGAAGTTACGGACACTCCTTTTGGAAAAGTATCTGTAGTCATAATTGCTCTTGCAGAATTCATCCATTCCTTAGTCATCTGAGGTTTAGTAATTGTTTTTAAAACCTGACTAATAGGAAATTTCTCACCAATAACACCTGTTGAGGCTACAAAAATGTTATTGTCATTTATCAAATATGTTTTCTTAATTTGATTAACAATGGATCTTATTGATTGTTTTCCATGATTGCCTGTAAAAGTATTTGCATTCCCAGAGTTAACAAAAAGTGCATGAATCTTTTTATTTTTTAAAATTTTCTCATTCCAATCTAAAGTAAAAGATCTTATTGATGATTTTGTGAATACTTCAGCAACAGATGAATTTTTAGGAAATACAAAAATTGCAATATCATCTCTATTTTTACTATAAAGACCAGCTGAAAATGTATAAAGATTTAGACCTTGCACCGGCATTAACTTAGGCTCATTAATAGGGGCAAGGGGTGATTTTTTTAAAGAGAAATTTCTAGGCATAATTTAAATATTCTATTTAATTTTTAGTCTAATTGACATTAGTATATCAACGTATAAAAACTTAATTAATCAATAAATAATATCAAAAATATATTTAATATGTTTAATCTAGGCTCTTTTTTAAGCACTATTCTTGGACAAGACAATACAAAAAAATTACGTGAATTTTCTCACCAAGTAGAGAAAATTAATAACATTGAACAAGAATTTGAGAATAAATCATCTGATGAATTAAAACTGTATGCTTCCAAACTAAAAGAGCGGCACTCTAATGGTGAAGAACTTGACTCTCTTCTAATTGAATCATTTGCTCTTGTAAGAGAAGCGGCAAAGAGAACCTTAGGTCAAAGACATTTTGATGTTCAGTTAATTGGTGGCATGATTCTTCATAAAGGTGGCATTGCTGAAATGAAAACTGGAGAAGGGAAAACATTAGTATCAACATTGCCAGCATTTTTAAACTCATTATCTGGAAAAGGTGTTCATATTGTTACTGTTAATGATTATCTAGCGAGAAGAGATTCTGAGTGGATGGGGAAAATCTTTCGTCATTTAGGTCTAACTGTTGGCTGCCTAACGAGTGAGTCATCAGGAATAGAGCACAGACAAGAAATGTACAATTCGGATATTACATATGGAACGAATAATGAATTTGGCTTTGACTATTTAAGAGATAATTTAAGAGTACAATCAAATAACCTAGTACAAAGACCTCATAACTTCTGCATTGTTGATGAGGTCGATAGTATACTCATTGATGAGTCTAGAACTCCACTTGTCATTTCTGGTGAAACTCAAGACAAGACAGCTCTGTATAGTACTATTGATAAGATTATTCCTTTCCTAAATCAGGCTGATTATGAAATTGATGAAAAGTCAAAAACCGCAAATTTAACTGATCTAGGAAATGATAGAGCAGAAGAGATTTTGAAAAAACAAAATCTTATAAAAAATGGAGCTTTATATGATGCTGAAAATGTAACAATAGTACATCATATTAATCAAGCTTTAAGAGCTCATAAACTTTTTGAAATTGACAGAGATTATATCATAAAGGATGGACAAGTAGTTATTGTTGATGAATTTACGGGCCGAACCATGGAAGGAAGAAGATATGGGGATGGACTTCATCAAGCAATTGAAGCTAAAGAGAAAGTAAGTGTTCAAAATGAAAGTCAAACAATTGCATCAATAACATACCAAAACTACTTTAGACTTTATAATAAAATTTCTGGAATGACTGGTACTGCTCTTACCGAAGCAGAAGAATTTGGTGATATTTATGGTTTAGCTGTGTTTGAGGTTCCAACTAATACTAAAATTTCAAGGATAGATAATGAAGATGAAATTTATAGGACCGCAGACGAAAAATATAATGCGATTATTGAACAAACCAAGGAATGTAACGAAAGATCTCAGCCCGTTTTAATTGGAACAACAAGCATTGAGAAATCAGAAACAATTTCAAAGAAATTAAAGAAAGCCAATATTAAGCACGTTGTATTAAATGCAAAGTTTCATGAGCAGGAAGCGGATATTATTGCAAATGCTGGATCACCTTCCTCGGTTACTATTGCAACAAATATGGCAGGTAGAGGAACCGATATTCAACTTGGAGGAAATCTTGAATATAACCGGTCATTACAAAAAGAAAATTCAATTTCAGGTACTCTTGAGAATGAATTTATTGAAAAAAAAGATCAAGTTATCAATTCTGGAGGGCTCTATGTTATTGGAAGTGAACGCCATGAAAGTAGAAGAATTGATAATCAATTAAGAGGAAGATCTGGGAGACAAGGTGACCCAGGAGAAACTAAATTTTTTCTCAGTCTTGAAGATGACCTTATGCGTATTTTTGGTTCAGAAAAAATGGATACTCTCCTTAAGTCATTAGGTCTTAAAGATGGTGAATCTATTCAACATGCCTGGATTTCTAAAGCTTTAGAGAGAGCTCAAAAAAAAGTCGAAGGAAGAAATTTTGATATTAGAAAAACATTACTGAAATTTGATGATGTGTTGAATGATCAGCGAAAGATAATTTTTGAACAAAGATTCGAGCTTATGAACTCTAATGATATAACTACTATCACTAATGAAATGCAATATGATGTTGCAGATACATTGGTTGATGATTATGCACCACCAAAAACTTTTATTGACCAATGGGATATTGAGTCTCTTGAGAGTGAAATTAGAAGTCATTTCACGGCAAACTTAGACATTAAAAAACTTATAGACGAAAGTAATGACGATCAGGAAAAAATTAAAGAAAAAATTTATAGCATTATTAATAAAAACTCAGAAAAGCGAGTAAACAATATACCACTTGATGCGATTAACAGCCTTGAAAAAATGGTTCTATTAAAAATAATAGATGATAAATGGAAGGATCACATTAACAACCTTGAACAATTAAGACAAACAATTGGACTTCGGGGTTACGGTCAAAGAGATCCTCTTAATGAGTATAAAAATGAGGCATTTGGACTATTTGAAGAGCTTTTATCTAGTTTGAAAGTTGATGTCACCAAAGTCTTTTCAAGAATGGTTCTTCAACCAAATCCAAATACTAATGAAAACATTGAGACTAATAACGAATTGAGCAAAAATAATGCTCCTATTACAAAAAAAATTCCTAGAAATTCACCGTGTCCGTGTGGATCAGGCAGAAAATACAAACATTGCCATGGAAAAATATAATTTTAATTAATGCTCTTTATTATTTTCTTATATCCTTCAAAATAATTAGCGTATTTAAGATCGATGCCTAATTCTTTTTTTATTAGACTATTGTCTATTTTTTTGTTTTCAGAGAAAAGGCTTTTTTTATTCTCATTTTGATTATTTATTTTTAGTGGTACAGAAATATTTAACTCAGAGCATACATATTCAATTAGATCATTTAAACTTGATGGTAAATCATCAGCTACATTATAAATACTAAATGGATTAGGTTTAAACATTGAAGCTTTAAGTATGTTCGTAAGATCATCTATATGAATACGTGAAAAAAATTGACTAGATGAACCCATATCTAAAATTTTATTTTCATAAATTCTTTTTATTATGTTTCTATTGGGTCCATAAATTCCAGCTATTCTAAATATATGAATTGGAAAATTCAAATCTTTACAGTAAGAAAGCCATTGATTTTCTGCAAGCAATCTATTTTTTCCTTTTTGAGTCGATGGAGAAGTTTTTGATTTTTCATCTACAAACTCTCCTCCATGATCACCATAAACATTAGTCGCCGATAAATAACCTATCCAATTAAATTTACTTTTATTTTTTAATAAATTTCGGTAATTAAGATAAAAAGAGTCTCCATTATCATCTGGAGGGACTGTAATTAAGAGATGTGTAAAATCATTATTTAATAAACATTCAGATATATTTGAATGATCAATTAGATCAACAAATTTATTGCCATTTGCAATAACTTCTTTGTTTCTTGTATATCCAACAATTTTAGAAAAATTATCATTAAATTGATCTACAAGGTACTGAGCAGTGTAGCCAAAACCATATATAAATAATTTCCTCATATTAATTAGCTATAAATTTAATTATTGTTTTTTACTATTTTTATTTTTCACTTCAGTATTATTTTATTGTGATATGGAGATTGAATTTATCTTATTATTATTAATTACGGTAATTTTACTTTTTCTTTTTCAAATATCAAAAGTAATAAAAAATGGTTTTGAGTCTATAAAGTCAAGACAAGATTATATTGAAAACAAGATAGACGATCTTAAGTAAGCTCCCATTCTTTAATCACATCTTTGTCCCTTTCTGAATGATAATAACTATTCTTTAATTTTTTAAATTTACTCTTGTCACATAATTGAAACAAAGACCAAACAGCCATAGCTCTTACAAGATTAGATTCATCAATTAAAAGGGGGATGATATCATCAACAAAATTATCGTCTCCCGAGTTACCGGCTGCAATAAGTACATTTCTTAAAAATCTATTTCTTCCAATACGCTTTATACTTGTGGTCGAAAATAATTTTCTAAAACCATCATCATCTAATTTTAAAAAACTTTTTAGTTTTGGTTTATTAAATTCTTTACGAGGAAAAAAATCTTTATTGTTTGTTTTTTTTGCATATTTATTCCAAGGACATACTGCTAAGCAGTCATCACATCCATAAACTCTATTTCCAATTTTTTTTCTAAATAATTCAGGAATATGAGATTTATGTTCTATTGTAAGATATGAAATGCATTTGCTTGCATTAATTTGATATGGACTTTCAATGGCATTAGTAGGACAAATATCAATACATCTTTGACAAGATCCACAGTGATCAATCATTTCATTATCACTCTTTAGATCGATATCTAAAAAAATTGAAGACAAAAACAACCAAGAACCAAATTCTTTTGAAACAATATTCGTATGCTTGCCTTGCCAACCAATTCCTGCTTTCATAGCGAGTGGTTTTTCCATAATTGGAGCAGTATCAACAAAATACTTAACATCGCATTTATAGTTATCAACAATCCATCTTGATAGAGATTTTAATTTTTTTTTAATTGTCAGGTGATAATCTCTTCCTCTTGCATAAACTGATACAATGCCAATATCTTTTTCATTTAATAAAGATAAAGAATTTTCACGAAAATGATAATTGCTTGCTAAAACCAGTATTGATTTTGCTTCATTCCAAAGATTTTTTGGACTCGATCTAATCTCAGATCGATCTTCCATCCACCTCATTTCTCCATGATAATTTTTATTGAGAAAATTCTGTAATTCTTTTTTTTGATTTTGAGTATTTTTAATATTTAAAATCTTTGCTTCATCAAATCCAAAACGACTAGCGCCTTCAATTAAATTTTTTTCTTTGGATTTAGAACTTATTGAATTTTCCTCTTCTTTAAATCTTCTCTTAAAGGATGTTCCAGGGTATGAATTATTTCTTTCGGACATATCTGTATAAATTTAAGCTTTTCAGTATCCCAATCATCTAGAATACGTTTTGCATGCTTACTACCTGTTTCATTATAATGTTTATCAATAAACTCCTTTAATACATTTTCCCAGTGCTTACTGTGTATTTTATCAAAAATAAGAGTCTCTTCATTTACTCTATGCTTAAATTTTTCATCATTATCATAAACAAAAGCCATTCCTCCTGTCATTCCAGCACCAAAATTATCTCCTGTTGGCCCTAAAATTATTATATTTCCTCCAGTCATGTATTCACATCCATTCGAACCACACCCTTCAACTACCGCTGTGGCACCTGAATTTCTTACAGCAAATCTCTCCCCCGCTTGTCCAGAGGCGAACAGAGAACCACTTGTTGATCCGTACATGCATGTGTTGCCAATTATAGTATTTTCATTTGTATTAAGTCGACTATTTTTGTGTGGCCTAATAATAATCTTAGCACCAGATAAACTTTTACCAACATAATCATTTGCATCACCTTCTACTTTAATACTAAGCCCTTTTACTGCAAATGCACCTAAAGATTGTCCAGCAGAACCTTCTAAGTTAAGAGTCAATTGATCATCATTAATATTAGTATCTTTAAATTTATGATACATAACAGAAGATAATTTTGCACCAATTGTTCTATCAGTATTCTTCACTGAATAGTGAAGCTCTGTTTTTTGTCCAGTTTCAAAAAACTTTGTTGCATCAACAATAATTTTTTCATCAAGAGTTGATCCTGCATCATTAATACTTTTATGATTAAAGTATTCTACATCTGGATTCTTTTCAGCTTGAATTAAAATAGAATTTAAGTCTAAATCATCTAAATGAGAAGAGCCTCGTGAAATTTGATAGAGTAAATCTGTTCTTCCAATGATTTCATTCAGGCTAGTAAATCCAAGTTCAGCTAAAATTTCTCTCACTTCTTCAGCGATAAAGCTAAATAAATTAACAACTTTCTCTGCTGTTCCTGAAAATCTTTTTCTTAAATCATCGTCTTGAGTACAAACTCCAACAGGGCATGTATTGCTATGACATTGACGCACGAGTATACAGCCCATTGCAACAAGAGATGTTGTTCCCAAATTAAATTCTTCAGCACCCATAAGTGCCGCCATCACTACATCTCTACCTGTTTTTATGCCTCCATCTGTTCTCAAAGTTACATTTTGACGTAAACCATTTAATGTCAAAACTTGATTTACTTCTGTAAGTCCCATTTCCCAGGGAATGCCTGCATATTTGACACTCGTTTGTGGACTAGCTCCCGTTCCACCATTGTGACCAGAAATAAGAATCACATCAGCTTTTGCTTTTGCTACACCCGCTGCAATAGTTCCTATTCCTGATGAAGCAACGAGTTTTACGCAAACTTTTGCATTAGGGTTTATTTGTTTCAAATCAAAAATCAGTTGAGCTAAATCTTCAATTGAGTAGATATCGTGGTGAGGTGGTGGTGAAATAAGAGTCACACCTAGCGTGCTATGTCTTAATTTAGCTATTTCTGCAGTAACTTTAAAACCTGGAAGTTGCCCTCCTTCACCAGGTTTTGCTCCCTGAGCAATTTTTATTTCTATTTCCTCACAATTATTGAGATACTCAGCTGTCACTCCAAATCTTGCAGATGCTATTTGTTTAACTCTTGAATTTGCGTTATCTCCATTTTTTCGAGTAATTGATCTTTCAATTGACTCTCCGCCTTCCCCACTACATGACGACCCGCCTATCCTGTTCATTGCAATTGCTAGAGTTTCATGGGCTTCTTTAGAAAGAGCTCCGTGAGACATACTTCCACTCCCAAACCTCTTTCTTATTGATGTAATAGACTCAACATCACCTACAGATTTTTTTTCTTTAATTGATTTAAATTCTAATAAATCTCTGATGTTTATTGGTGAAAAATTTTTATGAGCTAGAGAATACTTTTTATACAAATCGTATGAGTCATTTGAGACAGCTGTTTGAAGTAAATGTATTAGTTTTCCATCATAAGCGTGAATTTCTTCTCCATATCTGTATCTGTATATACCTCCTATAGGTAATGTATCTACCTCACCAGAGTACGCGTAAGAGTGAAGTTGATTGATCTTGAATTCAATTCCAGTTAAGCCAATACCAGATATTCGGCTTTGCACACCAAGAAAATATTCATTGACCATTGAGCGACTTAAACCGACGGCTTCAAAATTAAATCCACCTCTGTATGCAGATAGAACTGAAATACCTAATTTTGACATAATTTTTAGAAGACCTTGATCAACAGCTTTTTTATATCTCTGAACACATTGTTCATAACTTAATTTTTTAAACAGTCCTTTTTCATATCTTTCTCTTATACACTCTTGAGCAAGATAGGGATTTACAGTTGTTGCACCAACTCCAATCAGCACAGCAAAGTAATGGGTGTCAAGACATTCAGCTGACTGAGTATGAATTGAAACAAAAGACCTTATTCCTTTTCTGGTTAAAAAAGTGTGCACAGCAGCAGTTGCAAGAATTATCGGTACTGAAACTTTATCGCGATCAGTATTTATATCCGTTAATACTACATGCTGTTTTCCACTAAGAACCGCTGCCTCAGCTTCGTTCTGAATTCTTTTGATTGTTTCCTTTAAAGAAATTCTTTTTAAATCAAATGAACAGTCTATTATTTTAGTAACTTCTTGACCAAACTTCATCATTTTTGCAAAAATACTATTAGTAATGATTGGGCTATCCATCACAAAAACATTATCTTGATATGAATTTGGATCCAAAACGTCTCTTAAATTACCAAACCGTGTCTTTAAACTCATCCTTGACTGCTCTCTCAAGCTATCGATTGGAGGATTAGTAACTTGACTAAATTTTTGTCTAAAAAAATGAGATAGAGGTCTAAATTTATCTGACAATACTGCAATTGGCGTGTCATCGCCCATTGATCCAGTAGCTTCTTTTGCCTCAACAACCATTGGATGTAAGATCAACTCTAATTCTTCCATTGTATAACCTGCGGCAATTTTTCGTTGTCTCAATGATTTAAAATCAAAAAGCTTATTTTCTTTTTTTGATGTTATTCTCTTATCAATTCTAATGATCTTCTTAACAAATTCATGATATGGGTACTGATTGGCAAGCTTGTCTTTTAATTCAAAATTTTCATATAACTTTCCTTCTTTAAGGTTGACGCCTAATAGGTCACCTGGCCCCAACCTGCCCTTGAAAATTATTTCTTCTTCATCAACTGGAACCATTCCAGCCTCAGATCCTGCTACAATTAAATTACTATTTGTAATACAATATCGCATCGGCCGTAATCCATTTCTATCCATACCTCCAATAACCCATTCACCATCATATGCTGCAATTGCTGCAGGGCCATCCCAAGGCTCAATAGTTCCATTTGCAAATTCATACATATTGGAATGGGAAGATGGTAAAAGCTTACTTCTTTTGGACCATGCCTCTGGCATTAGTAATGTTTTTGTTAAAGGGGCCGACCTTCCTGCACGAACAAATAATTCAAAAGCTGCATCAAGCGCAGAGGAGTCTGAGCTTCCTCTTATGATTATAGGCTTGACTTGTTCACTATCCTCTCCAAATAACTCAGATGCAATCCTATTTTCGTGGCTACGCATCCAATTTGAATTCCCTGAAATAGTATTAATCTCACCATTATGCGCTAAAGCTCTAAATGGTTGTGCGAGCGCCCAGCTAGGAAAAGTATTTGTTGAATATCGCTGATGGAAAATTGCAAATGAAGAAACAAAATTTTTATCCTGTAAGTCAGGATAAAATACCTCTAATTCTTCAGCTAAAAATAGCCCTTTGTATATTACGGATTTAAAGCTTAAAGAACATATATAAAAATCACTAATTTGGATTTTTAATATTCTTTTTTCTATTCGCCTTCTTATTAAGAAAAGTTCTTTATCTAGATCTTCTTTTTCACTTCTTTCTTTATTATTTACAAACATAACCTGCTCAATTTCTGGTCTTGTCATATTTGCTTTTTTACCGATCACACTAGTGTCAACAGGTACTTGTCTCCATCCATATATAAAATAACCATGATCAATCAGCTCTGATTCGACAATTGTTCTACACTTTTCAAGGGCTGAATAATCATTACGTGGAAGGAAAATCATTCCCATTCCTAAATCTCCCTGCATCATTTCATGGCCAGTTTTTTTTATCTCTTCCTCAAAAAAAGCTTTAGGAATTTCTATGTGTATACCAGCGCCATCTCCTGTTTTGCCATCAGCATCAATTGCGCCGCGATGCCATACAGCCTTGAGTGCTTCAATTCCACTTGTCACAACACGTCTGTTGGGCTTTCCATCTATTGAAGCAATAAAACCAACACCACAAGCATCATGTTCTTGCATCGGGTCATATAGATTTGCATCAATCAGCTTTTGCTTATTCTTATTATATCGGTCTAACCAACTCATTAAGAAGCCTTTACTATTTGATGTTTTTTTGCTTCTACATAGCTATGTATTGACTCAGCAGCATCTCTACCATCTCTAATACCCCACACAACTAATGATGCCCCTCTTGCAATATCACCAGCAGCAAATACACCATCTAATTCAGTCATCAAAGTACTAAACGCTGTTTTAATGGTACCCCACTTCGTTACAGGAAGTTCTTTTTCATTAAACAGTTTTGGTAAATCTTCTGGATCAAATCCTAAGGCTTCAATGACGATATCAGCTTTTAGGCTAAATTCTGAATTTTCAATCTCAATGGGCACCTGTCTTCCTGAAGCATCGGGTTCACTCAATTTTGTTTTTGCACATATAACTTCTTTGATTTTACTATCACCATGAAATGACTTAGGGATAGATTGCCATATAAACTCGACACCTTCTTCCTCGGCATTTAAAACTTCCCGAGTTGAACCAGGCATATTCTCTCTATCTCTTCGATATAAACATTTGACTGATTTTGCATTTTGACGAACACTTGTCCGAACACAGTCCATAGCAGTGTCACCACCACCAATAACGATAACATCCTTACCCTCAGCATTTAAAGTACCATCATCAAATAGTTCGACTTTGTCACCAAGACCTTTTTTATTAGAAGCAGTGAGAAAATCTAATGCTGGATGTATGTTGGGATAATTAGTTTTAACATCAAGCTTTCGGGGTTTATAAACACCAGTGGCGATTAATATAGCTTCATGTTTTTTTCTTATTTCTTGAAAAGAAATATCTTTACCAATATTTACATTTAAATGAAATTTAATACCTGAATCTTCTAAGTATTTAATTCTTCTTTCGACTATATTTTTTTCTAATTTAAAATTAGGAATACCATATATGAGAAGGCCTCCCGCACGATCATAACGATCATATATTGTAATTTCGTATCCTTTTTTTCTAAGTTCATCTGCGGCTGCCAGTCCAGCTGGCCCCGAACCAATTATTCCTATGCTTTCATTTCGCTTCTGATGCTGCTCAAGTTGTATTGGTTTAATCCAGTTATTTTCAAATGCGTTATCGGTTAAATACTTTTCAATTGATCCTATCGTAACTGAACCATGGCCACTTTGCTCAATAACACAATTACCTTCGCATAAACGATCTTGAGGACATATCCTTCCAGTAATCTCAGGCAAATTATTTGTACTTGCTGATAATTGATAAGCTTCTTCTAATCGATCTTCAGCTGTAAGTTTTAGCCAGTCAGGAATATGGTTATGGAGAGGACAGTGAACTGTGCAGTATGGAACTCCACACTGAGAACATCTACTTGATTGTTCCTCGGCCCTATCCTTTACATACCCCTTATATATTTCATTAAAGTTAGTCTTACGGTCTTTAGACTCAAATTTCTCTGGGTAGTTTTGATGTAAGTCTGTAAATTTAAGCATAGTATTATTTTATGTCATATAATATGACTTATTTTTTATAATTAATTCTAATCTAATTTTTTTATAGACTATTAAGGATTCTATTAAAGTCATAATATATGACCTATATATGTATTTTAACCAACTTTTATTTGGCAAACTGGCAATAACATTCTATTTTTCATTAAATTTATGTATTTTTTTCCAGTTATCGCATTAGCAATTATTCAGGGAATTACTGAATTTTTACCTGTGAGCTCTTCCGCACACTTGGTAATTGCCTCAGATTTCATTGAATTTACCTATGAAAACATTGCTCTTGATGTCAGTCTTCATTTAGGGACTCTGTTGGCAGTAATAGTTTACTTTAGATCAGATATTTTATTAATCATAAATGGGATCATTGATTCTCAGAGTAAGGGAAGAAATACTGCTATTCAAATATTTATTGCTACTGTTCCAATCACAGTCCTTGGAGGTCTCGCTTTCATGACAGGGATAGTTGACCATTTCAGAAATATTCAAGTTATTGCACTTTCAACTATTATTTTTGGAATTGTTCTTTATTACGCTGATATTCAAAATGATAAAAAGACTAAAACAATTGATGAGCTTAAAATTGGAGAAAGTTTCATCATTGGACTTCTTCAAGTTCTAGCAATAATTCCTGGAACATCAAGGTCAGGTATTGTTTATAGTGGAGGTAGGTTTTTAAATATATCTCGAATTGAAGCCCTAAGATTTGCTATGCTACTTTCAATACCTACTATTTTACTATCTGCATTCATTCCAACATATAAATTTTTAGAAAGTCCATCTTCTGAATTTTTATTAATGGGCACTGTTGGTCTTATTGTTTCATTTGCAACTGCTTATCTTTCAATTAGTCTGCTTATGAATTGGGTTAGAAACTTTTCGATGGTACCATTTGTAGTTTATAGGATTATTTTGGGAAGTATTCTTTTAGTATATTCGATCGTCTAATTTGTTACTTCAAATAAGTAGGCACTATAACCTTGGCTGACTGAGGATTTATATTTAATGATGCTAGTGTATTAGATTTCTCATTCACTACATTATCAAATTTTAGTATTTTTACTAAGTCTCTGGTAATTATTGGGTCAGGTAGTAACTGAGCAAATGTTGCTATGAGTTTTGCTGCAACAGTTGGCGCAGGGATTAAAAGTCTTTTTATCTCTAAGGTTTTTAATATTAGCTCATAAACTTCTTTCATTGTCATAATATCTGGCCCACCAAATTCATAAATTTTACCCTGATCATCTTTAGAATTTAAAAGTATAATTATTCCATCAATTAGATCTTTCACATATACAGGCTGAAACTTATTATTTCCTCCTCCAAACATTGGTACAATTGGAGATAATTTTACAATTTTTGATTGCACTGAAAAAAACCCATCATCAGGTCCAAATACAATTGATGGTCTAACTATTTTTGCTTTTGGAAAATTTTCAAATAAAACTTTTTCTCCATGCCCTTTAGTTGATTGATATTTTGAGTCACTATTTATATCAGCTCCAATTGATGAAACATGTAGTAACTCATCAACCTCATACTTACTAGAAAGCTCAGCAATATTCTTTATACCAGTTACATGACTGTCAAAGTAAGACTCTCCTCCAGATTCATGGAGAACACCCACGAGATTTATAATTATGTCAGAATTTTCTATATATTTCTCAATAGTTTGTGGCCTAACAATATTTCCATAACAAATATCAAGATTACTTGAGCTGCCCATAGGCCCTAATTTACCTTGTAAATATGGATTTCTTGATACTGCACGAACAACATTGCCTGTTTCCAGCAATTGATAAATTAAGTTTTTACCTATAAAACCTGTCCCAAAGACTGTTATTACTTTATTTTTCATAATTAGTTAGTATGAATAAATATACATTTTTGTTTTAAATTTAAATAGGATAATTTCATTACAATGCAAACACATTTATATAAAAATGATCTGGATGATGGAATTGTTTTTAAAGGAAATGTTGCAATAGATACTGAGGCAATGGGATTAGACCCAGCACGTGATCGTTTGTGTTTGATACAAATCTTTGATGGTGAAACTGATTGTCACATGGTTCAGTTTGAAAATTCCAATACTGATTCTCCAAACTTAATTAAATTATTAAATGATGAGAAAATTGAAAAGATTTTTCATTATGCACGATTTGACATGGCTGCTCTAAAACATGCTCTGAAAATAGATGTCAAAAATGTATACTGCACAAAGATTGCAAGTAAAATTGCAAGAACCTACACCAATAATCATGGTTTAAAAGATTTATGCAAAGAATTACTCGGAGTTGAAATCTCAAAGAAGCAACAGAGTAGTGACTGGGGAAACTCAAATTTATCCAAAGAGCAAATCGCTTATGCGGCTAATGATGTAATATATCTTCATCAAATTAAAGATAGATTAGATGAAATGCTAATTAGAGAAAATAGGCAACTATTAGTTGATGCCTGTCTATCATTTTTACCAACAAGAGTAGATTTGGATCTTAGAGGATGGGAAAATGATATTTTCTCACATTCATCATAAAAATATGAAATCATCTTCCGCAATTATTAAATCTGCCCTCGATGTTTTAAATATAGAAATAAGTGGAGTAAAATTAGTCAAAAGAACTTTTGATAGTAATTTTGTTGCTGCGATAAAAGAGCTATCTAAAACTAAAGGTCGAGTGATAATTACTGGTATCGGAAAATCTGGTCATATAGCAAATAAAATAGCAAGCACAATGAGCTCTACTGGAACTGCAGCTCAATTCTGTCATTCTAACGAAATGTCTCATGGTGATTTAGGCATTCTATCCAGTAAAGATATATTAATTATAATTTCTAATTCAGGAAATAGCTCAGAACTTAAGGATGCTATTTCATTTTCAAAAAAAAATAAGATTAAAACGATTGGAATTTCTTCAAACATCAAAAGTGAATTGATGCAGTCTGTTCATTACCCTCTCTTACTCCCTATAGCTAAGGAGGCTTGTGCCGTTGGTAAAGCGCCAACTACCTCAACAACAATGACACTTGTGCTGGGTGATGCAATTTGTGTAGCTCTAATGAAATTAAAGAAATTTAAGATTGATGATTATAAGAAGATACATCCAGGGGGTGCGCTTGGTCTGAGTCTTATGAAAGTAAAAGATATCATGCACACTAAAAGCAGACTTCCACTTGTAAATGAAAATATAAAAATGAAACATGTAATCATAGAAATGACTAAAAAATCCTTTGGGCACGTAGGAGTGATCGATAAAGGTAAGAAAATTGTTGGCGTAATCACAGATGGTGATTTGAGAAGGGGTTTAAATGCTAAATTCCTTGATAAACAGGCAAAAGATATAATGACCAAAAATCCAAAAATAATCTTAGATGAAATGCCGTTAATGGATGCTTTATCTATTATGACTAAAAATAAAATTACTTGTTTATTTATATCAAAAAATAATTCTACTAAAAAACCTATTGGAATAATTCATATCCACGACTGCTTAAGATTGATACAGAATTAATTATGATTTTAAAAAAAAAAAAAATTCTTTTACATTTATTTATTATATTTTTAATTTTTTTTGAATTTAAATCTAATGGAGAAGAAACTCAAAATACCATAGAAATTAAGAATCCTATTTTTACCACCAAAAGCATCGACGGAAGTCCTTATGAAATAAAAGCTGAAAAAGGAACCCAAAGAGAAAATTTTTTAGATCTTTTTGTTATTGAAGCTAAATTGAAAACAAATAACGATATTTGGATATACCTGAATGCAGATAAGGGTACATTTAATCAATCGAGTGGTGAGATACTCCTTGAAAGCAACATAGAAATATATACAGAGGCTTATGAAAAAATTTTTGCCGAACTAGCTAATGTAAATACAAATGGTAAAATAATTACTCTAAAGAAGAATGTTAAATATCAAGACTCAAATATCTTTATATCAGCTGATGAGTCCATAATAAGTGATGATTTTTCTAGTATCACATACTATGGAAATGTTAAGAGTAAGATTTTAAAAAATGACTCATATGAATAAACTTTTTCTTTATCTTCTCATCTCTCTAATTCCATTTCTAAAAATTTCATACTCAGATGAAATATTAATTGAGTCTGAAGAATTGATTATTACTAATGAGCCTTTAACTACTACTTTTATTGGGAATGTTTATGCTTTTGATAATGAAATAAAACTTTGGTCTGATAAAATATTAATCCTATATACAGAAACAGAAAGTCAAATTGATCAAATTAAATGTTTTGGCAACAGCAAATTAGTAAGAGAGAATCAAGAAATTATATCGGAAAATATAACGTATTTTGTAATTGATAAAAAAATCTATGCAAAAGGAGATATTATATTAACTCAAGATGAAAATGTGATGAAGGGGAATGAATTAAGTGTGGATTTAGTGAAGTCTACAAGTATAATGAAAAGTAGCCAAAATAATAAAGTAACAGTCAAAATCAATAACAATGAGTGAAAATAAAAATAAACCAGAACTTGCTACATCAAATACTGGTTTAAAAATAAAAAATATTAGAAAGTCTCTTTCAAAAAAACCGATTGTTCGTGATGTTTCAATTAATGTTGAACGTGGCAAAGCGATTGGTCTTCTTGGACAAAATGGTGCAGGCAAAACAACAACATTTTATATGACTATGGGATTGATTAATCCAGATGGTGGAGAAATATATTTAGATGACAGTAATGTTACTTCACTTCCAATGTATAAACGTGCTCGTCTCGGACTTGGATATTTACCTCAACAACCAAGTATATTTAGAGGTCTAAGTGTAGAAGATAATATTTTTTCAATACTCGAAACACAAAAAAATTCTTCAGATCAAATCAAAAACACTTTAGAAGAACTTCTTACAGAGTTTTCTCTCACTCATTTACGCCGTGCAATGCCTTATAATTTGAGTGGAGGGGAAAGGAGAAGAACTGAGATTGCAAGATGCTTAGCATCAAATCCAAAAATTATTTTAATGGATGAACCGTTCGCAGGTGTAGATCCTATAGGCATTAATGATATTAAGGAATTAATAAAGCATCTTACTGATAGAAATATTGGTGTTCTTATAACAGATCACCAATCACGCGAAGTTCTAGATACGTGCGAGTATTCTTACATAATGCATGCTGGTGAAATTATTTCTGAAGGAACTAGTGATCACATCATAAGAGATCAAGATGCAAGAAAATTTTATTTGGGTCAAAGTTTCAAAGTTTAATGGTGGAGCTAGTCGGGATCGAACCGACGACCTCATCACTGCCAGCGATGCGCTCTCCCAGCTGAGCTATAGCCCCAACTTAAAATGAAATTATTTTTCTTCTAGTGATACTTCGTCTTCATTGTTGATATCAAGACCATCTAACTCAGGGTCAATGTCATTTACATCTGCATCGTCTAAACTAATAGTATCTTCTTCGTCATCCATTGCGATTTCCGCATCCGCGTCATCTTCAAGCATAGACTCTGAGGCGTCACTTCCAATTAAATTATCATCAACAGTAGACTCTAAATCATCTTCATAAACTTTTTTTGCCGCAGAACTAGTGACAGGAATAATTTCATTTTCAATAGAATGACCACAATTAGGGCATGGCAATGGATATTTTCGATTCAAATCGTAAAATTTTGTTTCGCATTCTGGGCATACTATTTTTTTACCCCATTCTGGTTTAGACATTTGATGACTTTCTATATAATAGTTGGTTATGAATATGATAGATATTGTATAATATAATTAAAACATACCTCAAGATATAAAATTGAAAAAACAAACAAAATATAAGCTAAAAGGCTCCTTACAAATATCAGGTGATAAGTCAATATCACATAGATCACTTATTTTATCTTCTATGGCTCTTGGAGAGGCAAAAATTACTAACCTTTTAGAGTCAGAAGATACTCTCAGTACAATAAAAATACTTAGAACCCTAAGCATTCAGATAAAGAAAGTTAAAGATGATTGGATCGTGATTGGTAATGGTACAAATGGATACATTCAACCATCTGAGGCACTTGATTGTGGAAATTCAGGAACGACTGCAAGACTAATGCTTGGAGCCGTTAGTACGAATCCAATTTTCTGTACTTTTATTGGAGACAAATCTCTAAGTAAAAGGCCTATGACAAGGGTTACAAATTTTCTAAATACAGTTGGCGCTGAAACTGTATTGACGAATAAAGATTATTTTCCAATGACCATTAGTGGTGCGGAAGATCCGTTGCCACTTCATCACAGAATTACAAAAGCGTCAGCACAAGTCAAAACAGCATTAATACTTGCTGCTTTAAATATAATGGGCAGAACATCAATAATAGAAACTAGGAAAACTAGAGATCATACTGAAATTTTATTAAAGTATTTAAAAGTAAAGTTCAAAGTGATTAAGCAACAAGATAATGCTACTAAACTGGTCTTTAATGGACCATACGAGATAGAGGCAAAAAATATTTTTGTTGCCGGAGATCCTTCATCTGCAGCATTTTTCATTGTTGCTGCACTTATAGTTCCAAATTCAAAGATTATTTTGAAAAATGTTTGCTTAAATAAAACAAGAATAGAGTACATCAGTATTCTAAAAAAAATGGGTGCTAAGATAAAAGTTGAAAAAGGAAAAACAAGATCGGGTGAATTAATTGGCTCAATTCAAGTTGAATATAGTAAATTGAAAGCTGTCAATATTCCAAAAGGACTATCTCCATATTTAATCGATGAATATCCAATACTCTCAATTGCTGCATCAGTTGCAAAAGGAACTACGAAAATGAATGGTCTTGAAGAATTAAGATATAAAGAAAGTGATCGTATAAAAAGTATTCACGAAAACCTTAAAAAACTAAAAATTAATTGTTCAGTAAAAAAAGATGATATTTCTATAACTGGATCAACCATTAATCCAAATGGCGGTGTAAAGATAAAAACTTTTGGAGATCATCGTATTGCGATGTCTTTTAAGATTATGAGTTTAATATGTGATAAGCAATTAAGTTTCGATGACCTTGAATGTATTAATATAAGTTATCCAGATTTTAATAAACACTTAAACTCATTAAAAGTAGAAAATGGTTTGTAGTGTAATTGCAATAGATGGTCCTGCAGGTGTGGGCAAGACAACAATTGCAAAAAAATTATCTAAAAAGATGAATGCTCCTGTTTTGTTTAGCGGTCAACTTTATCGAGCTGTAGCTTATGAAATGATTAAGAATAAAATAAACGTATCTCAAGAAAATAAGATTATCCAGATTGCTAAAAAATTAGATATGAGCATTTATAGTGAAAGAGCTCTGTACACAGCAAAGATAGATTTAATTTCATCAAAAATTTCATCAAATAAATTGCTCAGAAAAGCTCTCATAAACTATCAGAGAAGGTTTCCGAAAATCCAAAAAAAAAGAATTAAGCTTGTAATCATTGAAGGAAGAGATATTGGAACTGTCATTTTTCCAAGAGCCAAAGTGAAGTTTTTTATGTGGGCATCCTCAAAAATTAGGGCAAAAAGAAGATATGATCAGGTCAAAAAAACAAGTAAAAAAGCCAAATTGTCATCAATCCAGAAAGAAATTGATAGACGTGACCTAAGAGATATGAATAGGAAGGTTGCTCCGATGATACCAGCTGCAGATTCCTACTTGATTGACAATACTAATTACGATATACCCCAGACGTTTAATGCAATACTTAAGATATTAAACAAAAAGAATTAAAATTATTTATGAATCAAACTGCTGACACAAACCCTAGTTCATCCGAATTCGACCAACTCCTATCTGAATCACTGTCATCATCAAATCTTAAAGAAGGCTCTATAATCAAAGGTATCATCTCTGAAATTGAAGATGATGCAGTTGTAGTCGATGTAGGTGGAAAAACAGAAGGTCGTATTCCAAAAAGAGAATTTATTTTTTTAAAAGATAAAAAAGAACTTGAGGTTGGCGATGAGATTGATGTTTATTTAGATAAAATCGAAAACCATAACGGGGAATGTATTCTCTCTAGAAGTAAAGCTAAGAATAGAGAAATTTGGGGTGAGATTGAAAAGTCATTTGAAGCAGGAGAGCTTGTAGAAGGCGTTATTACCGGGAAAGTTAAAGGTGGATTATCATGTGAAATTGGTATCACCGCATTCCTACCTGGATCACAAATTGATACTCGACCAGTTAGAGACATTTCTCACCTTCTAAACGTACCTCAAAAATTTAAAATACTTAAGATGGATGCTAAGCGCAACAATATTGTAGTTAGCAGACGAAGCGTCCTAGAAGAACTTCATAAAGAAACTCGTGAAGAACGTTTCTCTCAAATGGCTCTTGGAGATATTGTTGATGGTACAGTAAAAGCTATAACTGACTACGGCGCATTCATCGACCTAGGCGGCTATGACTCACTATTACATAGTTCTGATATTACATACAAAAGAATTGGTCACCCAAGTGAAGTTTTAAAAATTAGTCAACAAGTTAAAGTGAAAATTATTAAAGTTGACCCTGAGAAAAACCGTGTATCAGTTGGTATGAAGCAACTTGAGAGCGACCCTTGGGAAGCTGTTAAAGACCAATTTAAAGTTGATGATCAAGTGACAGGAATTGTAACCAACGTAACAGATTATGGAATTTTTATTGAAATTCAAAATGGTGTGGAAGGGCTATGCCATAAAGATATGTTAACATGGAGTCAAAAACAAAATTCAAAGCCTGGAAACTTATTTGCTCGTTCACAATCAGTTGAATGTAAGATTCTTGAAATAGATTATGAGAAAAAGAGATTAAGCTTAGGTATTAAACAATTGACTGATAATCCATGGATTAAGTTTAATGAAGCAAATCCAATCGGTACGATTGTTGACACTGAAATCACGGCTATTAAAGATGGAATTATTTTTTGTGGCCTCGAAGATGATATTGATGGAGCTATTTTTGCAAAAGATCTTTCTTGGGAACTATCTGGAAATGATGCAAAAGAAGAAGTAAAAAAATATAACGTTGGCGACAAAATAAAAGCCAAAATCATCTCAAATGAAAATGAAAAAGTTGCATTATCAATACGTGAGCTGGATGGCAACCCATTTGACGAACTAAAAGATAAGAAAAAGGGAGATATTGTAACTTGTACTGTAACTGATACAGACTCTTATGGAGTTAAAGTTGCTATTGGTGAAAATGGACCAAAAGTAGTTATTAAAAAGAACGATCTTGCTATTCAAAAAGGCGATGCTCGTCCAGAGCGTTGGGCTAAAAATGATAAGCTTGATGCAATGATAACACAAATAGATGCATCAAGTCTGAAAATTGCTCTATCAATAAGAGCTCTTGAAGAACAAAATGAAGCTGAAGCGATGGAAAAATATGGAAGTAAAGATTCAGGCGCATCTCTGGGAGATATTCTTGGAAAAGCGATAAGCGACAAGAAATCTGAAGAATAAAATCAGTTAAATCATATATTTACATTAAATTTTATTATGCCTATAATTTAGGCATGAGTTTAATAAAATCACAATTAATCCAAAACATTACAGAAGCAAATCCTCATTTATTTGTGAGAGATGTCGAACGTATTGTAAATACAATATTTAATGAGATTACAAATTCGTTAGCTGAGGGTAAACGAGTTGAGCTCAGAGGTTTTGGAGCTTTTAGTGTTCAACATAGAAAATCTAGAGTTGGCCGTAATCCAAGAACTGGCGCAGCAGTAGAAGTTGAGGAAAAATTCATTCCTCGATTTAAGACTGGAAAAGAATTGCGGGTAAAATTGAATTCTAAAAACAATGCATCACAACCTAAACAAAACGAAGAATAACCAAGTCTTCTCACTAGATAAATTTTGAGCAATAACCCTATTTTCTGTGCAATCGACACAAGTGATATTAATAAAGCTAAAGAGCTAGCAGTCAGTATTAAGCCATATGTTGGCGGAATAAAGCTTGGCCTAGAATTTTTTACTTCATGCGGAATATCAGGCATTAAACAAATAGAGGATTTAGGATTGCCACTATTTATCGATTTAAAATTCTATGACATTCCAAATACTGTAACCTCAGCTTTAAAAAATATTTTAGAAATTAATCCAATGTTCACCACTATACATTGTACTGGTGGAAGAAAAATGATGACTGAATGTATGAACTTAAAAAAAGAGATGAACAGTACAACAAATATTATTGGTGTCACCATGTTAACGAGCTTTGATGATCAAGAAATTAATGAGATTGGATTTAGAGACTCGGTCCCAGAATCAATAAATAAACTTGCGGGAATAGCCGATAATTGTGGTCTGGATGGATTAGTCTGTAGTCCACTTGAAGCAAAAAAGATTAAAAGTGATTTTCCTCAGCTTAAATTAATTGTACCTGGAATACGAAGATCTTTGGATGAAACCAATGATCAAAAAAGAACATTGTCTGCAAATGAAGCACTCATTAATGGCGCAGATATTTTAGTTATTGGTAGGCCAATAACAGAGTCTGCTGATCCAGCAAAAGCAGCTGAAGAATTATCAAATGAAATTCAATGAAAAATTCTCAGGTCAAGATTTGTGGCATAACTACTATTACCGATGCAAATTTTGCAATAAGTTTTGGCGCTGATTACTTAGGGTTTATTTTCTATCCTAAATCCAAGCGTTATATTTCTTATGACAACTGCAAAGAAATAATAGATGCTATAAAAGATAAGATTAAGACTGTTGCAGTGACCGTAGATCCTTCAGATAATGATATTTCAGAAATTAATAAATTGGGCGTTGATTATATTCAGCTCCATGGAAGCGAAACAGTTAAGCGTGTCACTGAAATTAAAACTAGCTGTACCTCTCCAATAATCAAGGCATTTGGGATAAATACTAGTGATGATTTAGAACAAACAACTAATTATCGTGACCTATCAGAATTCTTCTTGTTTGATTATAAACCCAGTTCAACTGAAATGCCTGGAGGTAATGCTAAACAATTTGATTGGTCAATCATTGATAAATCTCAGGTTAATAAGCAATTCTTCCTATCTGGTGGGTTAACTTTGGACAACATTGAGAATGCTGTAAATACAGGAATTACTAATTTTTTTGATGTTTCAAGTGGAGTTGAATCAAATCCTGGAGTAAAAGATACTGAAAAATTAAAGAAATTTATTAATTTAATTAAGCAGTAGAAATGATTGAGTTACAAAAAGGAATACCTCTAATTGACCAGCATGATGAGCATGGCTATTGGGGAGGAAAATTTGGTGGAAGTCAAATAGCCGAGTCTTTAAATTATCCGATAGAAGAACTAACGCGAGAGTTTGAGAAATTAAGGCATGATGAAAAATTCATCGCTGAAAGAGATCATTATTTTAAAAACTTTGTAGGAGCTCCAACACCTTTTATTAAATTAAACAATTTAACAAAACATCTTGGAGGAGCTCAAATCTATTGCAAACTTGTTTCTAAAGCTACAGGTGGGGCACACAAGGCATACAATGCAGTTGTTCATGCGCTCATAGCAAAACACTTAGGAAAAACTTTTATCGGTGGTGATACGGGTGCAGGTTATGCTGGAAAAATGCTTAGTATGGTATCTGCACACTTTGGTTTGAAAGCAAAAATATTTATGGGTGCAAAAGATATTGAGCGACAACAAATTAATGTCTTTTCAATGCGATCTTATGGAGCAGAAGTTGTTCCAGTAACATCTGGCTCTCAGACATTGGTTAATGCAGTATCAGAGTGCATGCGCTGGTGGACTGCTGAAAATGAAACTGCACACATGTGTGTTGGTAGTACTGTTGGTCCTACAATTTTTGTAAAAATTTGTGCATGGTCAACTGCTCAAATATCTAGAGAAATGAAAAAACAAGTTATTGATGAGTTTGGTGAGATACCAAAAGATATGAAACTTATCAATTGTGTTGGTGGAGGAAGTTCAGCTGCAGGGTTCTGGAATGAATGGATGGATCATGACAATGTTGAACTCATAGGTGTAGAAGCAGGAGGACCAGAAGGTTCAAAGAAACATGCGGCACCATTAACGAACAGCAGTAATCTTGGAGTGCTTCATGGTTCTACTCAATATGTGATCCAAGACAGTGACGGAGAAATAGAAGAAACTGAGTCGATTAGTGCAGGACTTGATTATCCAGGTGTTTCACCTCTTCATTGTTTCTTAAAAGAAACTGGAAGAGCTCGTTACACATCTGCAACTGATGAAGAGGCCATAGAAGCATTCAAACTTGTTTCAAGACTTGAGGGTTTTGTTAGCCCATCATTAGAACCTGCTCATGCATTTGCAGAAGCAATAAAAATTGCACCAAAGTTAAGTAAAGACACTATTATATGTGTTGATTCTTGTGGAGATTCTGCAAAAGATGCACAGATAATTGCTCAACGCTTAGGGTATAAACTGTGAGTTCTGATACTTTAAAGCAAAAGTTTTCTGAATTAAAAAAAGAGGGTCTCCCTGCCCTATTAACTTATACTGTAGGCGGCGATCCATCAAAAGATATCTCTTTAGAAATATTTAAATCAATAGCTGACTCTGGTGCAGATATAATTGAGTGTGGGCTTGGACATTCTGCAAATATAGGTGATGGCGCGGCAATTCAAGATAGTACATATCGAGCATTGTCTAATGGAATTCAAACTGATGATGTATTTTCAATTATAAAATCTTTTAAAGATGAATACTCGCAAGATGTCATAATCATGACTTATCAAAATAAGATCATGTCTTATGGAGAGAAAAATTTTATTGAAAAATGTGTTGCTAGTAATGTTTCCGGGATCATATGTGTTGATTATCCGTGGCCAACAAATATGAGTTTTGCAGATGAATGTAAAAAAAATAATATTACGTTTATACAACTATTATCGCCTACAACTTCTGAAGAACGCCTAAAACTTATTTTAAATGATAGCCATGATGTCTGTTACTATATTTCACAATTATCAACAACTGGATCAAAACTAAAAGTTTCATCAGATGAAATACTTAACAAATTTAACTTAATGAAATCCATTGCTCCTGAAAAAAATTTTATAATTGGATTTGGGATTACACTTGATACCATTCAATCAATAAAAGATGTTGATGCAATCGTTGTAGGATCTGCTCTTTGTAAAGAAATTTCACGTTCAGTTAATGAAAGTCAGAATCCTGCCACAAATATTGGTAATATGGTCAAACAATTAAAAGAAAAATTAATGGCATGAACTGGATTTTAAATAAAATTAAGAAAATTCTTCCAGGTAAGAAAAAAAGCTTAGATGTTCCTGATAATGCTTGGCAGAAATGCAAAGTGTGCATGACAATGCTTTATGCCGATGAACTTGAAAAAACTTCTTATGTCTGCCCTAATTGTGATAATCACTTACAAATACATCCAAAGCTGAGACTGAAAAACTTATTTGATGACGGACAATACGAAGAGATAAAATACCCTTCAAACTTTTCTGATCCGTTGAATTTTAAAGACTCAAAAACCTACAGAGAACGCTTTAACCAAGCTCAAGAAAAGACTGGTATGGATGACGCATTCCTCATAGGATCGGGGAAAATCAACGGAATTCCAACTACTATCGCGGCAATGTCATTCGGATTCATGGGCGGATCAGTTGGGCCAGCTGGTGCTGAAGCCATGGTAAAAGCAGCGGAACATAGCGTAACATTTAACACTCCACTGGTTGTGTTCACATGCTCTGGTGGTATGAGAATGCAGACTAACCAATTCAGTCTTCAAGCAATTCCAAAAACATTAATTGCTGTTGATATGGTAAAAGATGCAAAGCTTCCGTACATCGTTGTTTTAACTGACCCAACTAGTGGTGGTGTTTCAGCATCATTTGGTATGGTTGGAGATGTTACAATTGCTGAACCAAATGCATCCATAATGTTTGCAGGTGCATCTGTAACTAAGAATACAACAGGTGAAACAATGCCTGATGATGTTCAAAAAGCAGAATATTTATTAGAACATGGATTTGTAGATCAAATTGTACATCGAAGAGATATACGAGATAGCTTGGCTCAGATCATGTCGATCCTACTTAAGCGAGCAGCATAATTGACCATCAGTGATGACAGCGTTAATGCGCTCTTAGATTCTCTATTAGAGCTGCACCCAAAAAAGATAGATCTGTCTCTTGATCGATCTTTTGCCCTACTCAATGAACTTGGAAACCCTCAAGATAAAATTAACAATATCATCCATTTTGCTGGAACCAATGGTAAGTTTTCAACTCTTAATTTTGTAAAAGAAATTTTAAAGTACAATCAGAAATCAATAAATGCTTACATATCTCCTCACTTGGTAAAATTTAATGAACGTTTTGAAATACAAGATCAAATTATTTCAAATGAAACTCTTCATCAAACCCTATCAGATGTGAAAGATGCAAATAATTTGGACCCTATTACTTTCTTTGAAATTACCTCTGCAGGATTCTTTAAACTAGCAGCTGAACACTCATCTGATTACACACTTCTTGAAACAGGTCTTGGCGGACGGCTTGATTCAAGTAATGTGATGACACCTTTAATATCGGTCATTGCTTCAATTTCTCATGACCATCATGATTTTTTGGGAGACACCATTGAAAAAATAGCGGCTGAAAAAGCAGGGATTATTAAGAAAAATGTTCCCATTGTTATTGGCTACCAACCATTTAATGAAGCAAGAAGAGTTTTACTTGAGTACGCTGAATCAATCAAAGCACCAACATTTATGTATGATCAAGATTATACAATGAACAAAGATGGAGATCATTTAGTTTACGAGGATGAAAAGCATAAAATTAGATTTGAAAACTTAAACCATCAGGGTGAATTTCAAATTAAAAATTTAGGTCTTGCCATAGCAACCTGTTTTCAACTTGAAGATATCAATGTTCATTCTTTTCTTGAGAACAACTTACACCAAAAAGTATATTTTCCAGGTCGCTTTGAAAAGTTAGAGAATAATGCTTTAAATAACCTTATCTCTGAGCAAAATGAATTGTATCTTGATGGCTCTCACAACCCAGATGCTGCAGCCAACATCAATGAAGCGCTTAGATCTTTATCAGAAAAGAAGCTTTGTATTGTTATTGGAATGTTGAATACAAAAGACCCTAGAGAGTATATTCAACAATTCTCTAATATCGAAAGCATTCATACAATCAGTATACCTGGCGAAGAAAATATTTTGGACTCATTAACGCTGAAGAACATGGTCCAGGACCAATGTCAAAATACTTATACCAGTGAAAATATCGAAAGTGCAGTACAAGACATAGCATCTAAAAATCCAGATGCACGTATCTTGATCTGTGGTTCGCTCTATTTAGCGGGACAAGTTTTAAAGAATAATTAAGCTATGGAATCTTCAATCCACTCAACGATAGCTGGCTTTGAAACAGCGCCAACCTTTTGAGCAGCAGCTTCACCATTTTTAAATACAAGCATAGTCGGTATTCCTCTTACGCCGTATTTCGTTGGGCTCACTGGATTCTCATCAATATTGATTTTAGCTACAGTAATCTTATCTTTCATTTCATCAGAGATCTCTTCAAGAGATGGTCCAATTTGTTTACATGGTCCACACCAAGGTGCCCAGAAATCTAGAACAACTGGTTTGTCTGATTTTAATACTTCTTCTTCAAAAGTTGCGTCTGTTACATTTATTGTAGCCATAATAATACCCTCTTTGATTGCCCTAAATGTATGTATTAAGGGCAAAAAGTCAAGGTCTAAGACTTAGTTATACACGTTTAACTAACTGAATTTACTTAATTTTTTTTATTTTAGAGTCTAAATTCTCACTATTTTCGGGTATTCTTTTATCTGGTGTTAGACCCCCTAATTTAATCATTTTTTCGACTCGGGACACCAAGCTTCCTTTGCCATCTCTCAATCTTGACTTTGCCGTCTCCACTGAATTCATTGATTTTCGAAGCTCAAGACCAGCTGACTCAAATGCAGTATAAACCTTTTCAACCTGACTGTAGATCTCAAGAGCTGTATTTGCAATCTGATCTGCATTCTTATTTCTCTCATTAATCGACCACATATTGTCAACGATCTTTAATACAGAAACCAATGTCGATGGGCTTGCAAGTATGACTTTGTACTTATTCGCCTCAACGATAATATCTTCAACTTTATCCATCATTGAATCAAAAGCACTTTCATAGGGCATAAACATAATCACAGCATCAAGTGATTTAATTTCATAAATTTTTTGATAATTGGCTTCACTCAATTTTTTAATATGAGAACGAATAGATGTAATATGTCTTTTGTGCGCTTCAGTTTTTTCATCTTCCGTTTCAGCTTCACAGTAATCTTTCCATGCTGTTAGTGACACTTTACTATCAATAATAAGATCTCTTTCATCAGGCAAGTGAACAATGACATCGGGATATTTTCTCTTTAACTCACCATCAACCTCATCATCAAATTTCTTTTGCAATTCAAAATCTTTACCTTCACGCAATCCTGCTTGGTTTAGTATATTGTTTAATAAGATCTCTCCCATCATACCTTGCTTTTTCGTTCCACCTGTAAATGCAGTTGTAATCTTATTGATCACATCATAGCGTTCATCATCTTTTCCATCACGCGCTGCAATTTGATTGGTTAGATTTTGAACTAGTGCTTTGACATCATCCAGGTCGTTTGGCAGCTGAGTATCAGAAGAAGTCTTTCGATTAAAAATAAAAAAGGCAGCCGCGAACCCAATCACAATTCCAACCAACAACATAATTAAAGACATAGACTCAAACATTACACTTATCCATTCAATTTACTTTTATGATAGTCTTCAAGCTCTTGAATGTAATCATCAATTTCTTGAAGACGATCGAGATCATATTGATCTTCTTTTTCACGCAAATCATCAATTTCTTTTTGTGCTTCAGCAATTGTATTCCACTTGCATTTATCCATAGACAACACACGCTCAGCGACCTCACGATCACGTCGCGAAAGCTCATTTTTTGGCAAGATTTCAGGCTTTTCATTATATATCACTCGCTTTGCAAACTCTTTAATTCTCATATCACTGATCTTTTCAGCGATATCATATTTTTTATCCCAGGCTGCTGCATGAAAGTCCTTCATTAAGTAATTATCTTTATTATCTGGGAACCCATTATAGATTTGCTCTTCAACTGGCTTTTCACTTTGATCGTCCGAATATGATTTCTCTTCACTCATATCAAGGATTAGGTTTTCAAATCG
Source organism: uncultured Pelagibacteraceae bacterium (assembly GCA_902584815.1). Classification (GTDB taxonomy): domain Bacteria; phylum Pseudomonadota; class Alphaproteobacteria; order Pelagibacterales; family AG-422-B15; genus CABYIR01. The sequence goes on from CACIBF010000004.1 coordinate 51,517, forward strand.
CTCAATAAAGTTTTTATTGCCACGAATTTTTTTCATTCTCTCCTGAATTTCTTCAGGTTTTTCATCCTTGTATTCTTCAGTCTGATACAGGAATTCCTCATCTAATAAGATTGGTTGCTCGTTTGCTTTAACTAAATGAAAACATTTATTTTTACCCTTAAACATTTTCTTTAATTCACTGCGATCTAATGAACAGACCATATCTGGATCAAATTTAAGATCAAAACAGTATATTTGATTTTCATAGCTTGGATTTTTTGTAATATACGCTAATCCGTGAGTGTATTCTTTGCCTCTAAAAAATCGGCTCACACAGAACACCTTATCTTGATTAATATATTCAAAGACATCTTGCTTTGAAACAGTGCGCAATGAACTATCCCATACACTTCCACAGCGTTCTTTAATCAATTTACACACACCAAGTGTAGCCTCGACATCTGATAACGCATCATGGGCCTTACTATGTAAAATGCCATTTGAGCTTGCAAACTTTTCTAATTGAAAAGTAATCTTTCCCGTATCATCATTTAAGGGTCGAACAAAAGCATTTGGAAACACTGCCGCAGCCGAGTGTAATAACTTCATAGCATCTCCCCGCTTGTTTCCATTTGTATTTGTTAAGTATGGAGGCAACGCTGATTGATACAACGCTTGACGAAGAAAATGTTCATCGAACGCAATACTGTTATAGCCAATAAACGTCAGTTCACCCCACGACAATAATGTTTGTTGTATTTCACTAACCAATCCAAAATTTGTGTTCTCATGGTTTCGTAATTGATCAATCGTACACCCATTAACAATTAAAGCTTTCGGATGCGGCACAGGATATTCTTTCTTCATCTGTCCCCGAAGATCAAACTGATCAATGATATTAAAATTTTCATCTGTGCTGATTGCGGCCGCTTGTACAATTGAGTCAAATGCTGAACTCAACCCAGTGGTTTCAAAGTCGTAAAATACGTATTTCATAAATTTAAAAATAGAATCACTTGATTATACCACTTTAGTGGATTTTTTTTGATGATTTAAAAAACATAGCCATATCAACAAATTCAACTCTTTGTCTTCTTTGAATTCTGACAGGTAATACGGGTGGGATGAGGTTTTTAAATCGTACTTTTATTTTGAAAATATCTCGTTGCTTCTTCATAAGATTTGCGGCCATATATTTTAGCTAAACCATGGAAAAACAAGTCTATTGGGGTGCCGATGACGATCTCTGCGAATCCACTGTTCATAATAAAAAATTATATCAGCCGATATGAATTTGTTAAACAATAATTCTCTATGAATTAGGATAAAAAATTATACCATTAATATATGAGTCAAATACTTGCCCAGCCACGGTTTCGTGGTGTTATGCACCACGTGATGTTCTTTGTCTCAATCGTTGCTTGTATTCCTCTTATTTTGAAATCAACAAATTATACAGAAGTAACATCGATGATTATTTATTCGGTTGGGTTATTGTCAATGTTTGGCTTTAGTGCTCTTTACCATCGTAGAAAGTCAACTATTGAAGTTAAGAAGTTTCTGCGCAAACTCGATCATACTGGAATTTTTCTTATGATTGCTGGAACTTTTACTCCAGTCTGTTTATTGGCTCTGCCACCAGAGAGTGGCTTAACATTATTAACAATTATATGGATTGTTGCGTTTATCGGAATATTACAATCGATGTTCTTTGGGAATATTCATAGAATACTTCGTGCATCTATTTACCTGATAGCTGGATACGTGGCACTTCCATTTATGTCTGTTATTTTTTTATCTCTCAGTACAAGTAAAATAGTTTTAGTTGTTACAGGTGGTGTAATCTATTCAATGGGGGCTGTTGCTTATGGATTTAAGTTTCCAAAATTAAATCCTGATGTCTTTGGATTTCATGAAGTATTTCATACCCTTGTAATTATTGCTGCAATACTTCACTTTATTGTTGTCTACAGTTTAATTTAATCAGAGCATTAATTATTAAATATTTTTTGGGTAATTTTGATAAATAGAAATATCATTATAAGTCCACCTATTATTGCTAATACAAAATTGATTTTATATAAGAAAAAAACACCATAGGCCAAAATAGACAAGGCAATATTGTAGTATACAAATTTTGACATGAATAAATTTTAATTTAGTCGATGCATTGCGTGCTGTTCGAGATCTTCTAAGTTTACAAACTCAAGCGCTTTTTGGTGACAGCTTTCTAAAAATACACGAGGAGCAACTCCTGCTTCAAATGCCTCTTGCCACCTCATGGCACAGAGACACCAACGATCTCCTTCTTTTAGACCAGGAAAATTAAATTCAGGTCGAGGTGTTGATAAATCATTTCCTCTTTCTTTACTGAATGCTAAAAAAGCATCAGTTACTTCACAGCAAACAACATGACTTCCATGATCAAAGTCATCTGTATTACAATAACCATCACGCTTCCATCCTGTCAAAGGATCGAAACAACAGGCATCCATTTCTTCTCCAAAAATATTTAATACTTTTTCTGCCATTAAGATAATGTTGATAAGCCACCTTCAGATTCTAAAAAATTTGAAATTTCGATTATACCCTTATTATGTTTCATCTCACCAAATATAAAAGGCATACCATCTCTAGCATTTTCAACATCTATTTTCATTTGTTCTAAGTTCACATCGACATATTCTGCAAGATCCATCTTATTTATTACTAGTAAATCTGACTTCTTTATTGCAGGTCCTCCTTTACGAGGAATGTCTCCGCCCATTCCAACATCAATTACGTATATTGATAAATCAACTAGTTCTGGACTAAAAGTAGCAGCAAGGTTATCACCGCCAGACTCTATTAATAACAAACTGAGATCAGGAAACTTCTCTTTCATTTCTTCAACAGCTAGTAAATTTATTGATGCGTCTTCACGAATTGCTGTATGAGGACAGCCACCAGTTTCAACTCCTTTAATTCGCTCTATAGGAAGAGCTTGGACTTTCATTAAATATTCTGCATCTTCAATTGTATAAATGTCATTTGATATTACAGCCATCGACAACTTTGGTGAAAGATAGCGGCACAACGCTTCTGTTAGACTAGTTTTACCTGCGCCTACAGGTCCTCCAATACCTATTTTTAATGGACCATGAAAATTGCTCATGTTACATAAACCCTCGAGGATAGTTTTTCATGCTTCATACTATATATATCTCCATAAAATGATAAACCGCTGAGATCATCAAGATTATATTTTTGAGCTGTAACATTAAATTCCTTCAGCATTCCAAGAAAAGCTAAAAGGCAATCTTGACCATCTTTTTGACTTAGAGGTACATGTTTTACACAAACATTAATTAAATTTGTAATAAATGATTGCATATAAAAATCTGATAATTCTCTAAAAGGTATATTAAATCTCAAACCTGCTTTAGCTACACAAACGGGAAATGAAGTTTTCTTATCAATATTAAAATTCCAACTCTCTTTCATAATCTTTCTAAATGCATCTCCCATTTGAAGAGTCTCAATGTGCCTTTCTTTAGAAGGACAATTGGCTAAAACTAGATCGTTAACATCAGTACCATTATAAGTCGATTTGAGAAAAATATATTCATTCCGACAGGTCCCTACAAAAAGTGTGGACTCAATGAAATCAATTACATCTTTTTTATTTGTTACTAATTTATTTTCAATCATCGCCTCTAGTCCATGAGAATAAACATACGATCCGATAGGAAATGATGAAGAAAACCACGCCTGTAAAATTTGATGTGGCTCAAAAGAAGAAAATTTATTGCTGTTAATGTTTATGGCCATGTGTCCTTCCAATTCCATACGCCCCACCCTCAGGATTGAATTGTTCGATAATAAGCTTTGTCTCCCCGCCAAGTCTATGGATCATATCCTGAATAATATCATCTTCTTGAATTAATATTCTGTCGGTTTCAATTTGGCATGGTATATGTCGATTTCCAATATGCCATACTAACCTATTAAGATTACTACTTCTTATTTCAATAAGACGCTCTTCTTTTGATTTTATTTTTATTATTTTTCCATGCCTTAATTTAAATGCCTGATCGTTAAAGACAGATTTCATCTCCTCGAGATCGACAAGGAATTCATAACCATTATCAGAGATTAATTTTTTACGCCTTATGAATCTTTCATCATAAGTTAATGAGATCGTATCTGTATCAGCAGATAGATCTAAATGACTTAAAATTGAGTTACAAATGTCCATATTCAATACATAAAATATCTCTGAGCCATAGGCAATTCTTCAGCAGGCTCGCAAGTGATTATTTCACCATTTGCTCTAACTTCATATGTCTCAGGATTAACATCAATTTTTGGACAAACGTCATTCAGAATCATATCTTTTTTGGATATAGATCGAGTATTAAAGACTGGTAAGATATCTTTTTTAATTTCTAAATGATTAAGATTTCCTGATTCTAAAGATTCTTTACTTACAAATGTGTAGGAAGACTTTTCTAACGATTTACCAAAACTTGCAAACATTGGTCTTGTAAAAACTGGTTGAGGTGTTGGAATAGAAGCGTTTGGATCACCCATTTGTGAGCATGCAATGCTACCTCCCATTATAACCATTTCCGGTTTGACTCCAAAAAATGCAGGGTCCCAAATTACTATATCAGCTTTTTTATTTTTTTCTAAGCTTCCAACATAAGAAGATATTCCATGAGCTATCGAAGGATTAATAGTATATTTTGCAATATACCTTTTTACTCTTAAATTATCATTATCACCTTGTTCTTCAGCTAGTCTTCCTCTTTGAACTTTCATCTTATGAGCAGTTTGCCATGTTCGAATTATAACTTCACCAACCCTTCCCATGGCTTGACTATCAGATGCAATAATTGAAAAAGCCCCCATATCATGAAGAATATCTTCCGCTGCCATTGTTTCTCTTCGAATTCGACTTTCTGCAAACGCTACATCTTCGGGAATTGATTTATCTAAATGGTGGCAAACCATAAGCATGTCTAAGTGTTCCTCAACTGTATTGACTGTAAAAGGTCGGGTTGGATTAGTGGATGAAGGTAAAACATATGACTCCCCACAAATTTTTATTATATCTGGGGCGTGACCCCCTCCAGCACCTTCAGTATGAAAAGTATGAATTGTTCTTTTATTAATAGCATTAATTGTATTCTCAACAAATCCACTTTCATTAAGAGTATCAGTATGTATCATTACTTGAACATCATATTTGTCAGCAATATTTAAACAGTTATCAATTGCTGCAGGAGTTGAACCCCAATCTTCATGAAGTTTAAGCGCAGCTGCACCCCCCAAAACTTGTTCTTCAAGTCCTGACGGCAATGAAGAATTGCCTTTTCCCGCATAAGCTAAATTCATAGAGAAAGCATCAGAAGACTGTAACATTCTACCAATGTGCCAAGGCCCAGGCGTACAAGTCGTCGCTAGCGTTCCATGTGCAGGTCCTGTTCCACCTCCCAGCATTGTAGTAATTCCTGAGTGTAATGCATCATCGATTTGTTGGGGACAGATAAAATGAATATGACTGTCAAAGCCTCCTGCAGTTACAATTTTACCTTCACCAGCAATGATTTCTGTTCCAGGACCAATGATAATGTCTACTCCCGGTTGAGTATCAGGATTTCCTGCTTTTCCAATATGATTAATTTTTCCATCTTTTAAGCCAATGTCTGCCTTAAAAATACCTTTCACGTCTACAATCAAAGAATTTGTTATAACAGTATCAACAGCTCCTTCTTCCCGAGAAAGCTGGGATTGACCCATCCCATCTCTTATAACTTTTCCACCACCAAACTTAACTTCCTCTCCATATAAAGTTAAGTCTTTCTCAACTTCAATAAATAATTCTGTATCAGCTAGTCTGATCTTGTCTCCTTTAGTTGGACCGTACATATCTGTATAGGATTCTCGTGATATTTTTTTCATCTTATTTTTCCCATAACTTTTTTATTAAAACCATAAATATTCTTCAATCCTTGAATATCTATGAGCTCAATATCCCTTGTTTGACCTGGTTCAAATCTAACAGCTGTACCTGATGGTATATTTAATCTTTTTCCTAATGCTCGATCTCTATCAAACTCAAGACTCACATTAACTTCGGCAAAGTGATAATGACTTCCAACTTGGATTGGACGATCACCAGTATTTGAAACTTTCATGCTTATACTTGCTACGTCTCTATTTAAGATAATCTGATCTTTTTTTGTTATAATTTCACCTGGTATCATTTTTTATCTAATTGGATTATGAACTGTAACTAGTTTTGTGCCATCTGGAAATGTTGCTTCTGTTTGAACTTCATTTATCATTTCAGGTACTCCTGACATACAATCATCTCTTTTAATAACATGAGCTGCACTTTCCATTAATTCAGCGACAGATTTCCCTTCCCTCGCTCCCTCAACTACAAAATCAGAAATAATCGAAATTGCTTCAGGATAATTTAATTTAATTCCTTTATTCAATCTATTACGAGCTACCATTGCAGCTAAGCTAATCATCATCTTATCAATTTCTCTTGGTGAAAGTTTCATGCGGCTCCCCACATCTGTGGAATTTTTTTGTTCAATATTATTAATATTATTTTATCAACAAATTTTTTTAGATAATAATTATTATTGGAAATGCTTCTTATTAAGATTTTCTCATTCCATTGCGAAATTGCTGCGGTAACATGTTCACTATTATGAAGAATTTCCTCTAAAATACCTTCAAATTTAAGCATTTCTGAACCGAACAACATTATAGTATTCACTGCACATTCATTATTTAAAGTAAATTTTTTATTTTTTATTTTGCTTATATTATTATCAAAACCAGAAGTTTCAAAATGTAAGAGTTTTTTTCCATTAAATATTTTCCACTGATCTGAATAATAACCAGTCTCAATAGTCTCATTCATGGCTGATCTTCCATAAACAACAGTTTCACAGAAAAATAAATTAGAGTTTATTTCAAGATTAAGTTGTATATTACGCTTTAGATTACATTTATTAAAAAGAATTGTTTCATTTGGTATCCAGAACAAAGTACTATTATCAAGAGTAATGTAGTAATCTAATGTCGCTGAAACACCGTTGCCTGAATAAATTTTTTCAGCTGCTTGAGTTGTTGAAAAAATTTTTGAGTTTTTAAGATTAATAATAGTTTTATATTTATCACCACTCGTTACACCGCCTGAAGTATTGATCAATACTAGCTGTTCCAATTCAGAATAAGATTTTGGAAATAATACTTTTGAAGATCCTTGTTGAAAGTTTTTTTTTAAACTTCCATTTATAAAATTAATATCTACTACTCCTATTGATTTTTGAAGTTCTAAATTCATTCGAATATCATAATCGTAAAACTAAAAGTTTACAAATTATTGTCATTTGTTTTTATAAGTAATTTATGGACAGTAATTTTATATCATAAAAATTAAGCTTAGAAATTACATAACAATTATGAACAGGGATTTTATATCATAAAAATTAAGCTTAGAAATTACATAACAATTTGGCAATATTAAATATTAGATACATTGATCATTTTAGTGAAAAATTATTTTATAAAAAATGAAAGGATTAATAATGTTAAAAAAAATTATAATATCGATCTCACTTATTCTTTTTAGTGTTTCGTCTTACGCAGATACAATTAAAGTTGGTATTCTACATTCGCTGTCAGGTACAATGGCAATATCTGAAACTACATTAAAAGATACAATGCTAATGTTGATCGAAGAGCAAAATGAAAAAGGTGGTTTACTTGGAAAGAAATTAGAAGCTGTGGTTGTTGACCCTGCTTCAAATTGGCCACTTTTTGCTGAAAAAGCTAGGGAATTAATTACTGTAAATGGTGTTGACGTTATGTTTGGATGCTGGACATCGGTTTCAAGAAAATCAGTCTTGCCAGTTATTGAAGAACTAAATGGACTTCTATTTTACCCCGTACAGTATGAAGGAGAAGAAAGTTCTAAAAATGTATTCTATACTGGAGCAGCTCCAAACCAACAAGCTATACCTGCTACAGACTATTATTTAGAAGAATTAGGAATTGAAAAATTTGCACTTCTTGGAACTGATTATGTTTATCCAAGAACTACAAATAAAATATTGAATCAATACCTTATTGATAAAGGTATTTCTGAGTCAGATATATTTGTAAATTATACTCCTTTTGGTCATTCAGACTGGTCAAAGATTGTTGCTGATGTAGTAGCACTTGGGGCAGATGGTAAAAAAGTAGGAGTTATATCTACAATTAATGGTGATGCAAATATTGGATTCTACAAAGAGCTCGCAGCCGCTGGTGTTAATGCTGAAGATATTCCTGTAGTTGCATTTTCAGTTGGCGAGGAAGAGCTATCAGGGCTTGATACAACAAATTTAGTTGGCCACTTAGCAGCATGGAACTATTTTCAATCTGCAGAGTCAGATCTAAATACAGCTTTCATTAAAAGCTGGAAAAGTAAAATGGGTTCTGAAAGGGTAACAAATGATCCAATGGAAGCTCACGTTATTGGATTTAATATGTATGTAAAGGCTGTTGAAAAGGCTGGAACGACAGATATTGATGCAGTAAGAGATGCGATGTATGGAGTCAAAGTTCCAAATCTTACTGGCGGTATAGCTGAGATGTTGCCAAATCATCATTTATCAAAACCAGTACTTATTGGTGAAATTCTAGAAAACGGGCAGTTTGATATCATAAGTCAAACAGCTGAAGTACCTGGAGATGCTTGGACTGATCATCTTCCAGAGTCAGCGATTCTTAAATCTGATTGGCAAAGTAAAGACTGTGGAATGATAAATACTAATTTAGGTATTTGCGTTCAACAAAAATCAAACTACTAAATATAGGATTAAAGCGCCGTAGAGAATGTCCAGCTCTTTGCGGCGTTTTTAAAAATGAAAATAAAGTTTTTCATATTGATACCTTTTTTGTTGGTGTTTAATTTTTCAGTTTTAGCTCACCATAATGAATTTGATTCATTTATAAATAACAACGCTGAATTGATTATAAAAAGTTCTTCAAAAACTGTAGACACGGTTTTAAATAATATTCAAAAATTTGAGAGTCCTCTAGTATCTAATTTCTTAGAATTATGGAAACTAAAAAATCTTTATTTTATAAAAGAAACTCGAAAAATTATTTACATAAAAGAAAAGGGAGATTTAATTGAAGCATTTGAAATTGATGGGATCACTAAAATTGGAATTTATGACAAAAAAGAAATTAAAAAAATCAAGCCAAATAGTGGCGTAAGAGCCAAGATAGACACTTTACTTGTAAAATATCAAATATTTAATCCAGATCTAACCGTAAGAAAAAAAAGTATAGCTAGCTTAAGTAGAAACATAGAACCTGATCATTTACCACTATTAAGAAAGGCTTCAAACTCAGAACAGAATAGCGAATTAAAAGATGAGATTGATAATCTTTTAAGATTTGCAGTCATTAAATATTCATCTTCAGAAGTTGAAAAATTAGACGTAATAAATTCTTTTGAGAATAATACTAATATTGCAATAAGAGCTTCACTTAATCAGCTTTTGAATTCGTCAGATATTTTAGTGGCAGATACTTTGCCAGCTAACAAAAATATTGCCAGAGTAATAGTACCAGGATTAACCACCAAAGAAAGTAATGGATCGGCAGGTAGGATAGGTATTTTAAAAAGTGAAAAATATGAAATATCTATCAATTCTGCTTATGATTTACTTTTTAAGAATAATCTGGTTAAAAAAAAAAGAGTTACGAAGGAAAATATAAAACTTTCTTTAAAACAAAATATTAAAGACAACAAAGTCGGTGAGTTTCCAGTTCATTCATTGAACGATGACAAAACCCGTTCTAGAGCTTATGAACAATTAGCTGCAAAAAATTTAGTTTCTCCATACGTTTCTGAAAATGAGATTGAAAAAGTTGTGAGTCAGTTTGTTTTTTATTCTTTATATCTAGAAGACTCATCGAATGTTACCAATGCTGCATTAAGAGTACTATCGAGTATTAACCTTAGAGTACAGATCTATAAGTATATTGATTTATTTGTTGATGGGTTAAGTTTAGCGTCAATATATTTTCTTGGCGCTATAGGTTTAGCAATTACTTTTGGAGTCATGCGCGTTATAAATATGGCGCATGGTGAATTCATAATGATGGGAGCATATACAGGCTATGTTGTTCAACAATTCATTAGTAATCATACATTATCTTTACTTATAGCTTTACCACTTGCATTCTTTGTTACATTTACTGCAGGCATCATTATGGAGAGATTGGTTATACGACATCTCTATAAAAAACCTTTGGATACTCTTTTAGCCACATTTGGTATCAGCATTGCTCTTCAACAAATAGCAAAAAATATATTTGGAACCCAAGCTAGACCTCTTACTTCACCTTCGTGGCTTGATGGGTCGCTTAGCCTAAGTGATGATCTTTCAATCAGCTATATTAGGATAGCAATATTTATCTTAAGTTTGATATTCTTAGCTCTTCTTCTTTATGTAATGAAACGTACAAGACTAGGCTTAGAAACAAGAGCTGTAACCCAAAATCCAATTATGGCGGCCAATATGGGAATTAATCCAGAGAGAATAAATATGATAACTTTTGGATTTGGTTCAGGTATTGCGGGCATAGCTGGTATCGCTATCGGTCTTTTTTCAAAAGTAACGTCTGAATTAGGATCAGAGTATATTGTTCAGAGCTTTATGACTGTTGTTGTTGGGGGTGTTGGAAATATATGGGGAACATTGGCTGGAGCATCATTAATTGGCTTTCTTCAAAAATTTATTGAATGGTTTAACCCATCAAACACTCTTGCAGCCCAAACTTATATGATAATTTTTATAATTCTTTTTATCCAATTTAGACCGAAAGGGATAGTTGCATTAAAAGGTAGAGCTGCTGATGAGTAACTATATCAGTAATATTGCACATAGGCATATGTTGATATTTATAATCGCTATTTCTATCTTCTCTCTTTTTGTAACTTTTTTAAGTGAGCCATACGGTAATGGCTTAATCTCAACAAGTTTCGTTAAGACGTTAGGAAAAACCGTTTGCCTTTGCATCATTGCGCTTGCAATGGATATTGTTTGGGGCTACTGCGGTATATTATCTCTTGGACATTTTGCTTTTTTTGGGCTGGGCGGATATATGATCGGGATGTGGCTCATGTATGAAAGAACTTCTATAATTGTAATAGAGTCTTCCGTTTCAGAGTTATTGCCCTTGACTGAGACCGAGTTATCAGCTGCAATTGGTAATCAAATATTTGGTGTGGTTGGTGGTTATGAGATACCTGCCATATGGATGTTTGCAGATAATCTATTAATCCAGTTATTTCTTGTAGTAGCTGTGCCAGGTGTTTTAGCATTTATTTTTGGCTGGCTTGCATTTCGATCAAGAGTAACCGGAGTTTACTTATCAATTTTAACTCAAGCTATGACGCTAGCGTTATCACTATACTTATTTCAAAATGATAGTGGGTTAAGAGGTAACAATGGCTTATCCGGGTTACAAAATATTCCTGGCCTTGAATATTTAGGTCAACAGATTATCTCAATTTGGTTTTTTTGGATCAGTTGTATTTTTTTATTAATTATTTTTTTAATTTTTTATCTTTTAATACATAGTAAATTTGGATTGATAATAACATCTATAAGAGATAATGAAACAAGGGTAAGGTTTCTTGGATATAATGTTGAAATATATAAACTATTTGTTTTCGTTTTAACTGCAATTGTATCAAGTATTGCCGGAGCATTATATTATCCTCAAGCTGGAATTATTAATCCTGCAGAATTAGCTCCGATAGCATCTATATATCTTGCAGTCTGGGTTGCTATTGGTGGAAGAGGAACATTGTATGGAGCAATGATTGGAGCAGCAACGGTTTCTTTGTTTTCATCTTGGTTCACTGGAGGACAAGCTCCAGATATATCTTTTGGTATATTGAATATTGAGTGGGTGAATTGGTGGACTGTTTTATTGGGATTTGGTTTTGTAGTTATAACAATTTTTAGTGAAAATGGATTATTAGGTTTGGTAAAAAAAATTTTCGTGAGTGAAAAATGAGTACTTTATTAAAAGTTGAAAAAATTTCGGTTACTTTTGATGGGTTTAAAGCAATTAACAATTTAAGTTATTCCATCGAAAAAAGTGAGCTTAAAGCAATCATAGGTCCAAATGGTGCAGGAAAAACAACATTTATGGATATCATTACAGGTCAAACAAAACCAAATGAAGGCAAAGTCTTATTCGGTAAGAGAGAGGTATGGCTAGAAAGTGATCAAAAATACCAAACAATTTGGGAAGAAAACCTTCTTAGTAAAAATGAATCACAGATCGCGCTACTTGGAATAGGAAGAAAATTTCAAAGACCTACAGTTTTTGAATTAAAATCAGTATTTGAAAATTTAACTATTTCCCTAAAAAAAAATCGAAATCCTTTCAATGTATTATTCCAAAAAATTTCTAATGAGGAATATGAAAAAATAGAAAAAATATTAAATGAGATAAATTTAGATATTGAGAAAAATAGGGTTGCTGGAGAATTATCTCATGGACAAAAGCAATGGCTAGAAATTGGTATGTTATTAACTCAAGATCCTAAATTACTTCTTATTGATGAACCTGCTGCTGGTATGACAGTTAACGAAAGGAAGAAAACTGTACAAATACTTCGAAAATTGTCATCAGACAAATCTGTTATTGTTGTTGAGCATGATATGGAATTTGTAAAGGATCTTGAATGTGAGGTAACAGTTCTGCATGAAGGAAAAATACTTGCTGAAGGTTCCATTGAAAGCGTTTCATCAGATAAAAATGTCGTAGAAGTGTACCTTGGAAGGTGATAAATGATTAAAGTAGATGATATCGATTTTTATTATGGTTCTTCTCAGATATTATATAATGTATCTCTGAATGCTGAAGATAATGAAATAACTTGTTTAATGGGATCAAACGGAGTTGGTAAAACTTCTTTATTAAAATTTTTGTCAGGAATTTATCCCGTAAATAAAGGCAATTATTACTTTGATAGAAGTGATGTAACAAATACTAATTCATACACACTTGCAAAGAAAGGCATAGGATATGTTCCTCAAGGTAGACTGATATTTCCTCTACTTTCAGTAAAAGAAAATTTAGAAACTGGCTTTGCTTGTCTTGATAAAGAAGAGCATTTTATACCAGATAAAATATTTGAACTGTTTCCTGTTTTAAAACAAATGATAGGAAGAAGGGGAGGAGATTTGTCTGGAGGTCAGCAGCAACAACTAGCTATAGCAAGAGCATTAATTTCAAAGCCTAAAATGTTATTAATGGATGAACCTACAGAGGGTATTCAACCAAATATCATTCAGCAAATCGGTGAAGTAATTAAATACTTAAAAAGTGATCAGGGAATGACAATTTTTTTAGTTGAACAATACTTTGATTTTGCATTTGACTTAGCTGATCATATATATGTTATGAAAAGAGGAAGAATCATAAAGGATGTTAGAAAAGATTCACTGAATAAATCAGACTTTAAAAAAGAGATTTCAATTTGAAATATATTAATTATCTTATTTTAAAAGGATCTTCTGTAACTCTTGCGTTTGAAGTCCATATTGTTTTTTTAATCTGCATATCAGAAATTGCATCAGCTCCACTCTCGCGACCATAACCACTATTCTTACGTCCACCAAAACTTGCAGCATACGATATGAATCTATAACAGTTCTTAAAGCAGATACCAGCATCGAGAGCCTTACTCACTCGGTCACATTTTTCTGGATCTTCTGAAAATACTCCTGATGACAGGCCATAATCATTGTCATTCGCGATCTGAAGAGCTTCCTCTTCAGTTTTGAATTTAATTACTGATAGAATTGGCCCAAAAAGCTCAGTATTTGCAGTACTTATCGACCGATCAGGACACTCGATGATTGTTGGTAAGAAATAGCATCCCTCAGAAAATTCTGGTGCTTTTGTTCCTCCACAAATAACTTTTGCACCTTGTTCAACAGACTGTTTAATATTTTTTTCAATGAACTCAACTTGTTTGTTATTGTTCAACGGGCCCATTTGTGATTCTTCATCTAATGGTGAACCTAATTTTATTTTCTTTGCACGTTCAGTTAATTGATCAAGGAACGTATCATAAATAGTGTCTTGTAAAACTAAAACTGATCCCGCAATACAGCTACACCCATTACCAGAAAAGATTGCAGTAGTAATATTATTTAATGCATTCTCAACATCTGCATCATCGAAAACAACAACTGGGGATTTTCCTCCTAATTCTAGCGTCAGTGATGCATAGTTTTCTGCTGAGTTTCTAATCACGTGTGAAGCAGTTGAAGTTCCACCAGTAAATAGAATTTTACCAACATCTTTATGAGATGTTAGTAATCGTCCAACTTCTGCACCACCACTAATAATATTAATGACTCCTTTTGGAAGACCGGTATCGTGCACTAACTTTGCAAATTCAATTAAAGGTGCTGGAGCTAGTTCAGATGATTTCATAACAACTGTATTTCCTGCAGCTAAAGCTGGAGCAACTTTTGTAGCCATTAAAAACATTTGAGAATTCCATGGAATAATACATGCAATGACACCTATTGGCTCCCGAACTTCGACAACTTCCATATTAGGCTTATCAATGTTGGGTATAGGAGTTTCATTATTCATACTTTCTGCTAAGTCAGCATAATAATAAAAATATTCCTTCATATATTCAGACTGAAACTTTGTTTCTTTTAGTAACTTGCCACTATCAATAGACTCCGTTTTGCCAAGCAGCTCTGCATTTTCAAACATCTTGTCGCCAATGGCTCTTAAATATTTAGCACGTTCAGCAACTGAAGTTTTTGACCAATGATCATTGAAGGCATTCTTTGCTGATTGAACAGAACGTTCAACATCACTCTCTGATGCATCAGGAAATGTAGCCCATGGTTGATTGTTTTCAGGATTTAAACTTTCAAAACGCTGATTATGTTCAGCTCCAACAAAACTTCCATCAATATACATATCGTATTCTGTTAAGCTCATTACATTCCTTCAATAAAATTACTAAACACTTTATTCACTTCTTCAGCACATTCAATTCCAACCATATGTTTACCTTGATCAAAAATAACGACTTTGCTCTTTTCAATAACATCGCCCAGTTGATTAGACATTTCAGGCGTAGACCCTACATCTCCATGAGCTGTACAAACAAGAGTTTCAGCTTCTATTTGACTAAAATCAATCAATTTATCCTCAAAATGCGCGAATAATTTGTATGACTTTAGAAAGTCCTCATGGTTGTTGCTAGATAAAATATCAGTGATTTTTTTAACTATTTCAGTATTAAACGATAAGTAATCTTGATTAAACCAGCGATCCAATTGCTTTGGTGCGTTTAAATAAGTTTCTTTGACATCAATAAAACGTTCAGCTGCATTTTTTTTCTGCTCTTCAGTACGATTAAAAATAGTTCCAAACAAAACTGTTTTCAAAACATTGTTTTTTCTTGTCGATGAAAAATGAGCCGCAATGAGTCCCCCAAGACTAAATCCAATAATTATGACCTTTTGAATTTTTAAAATTTGTAATAATCCTTCAATTTGATTTGAAAAATCTTCAAAGCTTACTTCATCTAAAATACATGTTGATAATCCGTGACCAATTAGATCATAGGTAATTGTCGTTTGATCTTTAAAAAATTTTGTTTGCGGTTCCCAAATACTATGATCAAGTCCAACGCCATGAATAAATAAGATTGGCGTCGTTCCCTCTACTTTATTTATTTGATAATACGTTCCTTGATCATCAAGGCCTTCACGAAATGACATGAATTACTTCAGACCCATTTCCTTTTCATCTTCATAACGATTACCGATACGATGATGGGCTTGAGGAGTTGTACTTGCACCAATGGCAATAACAAGTTCAGCAGGTCCTGGTGCATCATGAATTGTAAACTCATGTGTTAAATAAAATTGTCTTAAACCAGGATCAGTTTTGTGCATCATTGGAATAGACATTTTTGAAGCTGCAAGTCCTCTAACATTAGTAAACGATAGGTAAGATGTTCCGCCAACTGCATCTCTAAACTTATTACCAAAATGTAATGTGTGTATTAGCGCACTTGCGTGCTGAATGCTTCCTCGCATACCAGTCATACTAGCTTTACCATAAGCAAGAACTTTATCTGGCGATCCAATCTCATTTAATAATTCGCCTACTAAAAAATCACCAAGCTTTGGAGCAATATCTAAGATTACTGGCTTTAAATCTTCAACATAACCTTGGTCAACCCAAGGGTTTGTAATAACAGCTGCAACAGAAATAAGCTCCACTGGCTCTTCACATTTTTTAAAGTCTTCAATGTATGTTGTATCAACGAACTTACACATCTTCCTGATTTCAAGCGTCATATTATTATCCTACTGTTTTACTTTGTGTTTAAATGAGTCCTGTCTAAAAGAATATAATGCATCAGGCGAGCATTGAACATCGATTACTGTTGGGCATTCAGCTTCTATCCCAGCTTGGATCGCATTCCCAATATCTCCTGCTTTTTCAACCTTTATGCCCTTACATCCATATAACTCAGCCGCCTTATCAAACTCAGGAGTTGTAATATGAGCTCCTATAAAACGGCCATCAAAAAAGTCTTTTTGATATGCTGCCTCAGCGCCCCATGTTCCATTATTCATAACAACACACACTGTATTGATATCATTTTCAACTGCTGTTGAAAGTTCAGGAAGAACCATCGACATACCGCCATCTCCATGAAATGACACTACGGGTCGTTCTGGTGCTGCCAATTTAATTCCCAAACCAGCTGGAAAAGAAAATCCTACTAATCCAAAATCAAGTGGAGAAAATAAACTCTTTGGTTGATGATAATGTAGCGCATCAGTTAATTGAAGACACATCGTACCAGCATCTAACGTCACAACGCTATCATCTGGTAATGCATTTCTTAATCCTTTAAACAATCCTGATGGTAAAATTGGAACACTGTCCATATCAGCATCTGCATCTCTTTGTTCAAGGTAATTTTTTTTATTACTTTTAAATTGATCTGCCCATGCTTCCACTTCTTGTTTAGCTTTATGTTTCTTTAGAAGATTGCATAGTTGATCTGCAACTGTTTTAGCATCTGCATGAATGCCTACTTCAACTGGAAAATACCGACCGATAGAATTTTGATCAATTTCACATTGTATAATTGAAGCATCTTTGTTCAGATTATCATATGAATAGAATGTTGTATTAAATCCTAAGCGACTTCCCAAGACTAAAATAACATCAGCTTCCTTTAAAAGTTGTGTGCCCAGCCCTGAACCACGCGGTCCAGCTGAACCAGCATTTAATGGATGACCGTATGGAATTGCATCTCCATGTCCTGGCGATGTTGTACAAGGTGAATTTAATAACTCAGCTAATTTTAAAACACTATCTGAGGCATTCATTCCATAATTTTTAATTCCAGCTCCAACTAAAATGACAGGCTTTTGTGCTTCGCTTAAAAGTTTTACCGCTTGCTGTAAGTTTTTCTCTGCTGCAGTAGGAGCATCAATTGATTGAAACTTTGATGCCTCATTAAAGTCAGCGGTTTGCCCTAGGACATCTCTTGGCATATCAACATGTACAGGGCCTGACCGAGGAGTTAATGCTGTTTGCATCGCTTCGTTTAAGATATCTGAAATTGACTCAACATCTTTAACTTCAAAGACTTTTTTAGATACTGCTTGCATTAAGCTTACCTGATCAATCTCTTGGAAAGCATCTTTACCCTTGTGATCTGATGCTATTGCACCAGCAAGATTAACAACTGGTGAAAAAGCAGCTTTGGCTTGAGCCATTGCTGTTACTGTATTACTGACTCCAGGTCCAGCTTGACCACTCAAAAAGACACCATTTTTCCCAGTATACCTGGCATATGCATCCATCATGATCATGCCATTGCTCTCGTGCCGACATCCAATATATCGCACTTTATCAGAGTTATTATAAAGTCCGTCTAGTATTTCTAGAGTCGATGATCCAATCAATCCTGTTACTAATTCAACGTCATTAGCAATTAAAGTTTCGACGACAGCTTCGCCACCAGTCATTTTTTTTGAGGACACTAAGAAACTTTCTTTATGAACTTGTCATCACTAAAATGCGGTGCAACCTTTTCATTAAATAATTTTAACGATTTCATTGATGCGTCATGAGGCATCCCTGGAGGATTTGACCAGATTGCTAGATGCTGAAGGTTTAACTCAGACTTTAGCTCATGAATTTTTTCAGTCACAAACTCAGCTGTTCCCACAAGTTGATTTCTTGGATGAATCCAATCATACGTTAAAATATCAATAGGATTATCTGTTTTTGGAAACTCTTCACCAGGATTTGCAAAAATACTAACTCCTCTTCCACCTCCACAAACAGAAACTAAATATCTTAAAAAATGTTCACCAGCTAATTCTTTAGCTTCTTCCATTGTATCAGCAATAAAGCAATCACGAACAAGGGCAATACCCTCACCCATTGGTACATCTCGTTGCTCAACTTCTGACTTTGCATTTGCATAGATCTCAAAACGAGATTTTAAAGATGCAATCGTTGGCAACCACATCAAACAGTTAAGACCATTCTTTGCAGCAAACTCAATTGAGCTTGGACTGTCTACAACTTGCCAAAGAGGAAGTTCTTTTTGATATGGCTTTGGCACAATGCTAATTTTTTTCAAAACATTTGTTTCAGGATCAACGACATCTGAAGTTTCATTTAGTAATGGATTTGAGTACTTAAAATCAGGAGCAGGATATTCGTAAAATTCACCTTTATGAGAAAAGTAATCTTGAGTCCAAGCCTTTTTTAATATCTCTAATGTTTCAACAAACAGTCTAAAGTTTTTTGGCTGATCCTTTAAATCAGCTTCAATATTCATGTGAATGGCTTCTTTTCCAAAAACACCACGCCCGAGTCCCACATCGAGTCTGCCGCCAGCTAAGTTATCTAAAAGAGCAACATCTTCAGCTAATCTTAATGGATTCCAAAACGTTGCAATGGCTGCTGCTAATCCTATACGAATATTTTTTGTACGAGATGCAAGATCTGCACCAAGTAATATTGGATTTGGAACACATTCCATTGTCCAATTATTGGTTGTTTGTAAATGATGTTCACTTAACCATAGTTGAGTGAAGTTACTGTTCTGATCAAGATATTCAGAAATTTCACGAACCTCTTCTAGAATTTCAGTGTAAGGACGCTTATGCCAATTCGTAGCATTTAAGAATTTAGAAAAAATCATTGTTACCCCTTTTATTAAATTATCAATAAAATGGCGCCGATCCCGCTTCCTATATATGGTGAGTTATGTACGCTTAGACTTAAATATTATCAGAAAATTAATCTTTTTTCAAATCGCTCACTTGATAATTTCGTTAGAATAAACCCCAAATAAGTTCTTTTTTTCTACCCAAAAATCTAATTCTTCTTCCTCAAGCGTCATTTCTAAAAGACACCATTTAGAGTCACAGTGCTTAATACTGGTATGAACACCGCGGTTTAATTTTACCAAAATCTGATTCTTCTTTGTGTTGTCGTATCCGTATGAAAAAGGTTCTGTCTTTGTAATTGCATATCTTTTTCCTGAAAATAAAAAGGACCTCATCCATCCTTCAACACCATCTTGTGGGTCTTTAACATATCGCCAACCATCGGTTTCTCTTAAGATTTCCATCGGATAACCTTTGTGTTGATAGCGATAAATAATATTAGCATCAGTAGTAGGGCCATACCTTAAGTTTGCATCACCCTTTAATGAAACCCATCTTGGTATAGGAAGTCCTGATTCTGATCCTTTATCAAATGCAGAAGCGAGAGGACTCATTAAAAAAAATATTAAAATAATCAACCTAATCATCAACAAAATCTTTTACGGATAAAGTCTATCAATTGACCAGTCATCTCCATTCTTTGAAAAGACAATTCGATCATGTAATCGAGTTGTATACTCTCCGTGATGCTGCCAGAATTCAATTTTTAATGGCTTAATGTATATGCCTGTCCAATTAGCTGGCCTTGGAATATCTTTTCCTTCATATGATTCTTTAAAGTCATCCCATTCTTTTTCCATTTGCTCTCTTGAAGCTAAAGGTTGGCTCTGTTTAGAAATTGAAGCACTCACTTGCGCATCAACACTTCTACTTTTCCAATACTGATCTGCAATAACATCTGATACTTGCTCAACTTCTCCTTGTACACGAACACTTTTCCCTTGTTTGCGTGACCACCACGTTAAGGCTCCCTTTTTATTTGTAAAAAGTTCTATTCCTTTTTGGGAGTCCAGGTTTGTATAAAATAAAAATCCTATTTCAGTAACTTCTTTTAATAAAACAAACCTACCGTTAGGCATACCGCTATCGTCTACAGAGCTTACACAAATTGCATTTGGATCTTCTGGCTCCATTTCTTTCTCTGGTCCATAATAAATATTCCAAGCTTCAAGCCATGATTTACAATTTGATATATCGTTGGTCATATCAGGAATATAGTATATTTTATATTAAAAACTAGTGTATAGGTCGCTATTAATAAGAGTTATTTAACAATAAAAGTAATTATGTTTCAGGTACTTAAAAAAATATTTTGGCTGCAATGGAGATTTATAAAACAGTTTTTGCAAACAGGTGTGTATCCTCCATTAATTAGAAACCGAAAACGCAACGTTTGGAAAAAAAAATAATTTATTTTTCTGGGTCTTTATTTTCAAGATTAACGACAACTTCAGTAATTCTTTGCATCTGAGATTCTATTCGTACTGAATGATCTTTCAAATCTTGACGTATTAAATAAACCAAATAAGCAACGCCTATAAGAGCTAATAAAATTAAAAATTCCATGAAATAATTATACCTTTAATTGAGTTTTGGAAAATAACTAAAAAAAACACTTTAATCAGTAAAAACCTAACTCTCACCTCTCATTTTTAGTATTTGTTGATAGGCATCGTTAATATTTTGGAAATTTTCTTTAGCTTTTTTTATCAAACTAGGATCAGTAATACCTGACGACCTAAGACTATCAGGATGATTTTTTCGTGCGAGGTTTCTATAAATTTTCTTTATTTCAGCAGTTGATTGTGATTTTTTTGCACCAAGAACTTTAAAAGGATCTTCTTTATTAAATTCTGGTCTAGAATTTCTAAGTCGATTAAATGTCTGCTGATCTAATCCAAAAATTTGACTAACTTTTTTAATATATCTTAGTTCAGGGTTTGATAAATCATGATCTGCATATCCAATTTCAAATAGTCCCAGAATAATTTGTTCCAACATTTGAGGAGATCTTCTAAATGTAGCACTCAACTGTTCAGCATACGGCTC
>CACIBF010000005.1 GCA_902584815.1 uncultured Pelagibacteraceae bacterium
TGAAAAATAACAATTATTTAATATTTAGAGATGATGGTGTTGGCGACTTATTATTAATAACACCTGTTATTAAACATATTAAAAAAGTAGATATAAATAGCAAAATACTTCTAATAAGTTCGAATAGAAATCATTCATATGCAAAACTGCTTAAAAAATCTGAATTAATAGACGAAATTTACAATATTGATAATAACAGGAATTTAGGAAGATTTTTAAATTTATACTACCTATTTAGAAGAATAGCCAAGTTTAGACCATCTGTTTCATTAATTTATAGGCAAAAAATACAGAGCTATTTCATTTCAAAAGCCTTAAGCAAATATGTATTTGGACTAGTATCGATAAACTCTTCCCCACTATTAGGCGCTAAATATCGACCATTTAAATTCCTAGTTAAGTTCTTATTAGATGATCATGAATTGGTTGACCAGAGACGTAACTATCAAAATATTTCTGTCGATCATTGGTCTGATTTCTATCTTAATTTATACATGAAAGCCTACTTAAAAATTAATAAAGTAGCAATCAAGCTAACTTTAGATGACAAAAAATACGCTCAGACAAAAAATAAAGACTTAAATCAAATACTAAAAAAATCTATCGTAAACATTTCACTCAATGATAGCTTTATTGTTTTACATGTAGATGAAAAATGGGAAAGTTCAAAATGGACTATTTATGATTTAGATGAATTTATTATTAAACTAATTAATTTGCATAAAGATAAAATAATTATCACAGGTGGCGCTAATGATAATAAATATTTAAGTTTTATTTATAAAAAATATTCATATAAAAAATTAACCTGCAAAGATTTAAATATCTCTACTTCACCAGTTAATGAAATGCAAAACGTAGTAATTTTTGATAAGCCTAATATTGAAAACTTGATAACAATTGCCACCAATGCATTATTGGTTATAACTAATCATGGAAGTTTAACCCACTTCTCTAGTTTAAATGATGTTCCTGTAATTGATTTAATACCTGAAAATAAAAAATATTTTCTAAGTAAATATTATCCAAAGAGTTCAAGATATAGGCAAATAGAATTTAAAAGTGTTGATGAGTTATTAAATACTGTGAAAGAGTTTATTTAAATTATTTTATTTTTTCTAATTCATACTCAACCATCATCTCAATTAACTGTTCAAAGCTAATTGTAGGTTCCCATTTTAGATCTTCTTTAGCTAATGATGAGTCACCTAACAATAAATCAACTTCAGCTGGCCTAAAAAAAGTTTTGTCAACTTTAACAATTATTTGACTTGATGATTTGTCAATTAACTTTGTATCAATTCCCTCACCCTGCCATTCACATTTCATACCTAAGAAATCAGTGGTTTTATCTATAAATTCACGTACTGAGTGTGTTTTTTCTGATGATATAACGTAATCTTTTGCAGTTTTTGCATTAAGCATTCTCCACATTGCGTCAACATAATCACCTGCGTATCCCCAATCACGCTTAACATCAACATTGCCAATTAGCATTTGTTTAAGTTGACCTTTTTTTATTTGAGCTAGAGATCTAGCAATTTTTTTTGTTACAAACTCTTCCCCTCTTAATGGAGACTCGTGATTAAATAATATGCCTGAGCATGCAAACAAATCGTAAGACTCCCTATAGTTAACAGTAATATAATGTGAAAAAACTTTTGATACTGCATAAGGACTTCTTGGGTAAAACCTAGTTAATTCATTTTGAGGTGTAGAAGTAACTTTCCCAAACATTTCAGATGTTGATGCTTGATAAAACTTTATTGATTTATCGATGTTCAATATACTATCTAATATTCTTACAACACCGAGAGCGTTAATATCAGTTGTCAGAATTGGTAATTCGAATGATGTTGGAACAAAACTTTGTGCTCCAAGGTTATAAATTTCATCGGGTTTTATATTTTTTATTGTTCTTTGAATGTTAGATGATTCTAATAAATCGAAATCAATAATTTCTACATCCTTACTTATTCCCAAATAATCTAGCCTAAAATAACTATCAGTTGAGCTTCTTCTTGCAGTTCCGTAAACTTTATAACTTTTTTGAAGTAAATGCTTACTAAGATATGCCCCATCCTGACCCGTTACACCAATAATTAAAGCTATCATAAAATTTTCATATTAAATATCTACAATATCATATAGATATTAATTTAATAATTAAAAATCATTAATTATGAATAAAGATAGTTACACAATTCAAAAATTCTGTCGTATTTGTAATAATACAAATTTAATAGAAGTACTATCTTTAGGAAATCAGTATTTATCTGGTATTTTTCCAAAAACGAAAAATGAACCTTTAATAAGTGCACCCTTAGCACTTGTTAAGTGCATAGGAAAAGACTCCTGTGGTCTTGTGCAAATGAAATATAACTTTAGTAGTGATATAATGTATGGAGAAAATTATGGATATCGATCAGGTCTTAATTCAAGCATGGTTAAACATCTTGAAAACAAAACAGAAAAAATTAAATCGATTATAGATCTCGAAAACGATGATATTATATTAGATATAGGAAGCAATGATGGGACAACATTAAGCTTCTTTAAAAATAGTAATCTTAACTTAATTGGGATTGACCCAACTGCAAATAACTTTATTGATTATTATCCTGAAGAAGTTTCAGTGGTGCCTAATTTTTTTTCTTCAAAATTATTTACGGATATGTACAAATCAAAAAAAGCAAAAGTAATTTTTTCATTATCCATGTTTTATGATTTACCTAAACCTTTAGATTTTATGAGAGAAATAAAATCTATATTAGATGTTAATGGAATTTGGGTTGTAGAGCAAAGTTACCTTCCCTTTATGCTTGAATCAAATTCATACGATACAGTTTGTCATGAGCACTATGAATATTACTCATTAAAAGATATTAAAAATATGACAGACAAACTAAACTTAAAAATTGTTGATATCGAATTTAATGATATTAATGGAGGAAGTTTTTCTTTGCTTATTTCACATAATAATGAAAATTTTATAGAATATAAAAATATTAATAATTTATTAGAAAAAGAAACTTATTTAGATAATTTAAATACTTTTGAAACTTTTAAAAAAAATATTGATACAGCTAAAGATGACATCCAAAAAAAACTTTCAAATCTTGTAAAAAATGGACACTCAATTGCTGGAATTGGAGCCTCAACAAAAGGTAATGTAATGCTGCAGTATTGCAATATAAATACCTCATTGATTGAATGCATTGGTGAAGTAAATAAGGAAAAGCTTGGTTGCTTTACACCTGGAACAAATATACCAATTATTAGTGAAGATGATGTAATAAATAAATATGAATATTTGCTTGTAATTCCATGGCACTTCAGAGATTTTTTTTTAAAAAATAAGAAATTTAAAGGTAAAAAATTAATTTTTGCTTTACCAGAAGTTCAAATAATTGAGGTCTAATAAATACTAATATTCTTTGTAGGATTTTTCTTCAATAATCTTTGATCCAACACTCTCATTTATATCTTTTTTGATTTTTGATCTTTTATCGTTTAAAAAGTATACTTTTCTAGCAAGTTTTACAAAATTTTGATTAAATTTATTTTTATATTCATGATCCCTTAACTTATCCTCTACATTCCAAAGTTTTAAATTAACGTTATATAAATAATTCTTAAGCTTTTTTATTAATTTTGTATTCAGTTTCTTTTTCCTAAAGAACTCATTTAAGAGCTTAAGCTCTAGCTTGATGTTTGATAGCTTTTTGATATCTTTTATTTTTTTATTTTTAATTTCTAAAATAGTAATCTTGTCAACAAGTTCACCAACTGAGACTGGTATCTTAACTATCATTTTCTTGATAACTTCCTTTGTTAAATAAATTGTTAAAATTATTTGTTGTTTTTAAGCATAAATTAGCGAAATCATCATTTCTTATATGAGCCAGCATTTTAATTGTGTGTATTATATGTGATGGCTGATTTACTTTCCCTCTTAATGGTTCAGGCGATAAATACGGCGAGTCTGTTTCAACTAAGACTTTATCATCAGGAATAGTTTTAAATACTTCTCTTAACATATCTGATTTTTTAAAAGTAATTATACCACTTGCTGAAATATAAAAATTCAAATCAAGCATCTTATCTGCAAACCATTGTGAACCTGTAAAACAGTGTATAACACCATTGAATGATTGTTGCTTGATTTTTCTATCAAAGACTTCGACCATTTCATTTTCTGCATCACGCATATGAATAATAAGTGGTAAACCTGTCTCCTGTGCTACCTCAATATGCATTTCAAGTGAACGAATTTGAGTATTTTTTTCTGCATGATTGTAATAAAAATCTAATCCGGTTTCCCCTATTGCTAGCATTTTTGGATCATTTATGTATTTTTTTATCTCATCAATAACTGCATTAGTAGTTTCGTTGGCCTCATGAGGGTGTATGCCTAATGTATAATAAATATTTTCATATTTACTTGAAATGTTAATAATATCTTTAAATTCATCAGATTTTGTAGCAATGTTTAAAAATTTTTTTACATCAACATCATTAGCGTTCTGAATAACATTATCGATATTTTCTGTATTATTTTTATATGAGAGATGACAGTGACTATCAATTATCATTATTCTATCCTTGGAAATAATGGAGAAATTTTATTTAATTTAGTGCCTGATAAATCTATATCATTGATTGATTGAAAATTATTTTCTTCTTTAATATTCAATATCTGCAATATTCTTTCAGAAGTATCAGGCATTACAGGGTAAATTAATATACCAATTTGCTTTATTAGATTAGCGGTTACAAATAGTACATTCTTATACTGATTTTCGTCATTTTTTTTTAAATCCCATGGTTTTTTATCATTAAAAAATTTATTAGTTTCTGAAATAAGTTCCCAGACATTTTTAATATAGCCTGTGATATCTTGTATACTTATCATTTTATTTAGTATGATTAACCTGTCCGTAAAATTATTAATCATATAATTATATTCATCAGGTAGATTAATTGGCTCTGGTATAATTGAATCATAGCTCTTTTCTATCATTGTAAGAGATCTTTGACATAGATTGCCTAAATCATTTGCTAAATCAGCGTTAATTCTATTCTTAAGCGATCTTATTGAAAAATCACCATCATTTCCAAATGGTACTTCTCTTAATAAAAAATATCTAAACTGATCTAGTCCATATTCATTTATTATTTCTACAGGATCAATGACATTACCCAAAGACTTAGAAATTTTATTACCTTCATTAGTCCACCATCCATGTGCAAAAATTCTTTTTGGTAATTCAAGGTTTGCAGCAATTAAAAAAGCTGGCCAATAAACCGCATGATGTCGAAGTATATCTTTTCCAACAATATGAGTTGTATTTGACCAGAATGATGATAGCTCACCCTGTTCATTATTTAAGTAGCTGACTGAATTTGGATAACATGTAAGAGCATCAAGCCAAACATACATTATATGATCTGAGTTATTTGGCACTTGGATGCCCCAATTAAAAGAAGTTCTTGAAACAGATAGATCTTTTAAGCCACTATTAACAAAGTTTATAACTTCGTTTCTTTTAGACTCTGGTAATATAAAATCCTCATTATCATTATAATAATTTAGTAATTTTTCTTGATATTTAGATAATTTAAAAAAATATGACTCTTCTTTTATCCATTCAACTGGACCTCCAGTAATTGTCTTAAATGATCCATCATTTTGTTTAATTAAATCTTTTTCACTATAAAAAGTCTCATCATTCACGGAGTACCAACCAGTATATTCATCTAAATAGATATCTCCTTTTTCAAACAATAAATTCCATAAATACGTTGCCCCATCCTTATGTCGATCTTCAGTGGTTCTTATGAAATCATCATTAGAAAGATTTAGAGTTTTAGTTAAGTTTCTAAATATTTCAGAGTTTTTATTGCATAATTCTAAGGAAGAAATAGATAATTTTTCTGCAGCTTTCTGAATTTTTAACCCATGTTCATCAGTTCCAGTCAAAAACCTTGTTTCATCACCACTTAAACGACTAAATCTAGCAAGAAAATCTACTGCAATGGATGTATATGCGTGTCCAATATGTGGAACATCATTTACATAGTAAATTGGAGTCGTAAAGTATCTTCTAATTTGGCTCATTGTTGCTTAAGACGATTAAAGTAATGTACCAATATATGTTCAAATGATAAATTAAAAGTAATATATCTATCCTTTAATTTTTTTAATTCATTGGCCATTGAAATAAATCTATCTATCTTGCTATAATGTAAACTATTAATACTATTTTTGATGTATAGTATTTTTTTTAAAATCAGATAATCAAAAAAAGATATTATCAAAGCTTTATCGCCTCCTTTATTATTAAGAAAATTAATATAATGATAAGCGGTATTTGATTTAATATTATTTTTGTTCTCATATATTTTTTGTAAATGATCATCAATATCTCTAAAATCATTATTAATATAACTTCTGGAAATATCTAGAGATCCATGTGTCAGCTCATATAGGTAAGAGTGATCTGTTGTTTTAAGGTCGTCTAATTCATAAAGAACTGATAAAAAATCGCTTTTTTTAAAGTTATTAAATTTTATTTGAAATGACCTAGATTTTATTGTGGGTAATATTTTTTTACTATTATGTGAAATCAAAATGAAATGGCTATTTATATTAGGTTCTTCAATAATCTTTAAAAGTGAATTAATTGCATCTAATGATAGATCATCAATAGCGTCAATAATGCAAACTCTTTTACTATTGGAATCATTTTTAGTTTTAAAAAAACTGCTAATATGAGATATGTCATCCCTAGACATTAATTGCTTCGATTGCTTTTTCTCTTCTAAATTACCTTTACAGATGAATAAAATATCGTGGCTTGTTAGTTTATTTATATAATTTAATTCATCTAATTTAATACAGTCAACTAAACAATAGGCGATATTTCTTGCAATTAGTGATTTACCAACTCCCTTCTGACCACTTAATATTAATGAATTTGGAAATTGCTTCTTTTCAATAAGTTTTTTTATTAACTTTATTTGAATATAATTTCCTAAAATTTTCATTAAGTTAGTCCGATAGTAATTTATCTTTAATGTTTTTCCATATTATATCACCTATTTCTTCCTTATCTTTTGAAGCATCAATGACTACAAATCTTTTAGAATTTTCGTTTGCTATTTTTAAAAAGGAAGCATTAATTTTTTTATGATATTTTATTGGCATGTTTTCATAGCGAAGCTCTATATTTTTTCTACCCCGAGATCGTTTAAGACCAATATCAGGCTTTATATTTAATAGAAAAGTAATTCCTGGTTTTAGTTTTTTAGTTACAATAAGATCTAACTTATTTATTAGATTTATGTCTAAGCCTTTTCCATAACCTTGATATACAACTGTTGAATCAGTAAAACGATCACATAGAACAAATTTTTCATTTTCTAAGGCATCTAGTATTATATTTTCTAAATGATCTTTTCGAGCGGCATTGATTAATAAAAGCTCAGTAATTTCTGACCATCTATTCTTTTCACCTTTTACTAATAAATCTCTTATAATTTCAGCATTAGGAGAGCCACCAGGCTCTCTCGTTGTTACTACATCACCGTATTTAAGTAATTTTTTTTTAAGAATTTTTATTTGTGTGGTTTTCCCTGAACCTTCTCCACCTTCAAAAGTAATAAATTTTTTATTAATCACACTAGAATTATGAAAAAATTATTGAAAATAAGCTAGTAATTAAATTAATAACAAATGAAAAAAATCTTCCAATAATACCAGTTTTTTGAACCTCATTCACTGTTTCAAGATCAAAATTCACTTTTTCATTATCACTTAAGACAACTTCCAGAGTTGCGACTACCGATCCTGCTGGAAGAGGAGCGGAAATATTTGGTACAACCCTAATGTTTTGAATTATTTTATCTTTATTGGCTTTTGGTACGGTAACTTTTATATTCTGTGAAGGTGTGACTTGAACCATTTTCTTTGCCAACGGGATCTCAATCTCAGAGAATATTTCACCTGCTTGACCAATGTTAATGTTTGTAAATTCTCTAAAACCCCAAGTTAAAAGTCTTGCTGATCCTTGAGATCTTTTTTTCGAAGACGAAAAACCATTAGTTACCGAAATTAATCTTCTGCCATCCTGAACAGCTGAAGCAGCTAGGCCGTAACCAGAGGCAGACAAATGTCCAGTTTTTAATCCATCTGCACCCATTTCTTTGTACAGTAAAGGATTCCTATTATTCTGCTTAATTCCTGACCATTCAAATTCAGTTTCTGCAAATAGATGATAATAATTAGGGAAATTATTAATTAAGTATTTTGAAAGCAATGCTATGTCATAAACTGTTGAATAATTATTCTCATGGAACATTCCTGTAGAATTCGTAAAGTTTGAATTTATTAGACCAATATCTCTAGCTAAATCATTCATAATTATTGCAAATGCCTCTTCAGAACCTGCTATCTCTTCTGCGACAACAATACATGCATCATTTCCAGACTGAATTATTATGCCTCTTAACAGATCCTCTACTCTTATTTCTTTACCTACTTCAACAAACATTGATGATCCTTCTCGCTCTTTCCAAGCTCTTTCACTTACAGTAAATTTATCATCTAATTGAAGTGTTCCATTCTTAAGTTTTTCAAAAATAATAAGAATAGTCATAATTTTTGTCATTGACGCTGGATAAGTTTTAATATCTTTATTCTTTTCAAAAAGAATTTGTCCAGTATCTCCATCTATAATAATTGCGGTCTCAGCTTCTGTATCAATGAATGAAGAATAAGAAATATTGATGCTAGTAAATAAAAATAAGAAAATTATTGGTAAAAGTTTTTTCATATTTGGTTAAAGTATTAATAAGCTTAAATCTTCATAATGTTTAAATGTGTCATCTTTTTGAACATTATATAAATCTTCAATATCATCAAATGGACCCAAAACAACATTATAATAAATTTTGTCTCCATTTTTAGACTCAATTATATTTATATTTAAATCACTTCTAAATCCATCTTTAAAAGATATTGCGCTTCTTTTGAATGAAAATTTTGTAATATTTAAATATATCTTACCTGTTTGAACTTCTTTTATCACTAAGTCATTATTTTCATTATTAGATAAAGTTGAGTCTTTATCAGCTGATTGCTCTCCATCGGATGCAATTGTTTCGAGAGAAACTGATGAAACAGGGGCTTTATTTACCCTTTTTTCGGCATTGTATGTTTTTGCTTCTTTCAGAACGAATGTCTCATTTTGGTTTATCAGATTAATTTCAACAATACCGATATCTGAGTTAATCTCTAATATATTAAATACAGATGGCGATAGTTCGATTGTATTTATATTTGAATATCCTCCACGGTGATTAATCCTGACATTGGCTGTGTATCCATTTGATAAATTCGTAACCGAAATCATTGAAGGAAGTGCTAAAGATGCGTGGGCACCAGATAATACTTCTGGATGATATCTTTCACCATTGGATGTTCTTGATCCAACTTCCAAATTCCTTATTTTTGACGCAACACCTATTTGACTAAATGATTCATAATTTTTTGGATAAAACCATTTTCCATTTATTTCATATGGTGGCTCAATAATTAACGATGAAATATTGTCAGGATTTGAATTGCTCAATTCATCTTTTGCAATATTTGCAACATTCATTACTGTACAATTATAAAATAAAATAAATAAACTTATTAAAAAAAAATTCTTCACTAGAAATACTCAATCATATCTGAAAGTGTTCCAACAGCTATACCAAAAAATAACGAACGATTCCATTTCATAATTGTTTTAAAATTTTCATATACTATATACTTTCTTCCATCTTTACCTTCGGGATAAACTAAGTAAGCATCAATATTAACGTCAGGTAATTTTGATCCATCTAAATTTACAACTCCTAATTTAGACCACTCATTAAGTTTTTTGTTCACATTAATGTTTCTCGCTGATGTTGTAATCAAATTATCGTCAATTACACTTATAGTTTTGACTTCCCTACCCCATGTTTGATTAGGATTCCATCCAGATTTATTTAAATAGTTTGAAGATGAAGCAAAAACGTCTGGTAATGTGTTCCATATATCTTTTTTGCCATCTTTATTAAAATCAGTGGCATAGTTCAGAAAACTTGATGGCATGAATTGATTTTGACCCATTGCTCCTGCCCACGATCCCATCATATCATTTGGCTCAATATGTCCTTGATCAATAATTGTCAGTGCGTTGATTATTTCATCAGTAAAGAAATCTCTTCTTCTCAAATCATGACTTAGAGTGGCAAGAGATCTAATTACATTAAAAGACCCTGTGTACATTCCAAAATTTGTTTCAATTCCCCACAGAGCAATTATGAATCTTGATTGAACTTTGTAAGCATCGTAAATTTCATCAAATAGCAATTTATGTGTTTGAAACAATTTTTTACCTTTTTTAACACGAGATTTTGGTGTGGCATTGTTCAAATATGTGTCTAATGTAAGCGTAAATTCTGGCTGCATCCTATCTAATTCAAGAACTCGATTATTTGGCTCTACTCCATCAAGAGACTTTTGAATGGTTTCACTTGCAATACCCTTATTTATTGCCAACTCCTCAATATTTTTTATCCAATCATCAAAAGTGATGTTTTCATTTGCTTGTGTAATTATTGGATTAAATGTAATAAATGTCAGTGAAATTAGAAAAACATACACTTTCATAAAACTGTATTTTTTGAATAAATTAGTCATGAATCAAGCAAAAGAGTTAATAGATTTAATCGGCAATACGCCAATAATTCAAGTTAAAAGACTTGATACAGGTAAATGTAATTTATTTTTAAAACTAGAAAATACCAATCCTGGATACTCAATTAAAGATCGTGTTGCGCTTAATATTATTAATAATGCTGAAAAAGAAGGCCAATTAAATAAAGACTCAACAATTATAGAGGCTTCAGCTGGAAATACAGCGTTAGGACTAGCATTAATAGCTCGAATTAAAGGATATAAAGCAACTGTCGTTATTTTAGACAAGATGAACGAAAACAAAATATTTCACTTAAGAGCAATAGGTGCAAATGTTATTACCACCAGGTCAGATGTTGGACCAGATCATCCAGATCACTATGTAAATGTTGCAAAAAAAATTGCAAAAGAAACACCAAATTCATTTTATGCTAGTCAATTTACAAATATGAATAACCCAAAAGCACATGAGTTAACCACTGCTCCTGAGATATTTAATCAAATGAATGGTAATGTAGATGCAATTGTATGTGGAGTTGGAACTGGTGGAACAATAAGTGGAATAGGAAAGTATTTTTCTGAACATTCTCCCAAAACAGAAATGGTATTAGCCGATCCTGAAGGATCAATTGTTAAAGACGTAGTTGAAAAAAATGAAGTAAAAGAAGCTGATTATTCTTGGCTAGTTGAAGGAATCGGAGAAGACTTTATACCCGATACCTTGGACCTTAAGTATATTAAAAAAGCTTATTCAGTTTCTAACAAAGAAGCGTTCGATACAATAAGAAACTTAGCTTCCACAGAAGGAATTTTAGGGGGATCTTCCTCGGGCACATTAATTGCGGCAGCAATTAAGTATTGCATGGAACAAACAATTGAAAAAAATGTATTAACGTTTGTTTGTGATAATGGTGAAAAATATTTAAATACAGCATATAATGAATCATGGCTAAAAGAAAAAAACTTAATTTAAAGAAAAATCAAAATATTGATACTATTGCAGTACACGGGGGCATTAAGCCGGATAAGTTGACTGGTGCCGTTATGACACCTATTTATGCTACGTCGACATATGCCAATTCTTCACCTGGAGTCAACTTAGGTTATGAATATGGTAGATCTCAAAATCCTACTCGAGAAGTTTTAGAAGATGCTCTTAGTAAATTAGAAAACGGCTCAAAGGCCTATGCTTTTGCTTCTGGACTATCTGCTCAATCAGCTGTTCTTGATCTACTAAAGCCTGGTGACCACATTATTGCATTTAATGATTTATATGGAGGAACATTCAGACTTCTAAATGAAGTTAAAGTAAAGTCTTCAGGTCTTGTTGTTAGTTATATAGATTTTAATACTGAGAGTATTTCAAAGCACATTACAAAGAAAACAAAACTTATTTGGATCGAAACACCCACAAATCCTCTATTAAAAGTAACTGACCTTAAAAAAATAGCAAATGTAGCAAAAAAAAATAAGATTTTAACAGTCTGCGACAATACATTTGCAACACCACATAATCAAAGACCTCTTGAATTTGGTATTGATATCGTTAATCACTCTACGACTAAATATATTAACGGCCATTCAGATGTTATTGGAGGAGCTTTAATAGTTGGCAATAATAAGTCATTACAAAAAAAAATATCTTTTATTCAAAATTCTGTTGGTGCTGTTCCAAGTCCCTTTGATTGTTTCCTGATACTAAGAGGAATTAAGACTCTTGGTATAAGAATGAAACGGCATAATGAAAACGGTTTGAAAATTGCAAGGTTTTTAAAATCACATGGTAAAATTAAATCAGTAATATACCCTGGCCTTCCGAGTCATGCGCAACACAAAATTGCCGCTAAACAGATGAATGGGTATGGAGGAATGATCTCCTTTATTCACAAAGGGTCATTAGTTGAAATTAAATCATTCATGAAAAAACTAAAAATATTTACCACTGCAGAAAGTCTTGGTGGAGTAGAAAGCTTAATAGAGTCGCCTGCGCTAATGACTCATGCTTATGTAAATTCATCAAAAGTTAATATACCTGTTCCTGAAAATTTAGTACGAATTTCAGTTGGAATTGAAAATATTGACGACTTAATTGAAGATTTACAAACAGCTCTAAAATAATTATTGAATACTTAAAACTGCATTACTGATAGATGACAGTCTGGAGTCTAAGCTATCTGACCTACTTGTAATTACCACAGGAATATTAGAGCCAGTTACAAAACCTCCTGCGGTTGCATCCAAAAAATTCACAAGCATTTTTACCAGAGAGTTGCCGGTCTCAATGTTAGGAACTAATAAAATATTTGCATTACCAGCCACTTGATTATCAATACCTTTCATCTTTGCTGCGTGATTAGAAATAGAATTATCAAATGCTAATGGTCCCATTATTTTAAGACTAGGATCAATTTCCTTCAGAGCCCATTCCATTAAATCTTTTGCATCTACAGAACTCTCCATCTGAGGAAGCACTTCTTCTGTCGCTGACAATACTGATATGTATGGTTCAAAATTTTTTATTCTGTTTGTAAAGTTAATAACATTTTTAAGAATCATTTTTTTAGTTTGCAGGCTTGGTTTTATGTTTAATGCTCCATCAGTGATGATTAAAGGCTCTCTTCTACTTGGAATGGTCATGAACCATATATGACTTAATTTTTCCCCTTTATTTCTTAATGAGTAAGACGATTTTATATATTCACCCATTAAAATATCCGTATGCATATGCCCTTTTACCAATAGACCAACCTTGCTTTCGGAGGCCATCTGACATGCTATTTTGCTAGACTCTTTTTCTTCTGGTGTATTTACTATTTTTACTTCATTTAAGTCCCATTTAATCTGAGTACAAATTTTTCTTATTTCTTGCTCATTACCAATTAAAATAGGTTCAATAAGGTTAAGTTCAGATGAAATTTTTGCTGAAAGCAGTGTCACCTCATTATTAGCATTAACTATTGCAGACTTAATTCTTTTTTTTTCAATTAAATCAATATTTTGTATGTTATAGTTCATTTTTTAATTAAATTTAATCTAATTTATTAATACAAATATATATATATGTGATTTTATTATTTTTTTTTGAATATATCTATTAAAATTGCCACGCCAATAATTCCAAGTATCAAAAAAGAGAATGTGAACAAATAAACCGATAAATCTTGAAAAATTGAGAATATAGCAGTCATAAAGTATTAATAACCATCAAAATTAGGTAGTACGCACCAATCAAAAAAGCTATAGTCACCGCGCTACCAATTAACCAATCAAGCATATTTAGATAAATATCATATGAACGAAACAATGAAAGATAAAACTAGGAATTTTCAGCTAATTATCTTTGGGGCTACTGGATTTACAGGTAAAATAGCCACAAAGTATATCGATTATCACTACCCTAACCTAAAATGGGCTATTGCAGGTAGAAATAAGGATAAATTGGAAGATTTGGCTAACTTATGTAAAAACAATAAACCAGATATAGTAATTGGTAACTCAGATAATAAAGCTGAACTTAGTCATATTGCATCAATTACAAAGGTAGTTCTTTCATTTGCCGGTCCATTTAATAAATATAGCAACCTATTGGTAGAATGCTGTTTAAACGAAGGTGCTCACTATTTAGATATAACCGGTGAAAATATATGGGTAAAAGATCTAATTGATAGACATCATGAAGCAGCAGAAAAGAATGGTGTAAAAATAGTACCCTCTTGTGGCTATGACTCAATTCCATCTGATATAGGAAGTTTTTTTTCTCAACGATCATTAGATAAAAAAATATTATCTATTGACTGCTATCAATCTGGTGGTGGAGGTGTGAGTGGTGGTACTATTGAAAGCGCGTTTTCAATGATGGAATATAAAACAAAAAATAAGCTTGGGCATACCTTTTTATTAAATCCTAAAAATTCATACTCTAATATTCAAAGAGAAAAAAGCAAAGATAAGTTTTCTATTAAAAAAATTAAATATTTTAATACATGGTCAGCTCCTTTCGTTATGGCTCCTGCAAATACAAGGGTTGTCAGACGCAGTGCTGCATTGTTTGATATGATGCAGAATGGTTATGGAGAACAGTTTGTATATAATGAATTTATGGAACTTAAGAAATATACTTCAGCTCTTATCGTCTCTGCTTCATTAGTTGTGTTAGGCTTAATCATATCATTGCCATTTAGAAGAGTATTTAGACCGTTATTTACGAAACCAGGTAATGGTCCCTCG
Organism: uncultured Pelagibacteraceae bacterium; assembly: GCA_902584815.1. Classification (GTDB taxonomy): domain Bacteria; phylum Pseudomonadota; class Alphaproteobacteria; order Pelagibacterales; family AG-422-B15; genus CABYIR01. The sequence continues at coordinate 14,963 of CACIBF010000005.1, forward strand.
AAAAAAACTCAAGATAATGGATGGTTTAAAAGTAAATTCATAATTAAAACAGAAGATAACAAGACATACATATCCAAATTGTATGGTAAAGGTGACCCTGGATATAAAAGTACAGCCCGTTTTGCATGTGAATCGGCAATGACTATTATCGAAAATGAAGATGAACTTGACTATAAAGGCGGAGGAGTTTTAACAACAGCAACTGCTCTTGGCGACTGTTTGGTAAAAAGGCTTTCTGATAAAGGAGTTACTTTTGAAAGTCCTGTTGAAATTTAAAATTATCAACAGAAATATTATTAGTTGTACTAATTATATTTTACATTTTATTTAAACTATTGATTATTAAGATATGGATATTTCAAAGAGTAATTCTGACTTAATTTCGAGAATCGAAAAGATTTCTGAATTACGTAAATCTATATCATTAGAATTAAAAACTATTGCTCAAAAGACAAAAATATCTACAAGAACCCTTAAAAATATTGAAGGCTTAAAATTTGATAAGTTGCCACCTCATCCCATGAAAGAGTCATTTATTGTTCAGTATTTTAATGAAGTAGAGTCAAGGAAGGAAAAAAAATAGTTTATTTTTTTGGGTAATTTCTTTTTAGAATTTTATTATAAATCATTGCAAATATAATAATTATTAAAGCTCCTGTGGCTACAGGTAATAAAATAAAACTAAGTCCTTTTCCGCCTAAAATTGCAATTATAGGATTTGCGCCAGCTGGTGGGTGAATAGTCTTTGTGATCATCATTGCCCATACTGAAATAGCAACTGCTAAGCCTATTGATATAAAACTCATACCTAAAAAAATATAAATTAACACTCCTGACAAAGCTGATAAAATATGGCCAAAGAAAATATTTTTTGGTTGAGCCAAAGGACTTTCATGAACAGCCATGACCAGAACCATCGTAGCGCCAAATGGAGGAATTAGCCAAATATTAAAATCATCAAACGAATTAATAAATGCAATTAATGAAATACATAAGAAAGCGCCTAATGCTGAAATTATAGGCTCCTTGTCTAATATAACTTTAATAAATTTCATAAGTAATATATCATTAATATAATGATCAAAGCCTTCTTAATTGCAACATTATATTTCATTGTTATAGATTTAACGGCTATCAATTTATTTATTGTTAAAATTTACAAGTCTAATCTTCCAAGCTTTGTAGAAGTTGGTTCTTTTAAGCCGGTATCAGCAATTCTTTTTTACCTAATTTTTTTAGGTGGATTACTATATTTTGCCATATTGCCAAACAAAACATATAATATCAGCGATGCATTATTAAATGGAGCCATATATGGCTTATGTACATACGCAACTTATGCATTAACAGTTCATACCGCAATGAATATATTCAATTGGAATATTGTAATTAGCGATGTTCTTTGGGGAATTATCTTATCCGCTTCTGTTAGTGCACTTACAGTATTTACACTATCAAAATTAAGTTAATATTTATTGTTTTTAAATTTTTTTAAAATACATTACGTAAAAATATTAATTTATTTTTAGGAGAGGTGGCTGAGTGGTCGAAAGCACTGGTCTTGAAAACCAGCAACGGGGTGACTCGTTCGTGGGTTCGAATCCCACCCTCTCCGCCATATTCAACCACTAATTATAAAGTTATTTATATCAATCTATCGTTGGGAAGTCTGATAATTTGGACTCTGCCAAGTACTCAAATCTAATCTAGATAATGGTTTAGTATCTAAAATTTTATCACTAATTTTTTCAGCAATCATTATTGTAGGTGCGTTAGTATTTCCATTTGTAGCAAACGGCATAATAGAGGCATCAACAATTCGTAAACCGGAAAAACCGTGTACTTTACCTGAATTATCAACGACTGCATGCTTGTCTGTTTTTAGGCCCATACGCGCTGTACAACATAAATGCCATTGACTAGAGATGTGAGAATTCAATTTTGCATCAAGATCAAAGTCCGATGTGTAATTACTACCAGGAAAAATTTCTTCACCCTTAAGGTCAGAGAAAGAAGGCTGATTAAGTAATTCGCGTACCAAATGAATACCTTTGCGCAGTAGTTCTCTATCTCGTTTATCTTTGAGATAATTAACTAGAATACGCGGCGAGTCAGCGGGATTGTTAGAACGTAATTCAATTTTACCACGACTATGAGTGCGCATTAGACCTACATGAACTTGAAATGCATGTTCTTTCATTGGTTGCCATGTGTTATCATCCATAGCAATTGGCGATATACATAATTGAAGATCAGGATACTCAACACCTGGCCCTGATCTGATACATGCGACTGAATCAAAATGATTGGATGCACATATGCCCTCTTTAGTTAATATCCATTGAATGCCAGCGCCAATACTATTAAGAGTTTTTGTTTTTGGACCAAGTGTAACTGGCTTTAAACATTTATATTTGAGCATAAAGTCAGGGTGGTCTTGAAGATTTTGACCAACACCAGGTAAATCAGCCTTAAGTTTAATTCCAAAAGATTCTATATGATCTTTTGCTCCAATTCCTGAGAGCATGAGTATATGAGGTGACCCAACGGCGCCAGCTGAGAGGATTACTTCTTTCTTAGCACTTACATTAATTATTTTATTTCCTTTATTTTTATAACAAACACCTTTTGCCGTATTTTCATCAAATATTAATTTGCAAACAAGAGCATTAGTTATAATAGTTAAATTTTTTCTATAACGTACTGGGTCAAGATATCCTCGTGATGCGCTCCAACGCTCTCCCTTAAATACAGTTCTGTCAAAAACACCAAAACCTTCTTGACAAAACCCACTTATATCACTTGTTTCTTGATATCCCGCTTCTTTTCCTGCTTCAATAAATGCCTGAGATAGAGGATGATCTTCAGGGGTACTTCTGTGCACCTTTAATGGGCCGGACCCCCCTCTAAAATCATCTCCTCCGCCACTATAGGTTTCCATTTTCTTAAAATAAGGCAAGACATCAGCGTATCCCCAACCTTCGCAGCCCATTTGTCTCCAGCCTTCATAATCTAATGAATTTCCTCTAATAAATACCATTCCATTTATTGTAGATGAGCCGCCAATAGCTTTACCTCGATCATGTTGAAGCTGCCGACCATTAAGCTCAGGTTCCGGTTCACCTTTAAACGCCCAATTATATTTATTACTTTTAAGGTTAGATAAAACTGCTGCCGGCATTTTTAAAGTTATAGATTTATCTTCTCTACCCGCTTCAAGTAAAAGAACTTGGTTTTTTGGATTTTTTGATAATCTATTTGCTAATACACATCCAGCTGATCCAGCGCCAACAATAATATAGTCATATTCAATATCAATTTTTTTCATAATACTTTTTTGATACTCATTAATTTTATTTGACACTTTCAAAGTAAACTAATCTTCAAATTAAGAAAAAATAAGTTATAATTAAAATATAAATTTTCAAGGTATAAATATGAAATCAATCGTTATTACAGGAACATCCACTGGAATAGGTTACGCTTCTTCCAAATTATTCATAGAAAATGGATACCAAGTATTTGGCTCTGTTCGAAATGAAGCTGATGCAGATAAAGTTTCTAATGAACTTGGTAGTAATTTTGTTCCTCTCATATTTGATGTTACAGATGAGGCTGCTGTAAAAAGTTCAGTCAAAATTGTAGAAGATCAAATTGGTGATCAAAAATTGTCTGGCCTTATTAACAATGCGGGACTTGGAGTGATGGGAACAATTCAGAGTCTCTCTGCTGAGCAGTTTAAGTATCAATTTGATGTTAATGTATTAGGAGTGTTTCATTGTTGTCAGGCTTATTTAGATTTATTAGGAGCTGATAAAAATCGTAATGGAGATCCTGGTAAAATAATAAACATAAGTTCTATTTCAGGTGAAATAGGAATGCCTTTTATGTCCGCCTATAATATGAGCAAGTTTGGTCTAGAGGGGTTTTCAGAGGGCATTAGAAGAGAATTACTAATGTATGGAATAGATGTGGTTGTTATTGCACCGGGACCAGTTAAAACTCCAATTTGGAAAAAGATTAACCAAAAAGATGAAGTTCAACGATATGACAATTCAGACTTTAGAGAGTCCGTATCAAGAGCAATGAAAATGACAGAAAAAATGGAACAAGCAGGTTGTGAGCCAAGTGTTATTGCTGAACGTGCTTTATCAATTATTGAAAATACAAAAAACAAGACACGCTACCGAATTGATCCAACAAGGATGCAAAATATATTACTTCAATTATTTCCAAAGCGAGTAGCAGATAGAATGATTGCTAAACGAATGAAGATTATAAATAAATAATATTCTAAATTTTAAGAAGCTTTATCAGATCTTTTTTGACCCAAACTTGCATCTACCCAAGTTTCATCCATTATGCAAGAAGCCACATCACCCAAATCAAAAAATGACTTCATTGTAGGTCCATCTGGTTCAGCTGCAATTCCCCAAGAACCTGTCTCAGCTTCGATAATGATTGCAATTAAATTTGGATTAGGCCAAAAGAACTTAGCACTATGAACACCATCTTTAGATTTTGCATTTTTACAAAGATTCAAGGCCGCAGTTCCTAACGCATCTCGTGATGCATTACTATGCCTCTCCCATTTACTAATATGTAACATTTTTAACTCCTTTTTAAAATAAAAGAAAAATTCTATTAAATATTAGGAATAAAAATAGAGATAATTTATATTGATAAAAAATTATAATATTTAAAAATTAACGTATTCTTTTTCAAAATCCATTGAATAAAATGGATTTCCACCAATAAAAGCTCCACCAACATTATCCAAAAACTGAAAACCATACTCCCTTAATACGTCTTCATCAGTTGATTTAAATCTATTAAGGTCAAATACGTAACTATAATCAACACAAATATCATCGCATTCAGCATAGTATACTTGAAACTGATTAAAATCTGAAAATTTCCAGACACATTCTTCGCTAAAGCCATACGAAGAACTTTCATAATCTTTATGCAATAAGAACTCTTGATTAATTTCATTATTACAAACACTAAAATTTTTCCTATAATCTAATTCATCTCCTGATACTAAAACTGTAGTTGAAATAGTTTGAAGTCCACCAGATCCAGCTGATATTTGAACTGTATAACTGCCTTCGTAATTCATTGACTCGGAATATTCTAATTCTTCAAACGATCCATCATCATTAATTTTCTCAAATACTTTTAATTCATAAGATCGATCAGAATTTGGAATTGGCAATTCAGCAATCATATAAAGATTTTTTATTGCGCCAGTAATTACTTGACCATATGAGTTAATACTTGAAAACAAAAATACAGAGCTAAGAAAAACTATAGATAATACAAATCTTTTTAACATTAGTATATCTTACAATTAGTCACTAATTTTTACAACTTTTAAATAAATACAAGTATAAAAATCATACCAAGCACAATGATTATTGCTAATACTGGAAAAGTAAAGATACGATATAATATTGCTAATAATTGCTTAAAACTAATAGGATTCATTAGTCTCTAAAATTAACATACTGAAGAGGGACAGGCAGATCGAGGTCTTTAATAATTTGAATAGCCTCTTGTAAATTATCTCTTTTTGCACCAGAAACTCTTAACTCATTGCCCTGAATTTTAACTTGTAACTTCATTTTTGATGACTTGATCGTTGATATAATTTTTTTGGATATATCTTGATCAACACCTTCAATTAAATCGAATGTTTGTCTGATGGTATTACCGGATGCAGACTCGGAACTTTTAAGTTTTATAGAGCGAGGATCAACTTTTCGCTTTATGATGTGTCCATTAAGAATATCAAGTACTTGTTTTGCTTTTAATTCATCTTCAGTAGTTAAAGTTATAATTTTATCACTTCTTTCAATTTTTGAATTTGAGCCTTTAAAATCATATCGTTGAGTAATTTCTTTCATTGAGTTTGAAATAGAATTATCTATTTCTTGCAAATCTAATTTGCTGACAACATCAAAACTTGGCATATTAATTTATTATATTATCTTTTTTCAATTTAGAAATATCGTCATCTTTATAACCTAAATTTAATAAAATCTCATTATTATCTTCTCCAATTGTAGGAGCTTGTTTTGGTTTAGATGATTTTGTGTTTGAAAATCTAGGCGCAGGCGCTGGTTGAATGACATTATTAATAGTTATGAAATTATTTCTTTTCTTCATATGATCATTCTCATGTGTTTCATCAATCGACAATACAGGAGAATAACAAACATCTGAATTGAGAAATATTTCATCCCATTCATCTCTCGTTTTTAAAACAATCTTTTTTTGAATTTCATCTTTAAAGTTGTTCCAATTAACCATATCCATTTGATTATTAAACTTTTTATCTAAATCTAATTTATTAACTAGTATTGAATAAAATTGAGGTTCAAGTGATCCAAATGAAACAAATTTATCGTCTTTAGTTTTATAGGTTTGATAGAAATGTGCTCCACCGTCAAATATATTTGAACCTCTCGCAGCTACATTCCAAATGTTGCTTTGGCTCAGAGAATAAAACATAGACATTAAAGACGAAACACCATCAATCATTGCGGCATCAACGACCTGTCCTTTTCCTGTTTTATTCACAGAGAGCATTGCAGAACAGACACCAAATGCCAAAAACATTGAGCCACCAGCATAATCACCTATTAGATTAAGAGGTATTGAGGGTTTATCACCACTCATTGAATACAGGGCGCCAGCTAAAGCAATGTAATTAATATCATGGCCAGCATTTTTTGCTAAAGGTCCATCTTGTCCCCAACCTGTAATTCTACCATATACAAGTTTCTCATTTACTTTTAAGCACTCATCTGGCCCTAAACCTAATTTTTCCATAACACCAGGTCTATACCCTTCGATTAATGCATCAGCATTCTTAATTAATTTAAAAAAGATTTCTTTTGACTGGTCTTCTTTCAGATTAAGACAAATTGATTTTTTATTTCGACCTGTAATATCAAATTTTTGAGGGGTCGGTGGCAAAGTAGTTTTCATCCTATCAATGCGAATAACTTCAGCACCTAGGTCAGCTAACAGCATTCCACATAAAGGCCCAGGACCTATACCGGAAAGTTCAATAATTTTATACCCACTAAGCGCACCCATAGAATAATATTAATCTATAATTCCTCTAATTCACCAATAAAATCTGTAATTTCTTTAATGTTATTCGACTTATCGTTCGTGAAAAACTTATAAACAACAGATTCATCCTGTCTCATTTTGATTTTATCTCCTTTGCGTGCAATCAATGATATTAATTCGGGTATTTTATCAAATCTGTTTTTTCTAAATTTAATAACAGCACCCTTTTGACCCATTTCAATTTTTTCTATATTGAGAGTCTTACATGATATACGAAGATTTGTGATCTTTAACAGATGTTCTATTGATTCAGGTAATTCGCCATATTGATTTTTTATATCATCAGAAATGAAACTTAGTTCACTCTTATCCAATGCGTATGCGAGTTTTTTATAATAATGTAATCGACTATTTAAATTTGGCATGTATTTTTCAGGAATTAAAACAGTTAGTCCTAAATTTATTTGAGGTGACCATTCAGAATCATTTGATAAGGAGTCTTCGTTTTTAAGATCACTTATTTTTTCTCTTAAAAGTCGGTGATATAACTCTAAACCAATTTCTCTTATATGGCCTGACTGCTCATCACCAATTATATTCCCTGATCCTCGTAAATCTAAATCATGACTTGCAAGTTGAAATCCTGACCCAAGGCTATTCAATCTTTTTAATAGATCCAATCTTTTGGAAGCATTATCAGTAATTAAATCAAGATCGGGAACTGTATAGTAACAAAAAGCCTCTGTATTGGATCGCCCTACTCTTCCTCTTAATTGATGTAATTGTGATGTTCCAAACTTATCTGCTTTAATAATTATAATTGTGTTTGCAGTTGAAATATCAAGACCCGACTCTATTATTGATGTTGATAATAAAACTGAAAATTCATTATTATAAAATTCCATCATTACATCTTCCAAGTCTTCAGCTTTCATCTGACCATTAGCAATTTTATATTTTACACCTGAACAATATGACTTCAAAAAATCTTCAACTTCTGTAATATCTGATATTCTTGGACACACAATGAATACTTGGCCTCTTCTCTCTATTTCTTTTTTAATTGCCTCGCTTATGGCCAATGAATCAAAATTCATTACATCTGTAATAATGTCTTTGCGATTTACAGGAGAAGTTGAAATGATTGATAATTCTCGCAATCCAACAAGAGACATTTCAAGGGTTCTCGGTATAGGTGTTGCTGTTAATGAAAGGACATGAATATCTGATTTAATCTTTTTAATTTTTTCTTTCTGAGTCACACCAAAGTGTTGCTCCTCATCAAGAATAAGCATGCCCAAGTTGTTAAATTTTATTTTTTCACTCAATAAAGCATGGGTTCCAATAATAATATCTACTTCTCCATTATTAACTTCTTCAATAATATTTTTTGCATCTTTTGATTTAACGAGGCGAGATATTTGACGAATTTTTATTGGAGTATTTTCAAATCTTTTTGTAAACGTTTCAAAATGCTGCCTGCATAATAAAGTTGTTGGTACCATTATAGCAACTTGATATCCGCTTAATGCAACATTAAAAGCAGCTCTCACAGCAACCTCTGTCTTTCCGTACCCCACATCACCGCAAATAAGACGATCCATTGGTATTCCTCTGTTTAAATCATGAAGAATATCTGAAATAGATCTGTTCTGATCTTCTGTCTCATCATGTTCAAATTCATTTACAAAATTTGAATAATAAGGCTCCTGAGTTTTAAATTTTTTTGCTGAACGTAGCTCACGTTCTGCTGCAGTTTGAATTAAAGTACCGGCGATATCTTTTATTTTATTTTTAGCGTTTGCTTTTCTTAATTGCCAACTTGATGCACCCAATCGATCTAATTCGACAATTAAACTACCTCCATACTTACTAAGCAGTTCAATATTTTCTACAGGAATAAATAACTTATCACTATTCTGATATCTAATTTCAATGCAATCATGGTCTGAATCAAGAATATTAAGAGTTTTCAAACCTTGAAATTGACCAATGCCATGATCGACGTGAACAATAAGATCATCAATATCGAATGAACTGATATCAGTTAAAAAAGTATTTGCAGAAATTTCTCTTTTTCTTTTATTAAAATTTTTTTCATCATGTGGCTTAACAACCACTCTTTTTAATGGGTCCTTATTAAGCTTAGTTTTAAGGTCAAACGTACTTATAGACTCAATGGTATCACCAAATATACTTAACCTAACGGGCTCTTTAAACTCAGATGGAAATATATCAATAATATCTCCCTTTACAGAGAATTCTCCAAGATGATTAACTGTACTGACGCGGGCATATCCGATTTCTGATAAGAAATTGATGTAACTCTCATATTTAAAATGACCATCACTTTCTAAGATAAGATTATTTTCTACTACGATATTTTTTTTTGCGATACTATTCATTAATAGTATTTGCAAAATCGATAAGAAGTTTAGTGACTCTATTATCTATATTCTCTGGTATAGGAGTTTTTTTTAATATGATTTTATAAATATGATCATCATCTTGATCTAATAAAATATCTAACAATGATAGTTCATGATCATCGAATAATTGAATAAATTTATCAGCAAAGTTGCCCATTAAGATATCCATTTCCTTAGTGCCTCTATGTGAAGCTTTATAAAGAAGTTTTTTTCTAAATATTTCTATATTTTCCATGATATTCTATTAATTTATTAACTACTTATATGAGACCCAAAATTCTATACAACCTATTTTCTAATATTATTACGATAAAAGGAATAGGTCCAAAATACGCAAAACTAATAGAAAGATTATGCGGTAGATATTTAATAGATCTACTATTCCATCGTCCAGTAGCTATCATTGATAGAAGAAATAGCCCTAAAATTGCTAATCTCAAGAGTGGAGAAATCGCAACAATAATAGTGACAATTGAAAAACACGTACCAGCATTTAATAAAAGAATGCCTTACCGAGTCATATGTTCTGATGAAACTGGAATTATGTCCTTAGTATATTTCAATATACGAGGTCCCTATTTAAGGCAGATGCTGTCTGTTGGAAGTCAAAAAGTAATAAGTGGAAAAATTGAGGAATATAAAGATAGTTTTCAAATTACCCATCCACATCATATAGCGAGCTTAGAAGACATAGACTCTGTCAAAACAATTGAAACTATTTACCCATTAACGTCTGGATTAACATCAAAATCACTCAGGAAAGCAATTAATACGACCTTATCTCAAACAAGCAGTCTACCTGAATGGCTTGATGATAAATTAATGACAGATAGGAATTGGCATCCCTGGAAAAAAAGTCTTGATGAACTTCATAACCCTAGTGAAGCCCTTGAGATAAATCAGAGTCCATATCTGGAACGATTAGCTTTTGATGAACTTTTATCACACCAACTTACAATCAGATTGATTAAACAAAAAATTAATAAAATAAAAGGAAATGTTCTTAAACCATCTAATAAATTAATAAATGAATTGAAATCCATTCTTGATTTTGAATTAACTCAAGATCAAATAAAAACGATTAAAGAAATTTCAGATGACCTCTCATCACCCACGAAAATGCTTCGACTTATACAAGGTGATGTGGGTAGCGGTAAAACAATTGTTTCATTATTTTCAATATTACAAGTTTCTGAGAATGGTAAAAAATCAATTTTCATGGCCCCTACTGAATTACTTGCTGAGCAACACTACAATACAATCAATCAATATGCATCGAAGATGGATCTTAATTGTTCATTGATTACATCATCAACAAGAAAAGAGCATAATTTTGAAGCTGATATATTGATAGGAACTCATGCTCTTTTTCAGGAAAAAGTAGAAATAGATAATGTTGGCCTTATTGTAATTGATGAACAACATAAATTTGGAGTTCATCAAAGAATTATGTTGAGTGAAAAAGTAGGAAATGAATGTGATATCTTATTAATGACTGCAACCCCTATTCCAAGAACTTTAGAATTAGCATCCTATGGAGATATGGATATATCAAAAATAAAAAGTAAGCCAATTCATAGGAAAGATATCGTAACAAAATCAGTTAATATTAACAAAATTAATCAACTAAAGTCAGCGCTGTTAAAAAAAATTAAAAATGGTGAAAAGACTTACTGGGTCTGTCCTTTGGTTGATGATTCAGACAAATTGGAATTGCAATCAGTAAAAAATAGGTTGAAGGATTTATCAAGTTACTATTCAAGTAAAGATGTTGGTATGGTTCATGGTAAAATGAAACAAGAAGAAAAAAACGATATCATGTCTAAGTTTAAAGATGGAGATATTAAGATATTAATAGCCACATCAGTCATTGAAGTTGGAATAGATGATCCTGATGCAACATTAATGGTTATTGAAAATGCAGAACGCTTTGGTTTATCTCAATTACATCAGTTAAGAGGGCGTGTTGGAAGAGGTAAAAAGCAATCAAGTTGTATATTGTTGTTCACCAGCCCATTAAGTGATACCGCCAAAAAAAGACTTAAAATAATGAAAGAAACAAATGATGGATTTAAAATCGCAGAAGAAGATCTTGATATTAGGGGCGCAGGTGAAATCTTGGGCGCAAAACAAAGCGGATTGCCTGAATTTAAATTGTCCAATTTAGATGTACATAAAGATTTACTAAAATTAGCAAGATCAGAAGCCGTATCAATTATTGAAAACGATCCTAATTTAAAGTCTGATAAAGGAAAATCTCTTCGAATATTATTACATTTATTTAAAAATGAAGTGGCAATTGATTATTTAAAATCTGGATGATTATTCATTTGGAATGACAAGACCAGCAGATACAACAAGTTTAATTGCATCTTCTACAGACATATCAAGTTCAATCACATCTTCTATGGGAAATAGTAATAGAAATCCCGAAGTTGGATTTGGAGTTGTTGGCACGAAAACATTAACCATCTCTTTATTGGTCTTTGTTTTTATTTCACCCTTCGTGCTTCCTGTCATAAAGCCAATGGCATGAACTCCTTTTCTTGGATATTCTATTAAAACTACCTTCTGATAAGCGGCATCTGCATTTGAAAAAGTTTCAGTTATTTGTTTGATCGCCTTATATACATTCCCAGCAAAAGGGATTCTTGTGATTAGATTATCAAAATAATTTAATAACGATCTTCCAAATAATGTTGAAAAAATTGCACCTAAAAAAATAAAGGTCAAAAATGCAATTAATAACTCTAATCCTGGAATTTTATATCCAATAAATTCAGGTAATAAATTATTAGGGTTAAACCGATCAGGAACAAGACCAGAAATAAACTCAACAATAAAAATAGTGATATAGATTGTTGCCCCGATTGGAGCCGAAACAAGTAAACCAGTAAAAAAATATCGTTTAATTAATGACATTAAATATAATTATTACTTTTCAAAATTAATTTAAAGAATACCATAAAAAAATCTTATTTATAATTATTTATGCCTATTTTCAAAGAATATACCGATTTTGATGCCGTAGGAATTGCTGAGTTGATAAAATCTAAAAAGATTCAAGCTATAGATGCCTTGGATACAGCCATTGATTTAATCGAACAGTTAGATCCAAAATTAAACTTCATGCATCAAAAGACCTATCATTTCGCTATGGAATCTCTGAATCGCAATAAGGACTTAAATGGTCCCTTTGCAGGCGTTCCTATGCTGATGAAGGATATGGACAGTGCTTTATATAGTGTTCCAATGATGCAAGGAAGTAATTACCTAAAAGATATCCCAATGAAATTTAATAATAGCTTATCTAAGAAATTTACGAATTCAGGAACTCTTATCTGCGGTAAGTCTGCAACTCCTGAATTTGGATTAATGATTACAACAGAGCCAAAGGCATTCAAACCAACACGTAATCCATGGGATAGAGAACGATCCACAGGTGGTTCAAGTGGAGGCGCTGGATCTGCAGTTGCATCTAGAGCAGTGCCTATTGCGCATGCGAGTGATGGAGGTGGCTCTATTAGAATACCGGCAGCTACGTGTGGCACAGTAGGTTTAAAACCTACTCGAGGAAGAATATCATTTTCTCCATCTCATGGAGATAAATGGGGAGGACTTACACATTCTGGAATTCTATCTCGAACTGTTCGAGATACTGCATATATGTATAATGAATTATTTAGCTCAGAAATCGGTGATCCCTATTCTGTTCATTATGAAAAAGGTAGCTTAATAAATTCATTGAATGCTAATAAAAAATATAAAATTGGCTTCAATACTGAGTCAAGACTTCCAATAACAATAACATCTGATGCAAAAAATGCTGTTATGCATAATGCAAAACTATGTGAAAGCATCGGTCATAATGTTGAGGAGTGTAATATTGATTATGATGGTTTGTTATTATCAAGAGCATTTGCAATTATAATTTCATCTCATGTATCTCAGATGTTTAATGAACTTAAGGATCTTGTTGGAAGATCTTTTAAAAAAAGTGAAGTTGAAACTGCTTCAAGAGCACTTAATTATCTTGGAAAAAGCTTTAGAGGTAAAGATTATGCATGGGCTCGTTATACTATTCAAAAAATATCAAGAGATGTAATGCAACAAACAAATGATTATGATGCTGTAATTTTACCAATTATATCGCAATCAGCACCATTGCTTGGTGAACTGAGGCCAAAAAAAATTAATAATATTCAAAATGAGATTCTAATGGCTTTAAGATTAGGATTTTTGTTTAGAATACCATTTATACGTGATCCTTTTTTAAATAAAAATATAATCGAAAATTATTGGTACTCTCCTGATGCAGTACTTCAAAATGTTACAGGTCAACCGTCTATATCATTGCCTACATTTTATACTAATAATAATCTTCCTTTGGGCGTGCAGTTTGCAGGTCGATACGCAGAAGAATCAGTTTTAATTGATTTAGCTTCCCAATTGGAGCAAGCAAATCCTTGGATCGATAAGAAGCCTTCTATTTCTTAAGTAAAGATAATTGATAAAACCCATAAGTGAAAACAAAGAAACTTACAAAAGAAATCAGAGTAATAACCTTTTGAGCGATTACGGATATGACCATTCTATTGTAAGAAACTGATTCTTTAAATAATTCAAGATTCTCTCTTGGGCTCACATCAGGAGGATCTGAAGTTTCAAAAAAAGCATATAGTGTAATTGATAAGAGAAACAATACTGAAGCTACTGTGTATTTATTGCTTACAGGACTAAAGAAAAAAGCAAGGGTAAGGAAAACCATCGCAGGCACCATGGATCTAAATCCAACAATTACAAAAAATACATGTTCATGGAAATATAAATCTGCAGGAGTTAATCCAACACCAAGAAATGACAAACCGGATAGCATTGCTATGTATGATCCAATGGTTGCGCAGACATATGAAATCTTATTATCCTTAAAAAGTCTTGGGACTAAAATAAATGATAGGCACGCAAAACCCATCATTACAAGAGTTGAGTTAAATAGAAAACATGAAAGAAAGTTTTGTTCACCGCTTACAGTTTCATAAACACCTAGATCACTAAAGAAATTTTCACTAAATGAATAAGATGTTAGAGTTGGGTCATATAATGAGCCACCTGGAAATAAATATATAGCTATAGTATTTACAATTACAAAGTAAATCACCATGATCCGAATTGGATATACTGTTAAATTATTGATCATTAGATTCTAGTAAATTATTAATTCCAATAGTAAAAGTATATATATTAATCATTATCATGATTGCCATAAGTTTTTGCATTATTACCTTAAATACTTGGGTTTCCATTGTATAAGTTTGTGCGTAAAGCATAGTATCAGCTGGGTCAATCTCAGGAATATGAGATAAATTAATTGCATATATAACAAGTAATGCAATTAGAGCTAGAGATAAGGATGCATATAAGTTATTTATTCGACTAAATAATATCGCAATCGAAAAAAAAATAATTCCTAAAGAAGTAGTGTTAAAAAAATATTCAGCTACAAAAATATGTTTTTGAAAATATAAATCTTCTGGTGTAAATCCAACAGCAATATAGAAAAGGCAACCAATAAAAATAAAGGTACCTCCAATTAGAGCAAACCCATAAGATATTTTATTTTGTTTAAATAATTTAGGTATTTTTAAAAAGGAAATTCCTAAAAAAATATTCAAACAACAGATAGAAATAAATATAAAAGAAGAAAAAAAATTTGTATCACCAGACATTGATTTATATCGTCCTAGTTCGCTTATAAAATTTTTAGTAAATGAATATCCAATCTGGTTGGTATCAAGGTGATTACCTCCAGGAAATAACATCATTGAGATAGCAAAAGCCACTACACTGATGATAATTATGAACCTTGGAACATATATGTACCAAAATTTATTCATTGTTGATTTAGGCTGAAAAACTTGAATAAGCTATGTAGGTGACAAAGATAGCCACAACTACGTACATAACTCTATTGTCTAGATTCATAATTAATAATATAATCATTAACAATGGAAAATCCATCACGATATACAAATTATAAAGACTTTTTTCCTTACTATCTTCGCGAACACAGTAAGAAAAACACAAGAATACTTCATTATGTCGGTACTGGATTGGCTCAAATAATTCTTTGGAGCTCTATTATCACTCAAAGCTGGTTATTCATCCCACTCGCATTTGTTTGTGGGTATGCTTTCGCATGGATTGGTCACTTCTTTATAGAACACAATAAACCAGCAACGTTTAAATATCCGTGGTGGTCGCAAATTGGAGATCATCATATGACATGGCTGATGTTAACTGGCCGATTAAAAACGGCACTTAATGATGCCGGTGTTGAAACTAAATAATAATTATAAATCTTATTAAGATCGCAAGCAGTATAAACTGACTGATTAACCAAAAGCCGCCCCTCAAATGGGTGTTATCCATAAAGATATGATAAAATGAGTGGATGATCCGCAATAAGACATAAATCCAAGAAAGATAGATGAACGGCATATCCGATTTATCAAGTGTATAAATTAATATCAATAAAGCATAAAAAATTATCGGATATTCAAATAAGTTTTTTATATTGTTCTTAACCATTTGAAGGTCTTTTGGAGCATTTGGATAAGGATCGGAAGGTATTCCCTTTTCCCAATCATTTCCTGGCTTCATTAATCGCATTGATCCATACGTGTGATAAAAGCTTACAACCATCGTAAGGGCCATAAGGATAAGACCAGGAAATAAAAGATTTCCAAACATTAGTTACTAGAGAACAGCGTCAATATTAATACTGATTTAAAATCTATAGCATTCCTATTAATCGAATCCACATCCAAATTAATGTTAGTAAAGCAGGGACAAAAATTAATGCTCTAACTGGAAATCCACCCGCTACTACCAGATGATTAAAGAAAATATGATACACAGAATGAGCCAGGCGTAGATAAAAAAACCAATATGCAAGGGTAACGAAATAAGCATCAACATTTCCTGTAATAAATATAATTATACATACTGCATAAAAGAAAATCGGATATTCAAATAAATTTATATGATTTTTTTGAGCATTTCTAAGAATCATTGAACCCTCAGGAAAGAGTGCATGTCTATAATCCTCCCCTTGACTAGACTTATCTATATAAATCTCTTTTACTCTTAGTAAGGTTGTAAATAGGAATACAGCAACTGTAAGTAAAAGCATACAGTACATTGGGTAAAATATTTCAGTGCTCATGATGAATCTCCTTGCTTGAAATTAGAATCAGTAACATTATATACCTCTAAGATATTTTTTAACATATTTATGAAAGGAGGTGGTCTATGTCTATTAGTAGTATAATGGAGCCCACAACATTTGCGGGTCTTCCTAATCACTTAGATATTGGAAACCTTCACTTTGTAAGTGGAGCTCCGAATTAAAACTACAATTAGCCCCCATTAATTTGGGGGCTTTTTTTATTTTAAATTGGCTTTAAATTTTCTTGGTTTTCCAGTTTTACCGACAGCAACATAAGATAAATTTCCTGCAGCGACTAACACTTCTTTTTTATTAAGTTCTACTCTTCTGGCTTCAAGTGAAAAAGTCATTTTTGAACCTTTCACTGATTTAACATCACCATAAATACAAATGAACTTTCCCAAATGCATTGGACTTTTAAATTTAACATTAACATCAGTTAAGACGGCCGCTCCACCAGAAACAATCTGTGAATAATAAATGCCTCCGTGTGCAATTTGTGTGGTAATCCAACCGCCATGCCCCGTTCCATAGGGGTTGGTGTTTTCAGGCTGACATATATTTCGAATAAGTAATTTCATTGAGTATTTTTCCTATACAAATAAACAATAAAAATTGCTGATACACAACCTAGAATATTAAAAACACCATCAAATATTTCAAAATCTCTATGAGGTAGAAAGAAATGAAGTGTTTCAATGAATAGGCTCACAATTAGTGCTAGAGAAACACCAAATGAAAAGTTGTTATCTTTTCCATTAATAAGCTGAGCAATTGAACCCAGTATAAAAAATACAATAAAATGCATGTGTTTATCAGTTAATGATTCAGGCGTATTGAGATCAGGAACTTCTTTGACATAAAGGTATAGTATTAGCCCAAGGTATCCGTAAAACAAAAGTTTCATTATGTTTATTGAATTATTCATTGCGTATTGAGCTACCTTATATCAAAATCAGATGATATATGAAAAATATTGTAGTTACGGGAGCCAATAAAGGTCTAGGTCTAGAGTTTACAAGACAATTATCGAAAGATAATCATGTTATCGCTACTGCACGAAATATATCAAGTGAACACGAATTACATTCATTACCCAACGTTAAAATTAAAAAGCTAGATCTATTATCTGATGCAACAATTGATCAATTTGTTGAAGATATTTCTGATACTCCAATTGATATATTAATTAATAATGCGGGCATATTTCACGAAAAACAATTTGAAGGACTAGATCCAAATATTTGGCTAGATGAAATGAAGATTAATGCGTTATCCCCTATTAGTTTAACTCATAAACTCATGAAAAATCTTCAAGCAGGATCGTCTAAAAAAGTCATTTTTCTATCAAGTCAGATGGGTAGCATTGATGACAATTACTCTGGTGGTTATTACTTCTATAGATCCTCCAAAGCTGCCTTAAATGCATCTGCTATGAGCCTTTCTATTGATTGGAAAGATCAAAATATTGCTGTGTTGATGATCCATCCTGGATGGGTCAGAACAGAAATGGGCACATCTAAAGCTAAATTAAGCATTGAAGAAAGTGTCACTGGAATGCTTAATGTAATTGAAAATTTCACAATTGAACAAACGGGTGCTTTTTTAAATTATGCAGGTCAAAAGCTTGAATGGTAAAAGAGTTTCTTAAAAAATATCGAATTTTTATTTATATTATCATCATTGTCATATTTGCTTATGTTAACTTAACAACATTTGATCTATATATGATTTCAAGAAATCCACTTGTATTTCTTCAAACAAATTGGTTTGAAATCGTTGTACTATGGCTCTTGCTTTCAATTTATTACAAGATAAATAAAAACGATGAATGAATTAGACTTACCCAATCACTATGATGACCTGGATCTTATCTATAATGAGATTTGGACAAGTCTTATAAGAGGAAAAAAAGATTCAAAATCAGAATTTCATCAATGTTATGTCTCAACATATTCCGATGATTATCCATCACTTCGTACCGTTGTTCTCCGTCATGCCAACAAAGATAATCTCACAATCAGTTTTCATACAGATATAAGATCCAATAAAATCAATAATATAAATGATAATCCTAATATAACAGTTTTACTTTATAGTCATGACAAAAAAATACAGATTCAAATTAAAGGTACGGGTGAAATCAACAATCAGAACGAAAGAACGAGTGAGGTTTGGAAGAACATAAGATCATTTAGTAAAAAATGCTATATTGTTGAGCAGGCTCCAGGCACAAAATCAGATGTTCCACTATCAGGATACTTACCAGAACATGAAAAAACTGTACCTGATGATGAAATTCTACAACAAGGATATAAAAATTTTTCCTTAGTTGATATAAAAATCAATAAAATTGAATGGTTATATTTACACAGGTATGGTCATAGAAGAGCTTTATTTGAGGTAAGCAACTGTGAAATTATAAATAAGCAATGGCTAACGCCTTAGGGTAAGAAAAATTAAATATTCATTAAATGGAAATAGAGTACTCATATTAATAAATAAATATTTCCGACAATGAACAATGGTATTTGTAAACCAAAGTTTGTCAAAATTGCTCGATCTGCCATCATATATCCAACAATAGTCCATCCTATGGCACCTGTTCCGTGAATAAAAATATTTAATGGATAAATATTTAAATTAGTGAGTAATATTCCAATTAGAATAAAGAAAGTGCTTACCCATTTAAGTTTATTGATCATAATAATCCTTTCACATTACTTTAATAAAAATTATTTTAATTTAGGAAAAATACAAAACTAATACAAATAAAATAAGTATTTAATTAAAAAATTGAAATTTGTAAAAAATAAATAGAGAATATCAATAAGATTTATTTAACTTTAAACGTGAACAATTATTTAGAGTAAAGAAGTTAATATGAGTGTCTTAACTATTATATTAATAGCTGCTGTACTTCATGCTTCATGGAATGCCTTTATTAAAAATAAAGCAAGAAAAGGTTAAATAGTTTTGAAATATTTGTCAGAAAATAGATATAAAGGAGAGATAAAAGGTTTGGTATTAGACTGGAGTGGAACTACTGCTGACGCATACGTGATTGCTCCAACTATAGTGTTTGTTGAGGTTTTTAAGAAACAAAAGGTTGTAATCTCCATGGAAGAGGCAAGAGAACCCATGGGTTTACGAAAAGATTTACATATAAAAGCACTCACAGAGAACGCTGAAATAAGAAAGCGCTGGAACATAGTACATGGTAAAGACCCACAAATGTCTGATGTTGAAAATATGTACGCAGATTTTGTTCCACTGCAGCTTAAATGCTTAAAACAGTACTCAAAATTATTACCCGGAACAGCAGAAGTAATTAAACGGGTTCAAAATAGCGGTATAAAAGTTGGTTGCACAACAGGTTTTATGCGGTCAATGGTTAATATTTTAGAGGAAGAATCAGCAAAACAGGGATATGTCCCTGATGCGTCAGTTGCAGGTGATGATGTTAAAAATGGCGTTCGACCCCTTCCCCACATGTTATATAAAAATTTAGATATAATGAATATAGAATCCATTCAATCAGTTATAAAAGTTGATGATACTGTTTCAGGAATTGGAGAAGCAATTAATGCTGGTTGTTGGGGTGTTGGTGTAACGCGATATTCGAATTATATGAATATAAATTCCTTAGAAGAAGCTGATGAACTGAGTAAAGAAGAAATTGATATGAAACAAGGATATGCAAAAGATCTGCTTTATAAAGCAGGTGCGCATTACGTAATAGAAACTATTGCAGATATCGAAGCCGTTATTGATGATATTAACAAAAGGCTTTCACGCGGTGAAGGGCCTTAAAAGTTGATTACAAATTTTTCTTGTTCCTCTGTTTCAATTGTACCTGGCCGGCAATTCCTTACATGATTTATGCATTGCTTTGAATCTAGTCCTAGTGTCTTCAAAATAAGTGAAGCAAACATTCCAGATCTACCTAATCCAGCATAACAATGCAGGTAAACATTTTTATTGAGTTCTAATTGAGTACCACAATCTCTGATAATTTGAATATATTCATTTTTTTTAATCTGAGCTGGAATACCATAGTTTTTTATAGGCATGCTGTAGGCCCTAACATTGTTCTCCTCTAGATCTTTATGGAACTCATTAATTTCAAAACTTCTAATTTCATTAAGTTCTATCAATGAAACAACAAGTGATATATTTAGGTCGTTGATAATTGTTAAATCTTTTTTATAAGTAAATTTATCAAACCTAGAATTATTGATACCTGGACAACTGGATATAACCAAATTACCAAGATTTTTTTTTGCTTTAACAATTTTCGAAAGCTTTATTTTAGTAAAGTTCAAATATAGGACTTTTTAATAAAAGGATGAAAGAATGAAATAGCTTCAGTTTTCTTTCCCCTAGTTTTCGCATTGTCATCATACTTTCGAAGTCTTACTGCATCTTCAAAATATTTATGACTTTCCAGTTTTCGAATAGCATCTTTGTTTAAATATCCGCCTTGAAGTTTAAAACTTCTTTTGGAGCCATCTGAAAGACCGTCATAATAATCTGATTGAACAGAACATAGATATCTCTTTGCAATAACGTGCATTTTAATTGGGTAAGTAACTTCTTCAGGGAAATACTTGGATAAAAAAGATGCAGCAACGTTTTCATGATACTTGTCATTGTTTAAAAAATCATGGCTATTTACATCTTCGCTAGTCAACATATGCCCTAAATCGTGAAATAATGAAGCAGTAATAAATTTATCACTTTCATTATTTTCTTTAGCTAAGGTTGCGCACTGAAGAGCATGTTGTAATTGAGTAATCTCTTCGTCATAAAAACTGCACGAACCTCTTTGATCAATAATTTCACATAAAACATTTGTACGCTCAATAATTGAAGCTGAATTTAATTTATTTTCTAGAGATTGGATTTTATCTAATTGCATGATTTAAATGATTAATTATATTTTTTTTAATGTCAATAATTTGAGCTGTAACATTATTGTAATAAATTGCAAAATATATGTAATAAAAATGCAACTTTGATTTAATTTTTTTGTATTACTTTCAACGCATTCTAATGATCAAAGTAGAGAAATTAAATAAGTATTTTGGTGACAACCGTGCAGTAAACGATGTCACATTTGAAATTAATAAACCTGAAATGATTGGTATCATTGGCAGATCTGGTGCTGGAAAGTCAACATTACTGAGAATAATGAATCGTCTAACCAACGCAAGTAGTGGATCTATTTTTATTGAAGGCAGAGATATACTTTCATTAACAAAGAAAGATAAACGAGCATGGCAAAAAAATTGTGCCATGATATTTCAGCAATTCAATCTTGTGCCCCGTTTAGATGTTTTAACAAATGTGATTCTTGGAAGATCAAATATTCAAGGCACTATTCGATCAAGCTTAAAACTTTTCACTAAAGATGAACGCATTGATGCATTGATGGCTCTGGATAAATTGGGAATGGCTGAAACCGCGCTGCAAAGAGCAGAGACTTTATCTGGTGGACAGCAACAAAGGGTTGCAATTTGTAGAGCTATGATGCAGCAACCAAAAATGATTTTAGCCGACGAGCCTATTGCATCGCTAGACCCTCTTAATGCCCGACTTGTAATGGAATCACTTAGAAATATTCATAGAGAAAAGAAGATTACTATTCTTGCAAATCTTCATACTCTTGATACCGCCAAAAATTATTGTGACAGAATCATTGGCATGAGACTTGGGGAAATTGTTTTTGATGATGTACCTTCAAGTTTAAAAGATGATGTTGCAAGAGAAATTTATGGTGCTGAAGCTGAAGAAGCATTTGAACCAACAGTTACTTCAACTTCACTTGGTGACGAAAAGTTTGCAGAGGCAGGATAATATGAGCCTTTTCAAAAAAAAAAATAACAACTTAACAACTAACAAGGAGATATACTAAAAATGATTAAAAATTTAGTAAGGTCTATTATTGCTTGTTCATTCCTTTTTGTGTCTGCAAGTGCATACGCATGGGATGTATCTGGCTATAAAGGGCCAACAATGGATTTGAGTAAATATCAACCTGAAATGAGACTTGGATTTTTAGGTGATGAATCAGCTCAAGACATTATTAAGAATAATGCATGTCTTAAGGATTACGCAGAAGTTGCATATGGAGTACCAGCTAAAATTTATACTTTTAAAGATTATGCAGGAACAATGGAGTCAATGGTTGGTGGAAGCCTAGACTATGCTTGGTTTGGCTCATCAGGATATGCGGGTGTATATTTAGAAGACCCTACCGCTGCTGTGCCAATTTTAACTAGAATGCAGCCAACAGGAGATATGGGCTATTATTCAGTCATGGTTACAAGAGCAGACTCGGGTATCAATTCACTTGAGGATTTAAAAGGTAAAGCTTTTGGATGGGCTGATCCTAATTCAACATCTGGTTATCTAATACCGTCAATCGAATTAAAGGCTGCAGGAATGGATCCAGACTCATATTTTGGCTCTACACAATTTTCAGGTGGTCACGAAAATAACGTATTGGCAGTTCTTAATGGTGATATCGATGCAGGTGTGACATGGGTATCTGGAGTTGGTGAATGGAGCGAAGGTTACTCTTCTGGAAATTTAAGAAAAATGGTTGATAAAGGACTATTAAATATGGATGACATCAAGCAGATTTGGTCATCTGCTTTGATACCTAATGGACCGATTGTAATGCCAACTAATATGCCTGTGAGAGCACATCAGGTCATGGTAGGCATGAAACAGTGGATCCATGAAAATGACCCACAATGCAGCGAGAATGTTGCAAATGGAATCGTTAAAGCTTGGGTGCCAGTCGATCATAGCTTCTATGAAACTATTGTAGCTGCTCGTAAAGCTAAAATCGAAGCTAAAAAAGCCGAATAAATTTCGGTAGTTGTTTGCTAATTTAAGAGGATGGCATGCCCCATCCTCTTAATTAGTTGTTTATTTGGAGGAAACAGTGCAATCATCATTGCCAGAAAATTTAATTAAAATTGAAAATAATTTAAAATCTCTTACAAGAACAAGATCAATTTATTCTTTTCTCTCAATTGCGGCATTGATAGCGGTTATTTATTCGGGTTTAATTGTAGCAGAAACAGGAAATGCGACTAGCATCTGGGTAGGATTACCTAAATTTTTCGATTACCCTATTGATCTATTTGTTGGGTCATGGGAATACGGTTATAGATGGAATTTATTGTTACTTGAATACCTTCCAGATTTAATAAGCACTATTAATATGGCTCTATTTTCAACAGCAATAGGTACGTTGCTAGCTTTTTTTTTAAGTATTTTTTCAAGTCGTAATTTAATCAAAAGTAAAACTACTGTATTAATATTTCGACGCATCATGGATATATGCAGATCGTTTCCAGAATTAGTTATTGCACTTGTTTTGTTGTATCTACTGGGAAAGTCAGCACTGCCTGCTGTAATTGCCATCATAATTCATACCGCAGGAGCTCTTGGCAAACTGTTTTCAGAAGCTATTGAAAATGTCGAAAAAAATCCAATTGAAGGTCTTGAGTCCTGTGGAGCTTCATGGTTTACTAGAATAAGATTTGGTGTGGTAACTCAGGCACTCCCTCTATTTCTAACTTACACAATTTTAAGATTTGAGATTAATATAAGGGCTTCAACTATTTTGGGATTTGTTGGCGCTGGAGGTATCGGTGAGCAACTTTACACTAATATACAGTGGAAATATGAAGCTGACACTATTGCAATAATGTTTTTACTTGTGTCTACGATCATTGCATTGGATTACTTATCAAGTTATTGGCGAAAATCATTAATAGGATTGAAATCATGAACAGGTCTGAAATTATTGAAAATTATTCAGATATAGTAGTTACTAAATTTTCATCTAAAATGTGGTCAACTTTTTTAGTGCTCGGGATTATAGTGTATTTAATCATAGCAATTTTAAGCCTCGACATATTGCAGATTCATAAAAAATGGAGTCCTGAAAGAGCTTCATTGTTTGCCCTCGACACATATGCGCATAAAGACCATGTCACAATGAAATGGAGTAAACCAGATGATATAATTATATCCTTTGAAGGAAGTAGGTGGTCTCAGTATGTTGGCCCCTATCAAAAAAGTGACGGTCTTCCAGAAAGGTATCCTGAATGGACTTCCATAGGTCCAGAGGGTGAAACAAAAATAAGTTTTAAAAATGGAGGGTTTGCAAATCTATACGATGATAAAGTTACAATAGAAAACTGGCCAGACACCCAAGAAACACTTGTTTTTCGTCTTGATGCACAAGGTAAGCCTTACGTTGAAAATATAGATAATCTCCCAAAATGGATTAGGATAACGGAAAATAAAATAGAGGTTAGACCATCTCTTTACGAAAGAGTTCAAGTTTATTCAAAAAAAGTTGAAGTACATAGGTACAATCTTGGTTGGAACTATTTCTGGTTTGACTTTGACAGTCCTTTAGAACCATATGGAATTTGGAATGCTATTTCACTTTCATTCTCAGGTGATAGAGTTGACCCCAATATTTCTAATTTTTCGCTGCTAATTCAAGAATTTCTAAATAATGATATGTGGCATCATGGACAAATATTGTGGGCTTTATTAGAGACAATTTTTATGGCTCTATTGGGCACCCTACTGGCAGCTCTTCTGGGTTTTCCTCTAGCATTTTTTGCAGCTTACAATGTAACGCCTTTTAAATTTGTTCGAACGATATTAAGACGGTTATTTGATACATTAAGAGGTATCGATTTTTTGATTTGGAGCTTAATTCTTTTAAGAGCCTTCGGACCAGGGCCATTTACTGGAATATTTGCTATTGCAATTACAGATACAGGAACTCTTGGAAAATTAATGTCTGAAGCAATAGAAAACACTGAAGAAAAGCAACAAGAAGGTGTAGAGTCTACGGGGGCGAATAAAACTCTTCAACACAGATTTGGAATTATACCTCAAATACTTCCTATTTTTATTTCCCAAACTCTTTACTACTTAGAATCAAACACGAGAGGAGCTGTTATTATTGGCGCCATGGGCGCAGGTGGCATAGGTTTACAATTACTTGGAGCAATAAATACGGGTACCAGTTGGGAAAATGTTATGTATATGTCATTATTGATTTTAGGAGTTGTTATCTTCATGGATACAATGTCCGCAAAAGTAAGAAGGGCTTTGATTGGTGATGAAACGCTAGGAGCAGAATTACAATTGGCAAAAATGGTAAAAAAATAATTTTTTTTTATGATCTTAATATTTTTTTAACAATCTATTTGTATAATTAATCATGATTAAATTTATTCAATTCATTTTAATAACTTCATGCATGTTATCATCACTTGCTCTTGCAGACAGTCATGAAGACAATACTATTGGGCAAGCTGGAAGTGACTATTCTACCAATACTGAAAGTACATACGAGAACAATATAGGAAACTGTGAAGATTTAAGTATATTAATGCTTCGTGGATCAATTAAAAACGATATACAGCGAGCTGACCCAGATTCAGCAACGAAAGCAAATAATTTAATGCTTGAAGGAATGGAATTGTGTAATAAAAATCAAAACGTCCTTGCAAAAATGAAATTGAAAGAGGCTCAAACTATAGCGAGAGAAGGCAATGTTGCCGGACAAGATATGAGAATTGGAATTGTTAATGAGTCAGACGAACTGCAAGAAGAGGCAGAAAATGAAAAAGAAAAGTCATGGTGGCAGATTTTTTAACTACACCTCTTCTAATAACGTACAAAAGCCAGGATCACTACCATTAAAAAAAGTTTCTATATTAGAAGAACAGTGATTAATCACACATTGGTCTGACTCATAAAAATAATCATCAATATTTTTAGCAGATTTAATATTCAGCAACATACAAAGACTATACTCATTGAAGTTACTGCTAGGATGAGTATTAAAATATATTTCACAATTAATTATTGTCTCATCGTACCCTATTTCTAGAGTTGAAGTGTTTTGAAAGTAAGCTACACAACTCTTAATGTCCTCAGCATAGATGTTTGTGCTCAGAAAAATTTTAATAATGAACATTAAAAGCACGAATCGTTTCATGTAATATTATTGTAATATTTCTTAACATTTTTGTAATATTTAAAAATTGGCAAACAATCTATTTTTTAACTATTGTAAAAATAACAAATTTATTCAATGACTTATAAAAATGAATACTAAACAGGCATCAAGTTGAAAGAAAATAATAGTTTATTTCCTGTTCATACTATTGGAATTGTAACAATCATTGGTTACGGATTTTTATTCTATACTATTGCCCCATTAAAAGAGTATATCTCACTGCACACCAATTTAAGTGAGGAATTAATTCTCACAATGTTTAGTTTAGCACTGTTATTTCAAGCCCTATTAGCGCCTCGGATTGGAAAATGGTCAGACCATCATGGAAGCCTAATCGTAATTAAATACGGCCTGTTATTAGGTATGATAGGCTCAATTTTTATTGGAATAATAGAGATTGATTTATTTATTTTCAAAAATGTATTGTGGGTGTTTATTTCTATGTTTCTAATTACCTTGGGGCTTGGCATGTCAACCTATGAAGTAGCGTTTAATGCAGCAGTCCAAATGGATGAAATCAATTCTAGAAAAAATATTTCAATAATTACTTTTTATGGAGCGGTAGCAAGCACTATTACTTGGCTTTCAATTTATCCACTTATTTACAATGTAGGCTTATTCTATACGTGTTTATTTATTTCAATTATTTTATTAATTGGCTATGTACTTGTATCCTCAAAGGAAATGAAATACAAATCAAATATAGAATACTTAAATGAAAGTAAGTTAATATTTAACTGGAATGAGCTAAATAAGACTCAAAAAAAATCATTTTTTTACATTACAATATCCTCTTCTTTACAAAATTTTTTTTTTGTAGCATTCACCCTTGCATTGGTAAATTTTTTTACAGAAACATTTAATGACATTAGTATCGCGGTTTTACTTGCGAGTATATATGGCCCGTTTCAACTTGTAGGAAGATACTTGGAGATGAAAATTGGAAAGCATTACGACGCAAGATATACAGGCTTAATAGCCTTTTTGTTTGTAATTTTTTCAATTTTTACAGCTCAATTTACAAATAATATTTTTGTTGCCGCAATTAGTATGGCTTTTTTCGGGATGGGTCACGGTGTTTTAACAATAACATATGGTTATGTCACCAATATGTATTTTGAGTCACAAATTTATGGCCAAGCTAAAGGGTGGATGGCCCTATCAAGGAGCATTAGCTTTGCCGTAGGTCCAGCAGTAGGTGCATTTCTTTTTGCGTATAATTTAAACTTATTTACGATTACGATTGTAATAACTGCAATCTTATCAGCGTTTTCTTTCTTACTAATAATTTTCGAGAAACCTACAAATCAAATGCACAAATAATTATATTTTGCTTACTTCTAATTGAATTTTACTTCCAACAAAATAACTATCACTTATCTCAATTGGTTTGTTATTAATATCTGTATTTATTGCTTTTGTATGTATTAATGGGTCTCCGACATTTATTTTTAAATATTTGGATTGTACATTATTCGCACTCTCTGCTGATACTGTTGTTTTTTTTCTATATATTTTTTTTAATCCATATTTATTAAAGGACAATGTCATAGAGCCAGTTTTACGAAAAAATAAATCAAAATTTTTAAATCTTTTTTCCGGGACTAATCTTTCTGTTAAAATAAGTGGAATACCATTAGCTTTAGAGATTGTATAAATATAGAAAACTGAATCATTTTTTTTGAGATTAAATTCTCTTATTTCATTGCTGTACCCTTTTCTCTTATCTATAGAAATAATATCTACAGCAATATCAGTAGTCTCTTGATTTAAATTCTGTGATGCCCTTACCGTTTTTCCGATTTTATAATTTATTTTCTTAGAGTTAAGAAAATATCCTAAACCTCTTCTCGAATAAATGATATTTTCTTGTTTAAGGGCCTCGATTCCACGTCTAACTGTATGCCTATTCACCTTAAAAAGCTTAGCATAATAGTTTTCAGAATAGATTTTTTCTCCTAATCGAAGCTTACGATCAATAATATCTTTTTTTATTGAGTCCCTTATTTCTTCCCAAGCAAACATTTAGTTATTGTAACATAATTTTAATAAATAAATTGAAACGAATCGTCATAATCAATATAGTATACTTGTATAGTTGTATAGATTAATATGGAAAGAAAATTTTGGCTTAGTACATTGGCTACATGCAATGATGCCCACCTAACTTCTCTTTGGCAAAAATTTGGTATTGAGGTAAATTTCACATGGCTTAGAAAACCAGAAATAGGCAGTATAATGTGTCAAGGAAAAATTGGAGTAACAGGAAATAATTTCAATTTTGGTGAAGTTACTATTACCCGTTGTCAATTGAAAACCTCACAGGGAAAAATTGGTCACGGATACGTGCAAGGAAGAAATAAACATAAGGCTGAAATTGTTGCTATATGCGATGCTTTAATGCAAACAAATAAAAGAGATTTTTTAATCAAAAATATAATACGCCCTCTAGTTGTAAGTGATAAAAATTTAAAAAAAGATGTAATGTCTAAATCAGAGTCAACAGCTGTAGATTTCTTTACATTGGTGCGAGGTGAGACTTGAAATGATTAATACAAATGAAAACGAGTCTATTATAAAAGCCGATGCATTCAGAGCTATATTATTTGCAACTTCTTATCCTGGATCAATTGAAAAGTTTTTAGAGATAAATAAACCTAAACAAATCTCTACATCTTCAGCTTCTATTTTGTCCACTATGTGCGATCACACCAACACCATTTATATTGGAAAATCATTAGATACTAAATCCTTAAGAGATTGGGTAGCCTTTCATACAAACTCTAGAATAGTAGATAAAAAATTTGCAAATTTTGCAATTGGTACTTTCAATGACATGTTGCCCCTTACAGAATTCTCTAGAGGATCAGACGAGTTTCCGGATAGATCATGTACATTAATAATTGAGACACCATTTAAATCAGACAATGTAAGTATTTCAGGGCCCGGTGTCAAAGGTAGCAAAGATATCTACTTACCACATGCGAATAAAATAAGTGATGTAAATAACTCCTTCCCCCTTGGTATAGATTTCTATTTTACCAATAAAAGCAATTTTTTTTGCATTCCAAGATCAATAAAAATTAAAAAGAAAGGATAGTTTCTATGTATGTAGCTGTTAAAGGTGGTGAAAAAGCAATTGAAAATGCTCATAATTGGCTTTCAGAAATAAGGAGAGGTGATGTTAATGTTCCCAACCTCGAAATTGATCAAATTAAAGAACAGTTGACATTGTCTGTTGAAAGGGTCATGTCAGAAGGATCATTATATGATACTGATCTAGCAGCTCTCGCCATAAAACAATCAAGAGGTGACCTTATTGAAGCCATCTTCTTAATCAGGGCCTATCGTACAACTCTACCAAGATTTGGAACATCCCCCCCTATTAAAACAGAAGATATGGTATGCATGAGAAGAATCTCAGCAACTTATAAAGATATTCCCGGAAAACAAAAATTGGGGCCTACATTTGATTATACACACAGACTTTTAGACTTTAGTTTACTGGCTGAAGGCAATATACCTAAGGCAGAAAAACGAAAAGTATTAAAGGAAAAAATACCTCACGTACTGAGATTTTTAAATAAAGAAGGCCTTATTCAAAAAGAAAAAAATAATAATTATCAGCCAAAAGACATCACAAGAAATCCACTTGAGTTTCCAGCTAATAGAAGTGAGAGGTTACAATCACTTTCTAGAGCCGATGAAGGATTTCTTCTTGCTTTAGCTTATTCAACTCAAAGAGGCTACGCTAGAAATCATGCTTTTGTAGGTGAATTAAGAATTGGTTATGTAAAAGTAAAGTACAACATTCCAGAATTGGACATTGAGATCGATATTGCAGAAATAATTGTTACTGAGTGCGAGAGTGTAAATCAATTTCAAGGAAGCAAAAAAACACCCGCACAATTTACACGAGGATATGGATTGACATTTGGTCAATTAGAAAGAAAGGCAGTATCAATGGCCCTAGTCGATAGGGCATTAAGGTGGAAAGAAATTGGTGAAGAGTTTGTCGGAGCTCCTGCTCAGGATGAGGAATTTGTATTGTCACATTGTGATAATATACAGGCAACTGGGTTTTTGGAACATTTAAAGTTACCCCATTATGTTGATTTTCAATCAGAGCTGGAATTAGTTAGAAGAATTCGTAAAGAGTATGAGAAAAACAAATAACGTAATTAAGATTAAAGATTTCAAAGTAGACAAAGGTCTACCTTTTGATCAAGAATATAATTTTGCGTATTTAGATGAGAATACAAAAAAAATGATAAGACGTGCAATAATAAAAGCTTTATGTATTCCAGGTTATCAGGTTCCTTTTGCCTCTAGAGAAATGCCTATGCCATATGGATGGGGAACAGGTGGAGTCCAAGTTACTGCGAGCTGCTTAACAAAAAGGGACACTTTAAAAATAATAGATCAGGGAGCTGACGATACTACCAACGCTGTATCAATAAGAAATTTTTTCAAAAAAACTTCAAATATTAAAACTACTGAAATTACTGAAAAAGCAACACTGATACAAACTAGACATAGAATTCCTGAAACACCATTAAAAAAGAAACAAATATTTGTTTATCAGGTACCCATCCCTGAACCCTTGGCCTTTCTAGAACCTAAAGTATCTGAAACAATAAAAATGCACTCTCTTTCCGAATATGGCGCAATGCACGTAAAGCTCTATGAAGATATATCAAAAAATGGGCATATAGAAACCGCTTACGCTTATCCAGTAAAAACTAATGATCGTTATATAATGGATCCATCCCCAATACCAAAATTTGATAATCCTAAAATGAATAACTCACCAGCGATACAGCTATTTGGTGCTGGAAGAGAACAAAGAATTTATGCTATTCCACCGTATACAAAAGTTAAAAGTCTCGATTTTGAAGACTACCCATTTGACCCATTTAAAGCTGAACACGCATGTGATATTTGTGGATCAAAGAATACATATTTAGATGAGATTATTGTTGATGATGCGGGAAATAAATCTTTTATTTGCTCAGATACAGATTTTTGTAATAAAAGAAAAAATAAATGATAATCCCTATTTTAAAAGTTACAAATTTAAGCAAATCTTATGATAACATTGTTGGATGTAAAAATATTTCAATGTCACTATATCCAGGTGAAGTATTGGGCATTGTTGGTGAGTCTGGTTCCGGTAAAACAACCTTAATTAACTGCTTATCCGGCAATCTTGAGCCTGATAGAGGAAAAATAATTTTCAATATTAACAACAAAGAAACCGACTTTTTAAATATATCAGAGTCAGAGAAAAGAAAATTTATTAGAACAGATTTAGCTTTTGTTCATCAAAACCCACGTGACGGATTAAGATTAAATGTATCAGCAGGTGGTAATATAGGCGAAAAATTAATGTCTGTTGGCTATAGACATTATGGAAATATAAGAAGCTTAGCAACAAAATGGATGAATAAAGTTGAAATAGACAAAAGTAGAATTGATGATCTACCCATTACTTTCTCAGGTGGAATGCTTCAAAGACTTCAAATAGCAAAAAATCTAATAACAAGCCCAAATGTTATTTTTATGGATGAACCAACTGGTGGGCTAGATGTGTCAGTTCAAGCTCGTGTTCTTGATTTGATAAGATCACTTGTTAATGAATTGAACCTTACAGTAATTATTGTATCACATGATTTAGCCGTTATCAGATTACTTGCAGATAAAATGATTGTCATGAAAAACGGTACTGTAATCGAGTCTGGTTTAAGCGATCAGGTACTTGAAGATCCTCAGCAAGAATATACACAGCTATTAGTAAGTTCGGTGTTAAACGTTTAATATGATTGAGGTAAAAAAAGTTAATAAATCGTTTACTTTATTTAACCAAAATAACGCGAAGATAACAGTTTTTAAAAATTTAAATTTTAAGGTTAATCCAGGTGAAATTGTAGCCCTTAAAGGACCATCAGGCATAGGTAAATCAAGTATTTTAAAGATGATTTATGGAAGTTATATAATTGATAAGGGTGCTATAATTATAAATAATAAAAATATTGCCACTCTATCAGCTCAGGAAATACTTAAACTTAGAAAAACTTCAATTGGGTATGTGAGCCAATTTTTAAAAGTGATACCCCGTATTTCTGCTTTAGATGTAATAATGGAACCATTATTAAATTCAGGTGATAATAAAAATAATGCTTATAAAAAATCGATAAAACTTTTAAAGGACTTAAATATTGAGAAGAACTTGTGGCACTTATCTCCGCTAACTTTTTCTGGGGGCGAGCAACAGAGAATTAATATCGCACGAGGTTTTATAAAAGACCTTCCTTACTTGTTACTCGATGAGCCAACTGCAAGTCTTGACAGTAGAAATCGTGATATAATTATCAATTTAATTAAAGCGAAATCTAATAGAGGCGTATCAATTATTGGAATCTTTCATGACGAATATTCTCGAAAAAAGCTGAATGTAAGAGAGATTGATCTAAACATTGAAACAAAGCATTAAAAGAAACGGCAAGGCTTTTATCGTCTTAGGTCCATCAGGATCTGGTAAAAACACCCTTATAAATGGAGCCTGTAAAAATATCGATAATCTAAAGGCGATCAAAAGATACATTACAAGAACTAAAATAGATATTAATGAAGACTACAACCCCATTGATGAAAAAATATTTACACAAATGAAGAGTGAAAATTTATTTTGTACAACATGGAATGCAAATAATTGCAATTATGGTATTCACAAAGATGCAATTAATGATCTTAAAGATGGGAAAAACATAATATTTGCTGGATCTAGAGAATATATTAATAATATATTATATGATATATCCTCTTCTATCGTTATACACATAAATGCTACTAGCAATTTATTGAGTCAACGAATTATTGATAGAAAAAGAGAGAACGAATTCGAAATCAACTCTCGAATAAAAAGAGAAAATTATAATTTACCAACAAGTACAAAATTTGTAGAAAATAATAGCAGTATTGATCAAGGTATTATGAATTTAACTGCATTAATTAAAAGTTTAATTTAAACCTTTTTATTTCCTCAAAATGGCCATTTTTATTTTCACCAAGTAAACTAATTTCATTAAATTCAATTACATTATTTGATATTTTGTAAATTAATTTTTCTAGTTCTAATTTTTGTTTGTTAGATAATTTATTGTTATTTTGGTTCATTAGCGTCATATGAAATTTAAATTGATCAAAGACGAATGGATATCCCCACTCTTTTAAATATTTGTTTTGCTTAAAAGTTAAAGAATCAGGGATCCTTTTTTTTATTTCTGTTTTATTTAGCTCTGCCCTAAAAGTATCTAGATGTTTAACAAGATCTTTCTCAAGGTTTATTAATAATTTGTTTGGTTTTCTGCTAGTTATTAAAGTAAATTTTTTACTATAAACAATTTTTAAACCTTTTATCTTAAATCTACTATGTTGTGCTGCTATATGGCTAATAACATCATAAAAATTTTTTGTTTTAACATTTCGTTTAAGTCTAAATGGTGCCTTTAATGTTGCGTGAAACCCATACTTTGCTGGCTCTTCACAATAGTCTTTAAGTTCATCAAAGTATGTAAAACCTCTATTAATAAAATATTTTTGACGTCTTGTTAGTGATATTTTTTTCTTTTTATTAATATCTCTACCTAAAAGGTTTTTCCCGAAGTTTTCTAAACTCGAGTTTTTTTTAGGCAAAAAGTAAATTGCCACTCTTTTGTAATTAGTCATAATACTTTAACAATAATCTAATAAATTAGTAATATCTTGTTAAATAAATATGAATGAATTTGTAATAAAAAATGCACATATTGTTTGTCCGGACGAATCTTTTATGGGCCATGTTTACATTGCAAACGGTATAATAAAGGATTTAAGTAAAGGAAATTATACTGGAAATTCTGCTTTCGATTTAAACAAGGATTTCTTAATTCCTGGTTTAATCGAACTTCATACAGATAATATCGAAAGACATTTAACACCCAGGCCAAAAGTAGAATGGCCAATTATAAACGCATTGCTAGCTCATGATAGAGAATTGTCTTCCGTCGGTATAACCACGGTATTTGATGCACTTAGAGTTGGATCGATACCAAAAGGGAACCTTCAAGGTGAATATAAAAAATATGCTAAAGCAACAGCTGATCAAATTTCAAATTTAAAAAAAAATAAACTTTTTAAAATTGACCATTATATTCACTTGCGTGCAGAAACCGCATCTGAAACGTTAGCAAATGAACTTGATGAGTTTGATGAATCAAGCAACGTTAAAATGATAAGCATTATGGACCATACACCGGGACAAAGACAATTTAGAAATACAGATAAATATAAGGAATATTTAGCAGGTAAATATCAACTATCTGATGAAGAAATGGAAAGTCACTTCTCTAAATTAAAAGCACTGCAGTCAAAAAATAGTGAAATACATATAAAGAAAATATCTGAAGCACAAATGAGATTTCAATGTGTTCTTGCGAGTCATGATGACACTACTATAGAAGATGTATTAAGTTCAAAAAATCTAGGAGTTTCAATAGCAGAATTTCCAACAACAATCGAAGCAGCAAAAGAGTCGCAAAAAGAAGACATGAAAATTATCATGGGTTCCCCAAATTTAATGAGAGGTGGGTCACATTCTGGAAATATTTCAGCTCAAGAACTCATAGACGAAAATTGCCTTGATATTTTTAGCTCTGACTATATCCCGTCATCCCTACTTTCTTCAGCTGTCAAATGGGGTTTAGAGTCCGGTAATATGCCAAAAGCAATTGCCTCAATTTCAAGAAACCCAGCAATAGCTACACAGCTTCTAGACCGAGGTAGTATACAGTGCGGCATGAAGGCGGACCTAGTTAGTTTCAGTATTTATAACAATTTACCAATAGTAAAAAAAGTATGGGTATCAGGACAAGCGATATAATTAATCGTAAAATCGAAGAATAAAATATGCAAGTAAGAGACCAATTAATTGCATAAAAATAAACATCAACACGTGCTGTGGATCTATACCGGTAAATGTGTTGGTGAATGATCTACTGATCGTGACAGCTGGATTGGCAAATGATGTTGAAGATGTGAACCAATAAGCCCCAGTTATATATAAAGCCACCGCTATTGCTGGATCTCTTTTTGCCTTTAGTGTGAGTACAATTGTAATTAATAAGCCTATTGTTGCAACCACTTCAGAGACATGAATATTAATTCCTGTTCTTTCTTTAGTTGAAAATTCAATAAATAAATCATCAAAAATATAATTTGCTAAAATGACTCCAGAAGTGCCACCCACTAGTTGAAAAATGATAAATAATATCATCGTTACGTTATTAATATCTGATTTAAATCTAAAATAAAGTGTAACAACTGGATTAAAATGAGCTCCAGATATAGGACCAAATGTTGATATTATCACGTAAAGCATTGCTCCTGTTGCTATTGCATTTGCTAAAAGAACAACCCCCTCATTGTTAGGAGATAAATTATTGGCCATTATACCTGATCCAACAACACTGAATACAAGCATAAGGGTGCCAATGTACTCAGCTAAAAGTTTTTGATTAAGAGAATAAGGCATTATTTATTTTATTAAATTTTCTTGTATTAATTTATCAATGTAGTGATAAGTGCTATGAAATTTATTTATGTCTTGTTGAGATGGATCTTCTTTATTGGCAGGATCTTCAATATTAAAATGAAATGTTTTAGGAGCTCCTGGCCAGACAGGACACACTTCCTTTGATGCTTGATGACAAACAGTTACTACATAATCCATTATTGGTGTACTGCTCTCAGAAAATTTTTCCCAACTTTTGCTGTAAAGGTTATCAACTGGTATTTTTAATTCATCCAATATCTGAATTGTCATCGGATTAATTATTCCAGATGGATTACTTCCTGCACTAAAGCCTCTTAAATAATTTGAGTATTTATAATTAGTTATTGCTTCCGCTATGATGCTTCTTGCAGAATTTTGAGTGCATAAATAAAGAACATTTTTCATATTTACGCACCAAGTGAATAGCCTGCTGAACGAATTGTTCTGATTGGATCAGCTTTAAAACCATCATTTAGAGATTTTCTCAATCTTCTAATGTGAACATCAACCGTTCTTGGCTCAACATAGGGACTCGTGGTCCAAACATGATCTAATAATTGTTGTCTTGAAAAGACTCTGCCTTGATTTTCCATCAAAAATCTTAATAAATTAAATTCTGTTGGACCAAGTTTAATATCTTCTCCATCTCTTGATACTCTATGGGTAGCAGCATCTAGTGTAATACCTTGATAGGTTAATACTTCATTGTAAAAAATAGGTCTTAATCTTTTCAGAACAGCCTTTACTCTAGCAACTAACTCATTAATCGAAAATGGCTTAGTGATATAATCATCTATTTCATTTTCAAATGCTCTGATCTTATCTTCTTCTTCACCTTTTGCGGTAATCATTATAAGGGGGATATTTTTTGTTGATTTATCCTTTCGAATTCTTCTGCACAATTCAAGGCCAGAAATATGTGGCAACATCCAATCTAGGAGCACTAAATCATACTTCACTTCTCCAAATATCTTATCCAATGCAGCCTCACCGTCATTAGCAACATCAACATCGTATCCATTTTTTTTTAAATTATACGATATTAATTCAACTAAAGACAATTCATCTTCAATGATCAAGATTTTAGGACGCATTATTGATTTATTTCCTCCCAATTAATTCGTTTTTCTGACTTACGTTCAAGTGCCTGTCCAGTAACAATAAAATGAATATCTTCAGCAATATTTTGTACATAATCTCCAATTCTCTCAATATTCTTAGCAATTGATAATAAATGTGAGCATCCAGTTATTGTATCAGGGTTTCCAGCCATTGTTTCAAGCAACTCTCGGTAAATATTTAAATATGAGTCATCAATATTTACATCGCTATCCCATGCTTTTATTGCAAGCTTATCTGATTTTTTTACGAATGAATCAAGCACCTGCTTAATCATAAATTGGACATCTTCGCCCATTTTTACAATTTCAATCGTTGGCGCATCAGGTAAATTTATTTTTACATTAGCCACTCTTTTTGCAATATTTGTTGCATGATCACCCATTCTCTCAAGATCATTTGAAATACTTAAAGCTGATAATACAACTCTTAAATCATTAGCTAATGGCTGCCTCATAGCTATAATTTTATATGTAAGTGCATCAATTTCTTTCTCAAGTGCATTAATTTTATGATCATCAAAAATGATTTGTTCAGCAAAGGATGTGTCCTTATTACTTAAAGATTGAAGGGAATTTCTTAATTGATCTTCAACTAACCCACCCATTTTAATTAAATTAGAGTTAACTAATTCTAATTGCGCATCATACGCTGAAACAATGTGATCTTTCATCATCCAAACCTTCCTGTTATGTAATCTTGTGTTTTTTGATTTCCTGGGTTTGAGAAAATAGTATCAGTTGAATCTACTTCAATTAGTTTTCCTAGATGAAAAAACCCAGTATTTTTTGAAACTCGAGCGGCTTGTTGCATAGAATGTGTAACGATAATAATTGTAAATTCTTTTTTTAATTCAGACATTAAATCTTCAATTTTTGCAGTTGCAATGGGATCAAGGGCAGAACACGGTTCATCCATTAGAATAATTTCAGGATTAACAGAGATAGCTCTTGCTATACACAGTCTTTGTTGTTGACCTCCGGATAATCCGGTGCCTGGTTGATGCAATCGATCTTTTACTTCATCGAATAAAGCTGCTTTTTGTAAACTAGTTTCTACTATTTCATCTAGATCTGTTTTGGAATTTGCTATTCCATGAATTCTTGGTCCATATGCAATATTTTCATAAATAGACTTTGGAAATGGGTTTGGTTTTTGAAATACCATTCCAACACTTTCCCTTAAACTTTCTACTCTGATAGATTTGTCATATATATCATGTCCATCAATAGAAACATTACCTTTCACTGAACAAATATCAATGACATCATTCATTCTATTGATACATCTAAGGAATGTGGATTTACCACAGCCAGAAGGTCCAATTAATGCTGTAACTTCTTTCTCATACATATCCATTGAGACATCAAAAAGAGCTTGTTTATCACCATAGAAAACGTCTATATTCTTTGCGCTAATTTTTATTTTATTCATATGCTTATATTACCATTTTGTTTCAAATTTTCGACGAATAAGAACCGCAGCTAGATTTAATAATATCAAGAAACCTAGAAGCAACATAATAGTTGCTGATGTCTTTTCAACGTAGCCTCTTTCAGCGCTTTCAGCCCATAAATAGACTTGAACAGGCAATGAAGCTGATGCATCTAAT
Source organism: uncultured Pelagibacteraceae bacterium (assembly GCA_902584815.1). GTDB lineage: Bacteria > Pseudomonadota > Alphaproteobacteria > Pelagibacterales > AG-422-B15 > CABYIR01. The sequence goes on from CACIBF010000005.1 coordinate 54,101, forward strand.
GGACTGGAAGGAACATCAACTACAAATGCAACCATTCCAATTAACAAAAGAGGAGCTGTTTCTCCCAAAGCCTGAGCAAGTCCAATTATTGTTCCTGTTAAAGCACCAGGCATTGCTAGTGGAACTACATGATGCATAACCGCCTGCATTTTGGTAGCTCCTACAGCTAAAGCACCTTCACGTATTGAAGGAGGAACTGCTCTTAGTGATGCTCTTGTTGCAATAATTATTGTTGGCAATGTCATGAGTGATAAAACAATTCCACCGACTAATGGCGTAGATCTCGGTAGGCCAAATACATTTAAAATTATACCTAGACCCAATAATCCAAATACAATCGAAGGCACAGCTGCTAAATTATTAATATTAATTTCGATAAAATCTGTAAAACGATTACTTTTAGCAAATTCTTGTAAATAGACTGCTGCTAATATTCCAATTGGGAAAGATAAGATTAGAACTGTGATAATTGTTAAAAATGATCCTACTATTGATCCACCAACGCCAGCTAATTCAGGTTCTCTTGAGTCTCCTCTGGTTAAAAAAGGAATGTTAAACACATATTTAACACGGCCATTATTTTCTAAAATATCATAATATTCTAATTGTATATCTTTTATTCTTCTTCTCTCTTCTGGTAAATCACGAGGATAATTACCTTTTCTAACTTGATCAACATCGTCTGATGCGGTCAGATAAACAGTTTCAATTTTTTTTATATTTTCCTTATTCTTTATTAAGAATTGTTTAATTTCATCTTCATATTCAATACTGAATATTCTTATTAATAACTTCTTCTCTTTTCTATCTTCAATGTCTGGGAACAGACTGTAAATTGATTTTTTTGAGAATCTAAATAGATCCAACTTATTAATCTCATCATCTGACATGGCGGCAAATTGCGTAGTATCTTCTATAACTTGTGAATAATCTACATCAATAGCTATTGTCGTTTTATAAAAAGCAGAATAACCAGATGAAAAAATATTTAAGAATAAAATTAATACAAAAATCAATGCAAATGAAATAGCGGTAATACAAAATATCTGAAACCGGCGTTCTGATTTCAGTCGTTTCTTTAAATTTGCACTAGCATCAAACATAATCAATCATATCTTTCTGTATATTTTTTGACTACTTGAAGAGCAATGAAATTGAGAAGTAGTGTTACAATAAACAATGTTAATCCAAGGGCAAAAGCAGCTTGAGTTTTAGGACTATCAAATTCTTGGTCACCAATTAATATAACAACAATTTGAGTTGTAATTGTTGTAGCTGCATCAAATGGATTGGCTGTTAATTTAGCTGCTAGTCCTGCTGCCATTACAACTATCATGGTCTCTCCAATTGCTCTTGATACCGCTAATAGGAAAGAACCGATAATTCCAGGTAACGCAGCGGGCAATAAAACTTTTCGTATAGTCTCACTTTTAGTTGCTCCCATAGCATAAGAACCTTCTCTTAAGCTCTGAGGAACAGAATTAATAACATCATCTGATAATGAGGAGACAAATGGTATTATCATGATACCCATTACAAATCCCGCGGCTAAAGCACTTTCTGAAGAAACAGTGAATCCAGCATTTTGACCAAGATCACGAACTATAGGAGCAACAGTCAAAGCTGCAAAAAAACCATAAACAACAGTTGGTATCCCTGCAAGAATTTCTATAATAGGCTTAGCCCAATCTCTCAAGTTTGGTGAAGCATATTCAGCAAGATATATTGCTGTCATAAGGCCAACTGGGATTGCAACACACATAGCAATAAATGCAATTAAAAATGTTCCTGCAAATAATGGTATTGCTCCAAATGCATTTTGTAAATCTCTTGTATCAAGATCTCCACTATCTCTAACAAACACTCTTTGAGGAGACCAATTAAGACCAAATAAGAAGTCGGTAATTGGAACTTGTGAAAAGAATTTTAAAGTTTGAAAAAGTAATGAAAATATAATCCCTACAGTTGTCATGATTGCTACTAACGAACATGTAAAAAATAGGATTAATAAAAAAGACTCAACAAATTTTCTTGAATCTAAGTTTGATTTTATTTTTACGTAAGCAACTAATGAGAGTAAACCTGCAACAGATAACACGATAACATATGTCAAAGTGTCAATTAATTCTTCAATATAGATATATTTATCAACTGCATCTGTTACTAAAGGACTTATTTCATCAAAAAGCTCAATTCCTTTTGAAGTGTTGACAATTTGAGCCAGTAATAAGTTTTTATCCGATGCTAGAAGATTAGGATTAAGATCTATGAAGTCACTTAAGACATAAACTTCAACTATATAACCTTGGAATGCCGTGATAGCTAAAAAAACCAATAAAGAAGGAACAATAGCAAATATAGCTATGTAATATCCATAATAATGATTTAAAGAAGTAATTTTTTTTTGTGAAGCTGATCTTAATTTAATTGCTTTTAGTCGACCGATAAGAAATCCAAATGCGCCAATTGTTAATACCAATAAAATTAAAAAAAGACCCATAAAAAAACATTATCTCAAAAAGCAGTTCATCAAGGTGGGCATCTGACCCACCTTGACAAGGATTAATTAATAAAATTAATTATTAATCAACTATTGTATTACTTCCAAGTTAGCAACACGAGTTCGTATATCTGATGCATCACCATCAGATAAAGCAACAAGACCAATATCAGTTAAATATCCGTCTTCTCCCATTGCATTTTCACTTGTGAAAGCAGCTAAGAACTCTTCAATTCCTGGAACAACTCCAATATGAGCTTTTTTCACATAAAATTGTAGAGGTCTAGCAATTGGATAAGAGTAATCTTGTATTCCTGCAAGTGTTGGAAGGATTCCAGTTATTGCAGCTGATTTAATCTTATCTTCATTTGCTAGCAGATAACTGTAACCAAAGTATCCAAATCTTTCTGGATCTTCAGCTAGTTTCTGAACAATTAAAGTATCATTTTCACCAGCTTCGATAACTCTACCGTCTTCTCTTACAACGGCACATTTCTTTTTAGCTTTTTCTCCTGCATCTTCCCATAACTTATAGGCGCCTGCGGCTTTACAACCTTTTTTCATAATAAGCGAATTCCAAGCGTCACGTGTGCCAGATGTTGGTGGTGCTACTAAAATTTCGATCTTATGATCAGGAAGAGATGAGTCAATGTCACTCCATTTTTCATATGGATTTTCAATTAATTTACCATTAATCCAATTTCCATCACCGTCCTTAGCAGTTCCCGTTGGTACCATAGCAGCAATAGCAAGGTATAATTGTTCTTGCGTAAAGTCTGCATCATTTGCATCTAAACTATGAGCAAGAGTTAATCCATCATTTCCAATTACGATTTCAATGATGTCTGTAACGCCATTACTTTTGCATAATGCAATTTCTTTGCTTTTGATTTTACGAGAAGCATTCGTAACATCAGGATGATCAGTACCAACGCCAGCGCAGAATAATTTCATTCCTCCACCAGTTCCAGTACTTTCGATTACAGGCGTGTTAAAGCCTGATTTACCAAAACGCTCAGCAACAACTGTTGCGTATGGGTATACAGTTGATGAACCAACAATTTTAATAGTATCTCTAGCGAAAGAATTTACTGAAAAAATTGATGATACAAAAGCTGTGAGAATTAAAAATTTAATTAATCTCATTAGTTTCTCCTAGTTAAAATTAAAACGTTTTCAAAATACCTTTGTGATGTTAATAATTTATAACAGAAATATTACAATTTTATTACAATCAAAAATTATAATGGCTTGAATATTGCCTTTTTTCTAATTTTTTAAAAATATAATATGGCAAAAAAGAAATTATAAAAAGTAATACAGCAAAAATAATTAAATATGGAATATGCATTGGCGGAGATGGAAATAGGGATAATAATGTTTCACCTTCTGGCATCTTCATTAAATACCAATAGTTTACATCTAAATTATTTTTTCCTAAAAAAATATTTACTAAATAAATTATAGGTAGCAATAATAGTGAGATAATTGATATTCTTAAAATAGATATCCATTTCAATTTTGTACTAATACAAATTGAAGTAAAAATAATAGATAGAAATAGTAAGCCGTGCCCAAAATAATAAGTAATATATTCCATATCTGGGTAACTGTATTCCAGATCAGGCGTTACCATTGCTAAAAAGTTTCCTGTTAAACCCCAAAAATAACCAATCTCAAAAAATACATTTATCCTAGTTAATAAAAATATTCCAAGGGAAATCGAAGCTAAATGACAAACATGAATTGGAAGTACCACTGAAGGGTCATGTCCGTATAAATAAATTCTATAAAATGGCTTTATAAGTTCATGGCTGATCATAATGATAGCTAGAATTAATGATATATTTTTATTAATATTTTCATTATTTGCTAAATAAGTAATTAATGGAATAATAATTGAGATTATAAAAATGACCAATAAGGTTTGAATATGTGTAGCACCAAATAAAACAAAGTTATTCATCATTTGTAAAATAAAAAAATAATTTCTATTTATGAAATAGAGTTATACTCAATAAATGTTAAACAATTATTTCATTAAAAAAATTATTTGAAAATTACTAAATCAAATAAAAAATGGCTAATTACCTTATTTATGTAATTGGTGCTACAGGTATTTTAATTGTGAATATACTACCTTTGTTAATTTCACTTTCAATATCGAGACTCCCACGATGCTTGTTTAAAATATGTTTCACTATTGTTAAACCAAGTCCAGTTCCACCTTTATCTTTCGATCGCGCTTTATCAACTCTATAGAATCGTTCTGTTAACCGATGTAAATGTTTTTTAGGTATTCCCTCGCTTTCATCTATAAGTTCAATAATTGCATAGTTGTATTGAAAAAGTCTATTTACTGAATTATCTTTATTTTTATCTTCAAGTATTCTTAATTTAATTCTAATTTTTGAATTTTCATTTGCATACTTGATTGAGTTTTCAATAATATTTGAGAAAACTTGAATTAATTCATCCTGATTCCCTAAAACATAAAGATTTTCATCATCATAGGCTTTTTCAATAGAGATATTGTTTTTTTTGAGTGATTGTTCAAAGTTATTCTCAACTATTTCAAGGGTGTTCAGTAGATCAACTTTTTTAGTTGGGTGAACGTGCTCGTCAGACTCAATTTTAGTAATTATTAAAAGATCATCCAATAACCGCTTCATTCTGTTTGCTTCTTTTTCAATAATTGACAAAAATTTTTTAGTTGCCTCAACGTCATCTTTTGCAGTCGAAGAAATAGTTTCAAGGAAACCAATAATTGAAGCGAGAGGTGTTCTCATCTCATGGCTAACATTTGCAATAAATGAAGAGCGAACAATTTCTAAATTTTTTACATCAGTTATATTTTTCATAACAATTAGATACATATCTTTACTTGGATATATCGAAACACTTAAGAAAATATTAGTTTGAGAAATATCTTGACTAACAGGATCAATTAATAACTCCAAAGTATATGGAATTTTTTCATTAATTGATTTTTCAAGTGTATCTAAAAATTGAGGAGCTCTTATAAGATTTGTAATATGCTGATTTGTAAAATCACTTTTAAATAAAGCTATTGATTGTTTATTTTGAAATTTAATTTTTTGGGATCGGTCAATTACTATTATTGAATCGTCAATGAAATTGAAAAATAAATTAAGTTGTTGATCTAGATCCATTAATTAAATTAAAACTATTTTCTGCTGCATTTTTAAAACTTTAGACAAAGTATCGAATGATTTCTTTGTTTTTGACTTTAACAGATCTGAGTACAGTTTTGGAATTTTAAATATGATATTATGATCTTTTATATATATTTCAAAGTTCTGATAATTAAAATTTGTTAAAAACCCAATATCAATTGAGATTTTGTTGAATATACCTAAAGCAATCATTGAATAAAAAGAGTTTTTATTAATTAGATGTTTATATTTTTTTATTCCATCTCGCTTATAATTATCGTGAAAAAAATAAATAGCAGATGCAAGTTTTATTCTATCTGAATGACTAAATTTAAGTAATTCCATTTTTAATATCTGATTAAATGCAAATTGTGCTTTTTCATCTTTATCTATACTGGCCCCAATCGAAGTTAAGTTAATTGAAGATTTTAGCAGTCTGCGAGAAACATAAGGATGATTTTTAAAAAATGAAAAGCAGAAATCATAAACTGCTGCATGATTAATATAGTTAAATTCAAGATCATTATGTAACTTTGATAGCTTATTTGACTCATGGATTAGCGGATCAAATTTATTATTTATATTATATATATTTGATAAATATCCTTCTCTTAAAGCAGTGTATGATATCACGATTTCTCTAGATTTGCTTTTTTGGATAATTTTTAAAGCAACACGAGAAGCATATTTAATATAGGGAGTTTTATCCTTAGTAATATATGAAATCTGCTTAAGATCCTTTTGTTTATAGCTAGATACTTCCTCTAGCATCTCTATAAATAATTTAAAGTTTGGCTTAAAATGATGAATGACATTCAATGGATAATCATATTTAACAAAATAAATCTTAATTAGAGATCTCCATGTTCCCCCTGTTAATATAAGTCTTTTGAAATTGTTCTCTGAAAGCCAATCGATTGATTCTAATTCTTTATCAAAATCTCTATAAATATTTTTATTTTTACTTATTGCCCTGTGAACACCAAAAGACATTGAAGTCGTGTTTAAAATTCGTTTTTTTTTAACTTCAGCAAGTTCTAAGCTTCCTCCACCAAGATCAGCTACGATGCCATTAGATTTTTTAATCCCAACTATAGCGCCTAGCCCAGAGTATTTGGCCTCATCTTTTCCACTTAAGACGTTTAACCTAGTATTTAATATGCTTTCAGCCTTTAGTTTGAAAACAGAACTATTATTAGCAACTCGAACAGCTTCTGTTGCAATGACATGAACATTATTAATAGCAGAGGCTTTTAAAATGTCAGAAATATATTTTAGAGCATTGATTGCTTTTTTGATTGAGTTTTTATTTAATTCATTAGTCGAAGCTAGGTCTTTTCCAAGGCCACATGATATCTTTTTATTGAAAATAGGAATTTGATTATTTTTAAAATTTTCAAAAATTTGAAAACGAATTGTATCAGAGCCAATGTCAACAATGCCTACACGAGTGTCTTTTTCAAATAATTTTTTCTTTGGAATAGAAAGGTTATACATTTTCTAATAATGCCAAGAGCTTTTTTGGTTTTTTTGCACCCTTAATTTTACCTCTCCCTGAAAGGCTTGGATTCATCATAAAATAATCATGTGCACTAAAAACTCTAGATTTTTTATTGCATGAAATTTTTGCATAAGAACCATCATTATTCATTACCCACGAATGCTGATTATCAAGATAATTTGCAACCATAATTTGAGATAGAATTTGCTCATGAACAGTTTGATTAATAATTGGCGTCA
>CACIBF010000006.1 GCA_902584815.1 uncultured Pelagibacteraceae bacterium
TCAAATAATTCAGGTCAAATCTTCCAAACTTTTATTAGTGTCGATAAAGACTACCTATTTAATGTAAAGCAAGTTGTAAAAAATAATTCCTCAGAGGAAATTATAATTAATAACAATAGCAAGATTATTAGAAAAAAAGCACCTCAATTATCTGGAATGTTTATATTACACGAAGGGCCAATTGGCGTTTTACAGGAGGAGCTTGAGCTTATTGATTACGATGATCTTAAAGAAGATAAAGATGTACTTAATTACGAAAGTGATAATGGTTGGATTGGAATAACAGATAAATATTGGCTAGCTGCATTGATACCAGATCAAAATATACCTTTCAAAAGTATTTATGCCTATGATGATAATCTTGGTTATGTAGCATATTTTAGATCTCTGGACTCATATAGCGTAAAGCCAAATACTAAAATTGAAATTAATAGTAAAGTTTTTGCTGGGGCAAAAGAAGCTGATCTTCTCGATCTCTATCAAGAAAAATATAACATCTATAATTTTGACTTAGCTATTGATTGGGGCTGGTTTTATTTTATTACCAAACCATTATTTTATGCAATTTCTTACTTCTATCAGTTATTTGGAAACTTTGGTATAGCCATCATCATTTTAACTGTAATCACAAGAATTGTATTCTTTCCTTTAGCTAACTGGTCTTTTGTATCAATGGCTAAAATGAAATTACTTCAACCAGAAATGACTCGAATCAAAGATTTGTATAAGGATGACAGACAGCAACAGCAGCAAGCCTTAATGGCTCTTTATAAAAAAGAAAAAGTTAATCCTGTCTCGGGGTGTCTGCCTATCTTGATACAAATACCTTTCTTTTTTGCAATTTATAAAATGTTATTCATTTCCATTGAAATGAGACATGCTCCATTCTATGGATGGATTGAGGACTTATCAGTGAAAGATCCTACAACAATATTCAATTTATTTGGATTAATACCCTGGGATCCACCCTCATTCATGATAATAGGTATCTGGCCTATTTTAATGGGCCTGACAATGTATCTTCAACAAAAGTTAAATCCGGCTCCACCAGATCCCATTCAAGCTAAAATATTTTCATTCTTTCCTTTGTTTATAACAATTCTTTTATCTCAATTTGCTGCTGGACTTGTTATTTATTGGACAACAAATAATATCCTATCCATTTTGCAACAATGGATTATTACTCGACGAACAAAAATAAAAACTAATTAATTATCATGATAGTTTTAAAAAAAAGAGCTCTAGATAGAGCTCAGCTATTAAAAAAATATTGGAGGCAAGGTTCTAGATACCACTCAGGAGCGGAAAATTTTATATCTAATTACGAAAATCAATATGTTGTTATTAAATATGGTGGATTTTCTCTCAGTAAAAAAAAATTAGTTACATCTTTTGCTAAAAACATTTCCTTATTAAACCAATTGGGTGTCAAAATCATTATTGTCCATGGAGGAGGGCCACAAATAGAAAAAGAATTAAGAAAAAGAAAAATTATTGATAAAGAATATCAAGGTTTAAGAATTACCACAAAAGAAATATTAACAATTGTAAAGCAAATTCTTGGCAATCAATTAAATAAGATGATTGTTAAAGAAATAAATAAATTTCGAGGAAATGCAATATCATTCAACGGATTAAATAAAAGATTACTTAAATCTAAAATTCTTATGAATGGTAAAATTGGCTTTGTGGGAAACCCTATTAAATTAGATAAAAAAAGTCTTATGTCAGCAATAAGTAAGAATAAGGTTCCAATAGTTTCACCAATTGGTTTTGATGATAATGGAAATAAATACAATATTAATGCTGATGTTGCTGCAGGGTTTATTGCTGAAACATTAAAAGTAAAAAGACTTCTTTTATTGACTGACGTGGAAGGAGTATTAGATAATAATAAAAAGCTTATTGTAGAATTAAACAAAAAAAAGGCTTTTGAATATATAAAAAAAGGAACTATAAAAGGTGGAATGATACCAAAAGTTAAAACATGCTTTAAAACTCTTAATAAAGGAGTAAGGGGTGTTGCTTTAGTTGATGGAAGAAAAGAAAATGCTATTTTAATGGAGCTTCTTACTGAAAAAGGGGCAGGAACATTAATTAAAAAATAAAAAATATGACTGATATTAAAAATATTATCGAAAATGCTTGGGATAATGTCTCTAGCCTTACCTCAGAGAATAAAGATATTGCTGAAGCAGTGAGAGAAGTGATTGGAAAACTTGATAATGGTGAGTACAGAATTGCTGAAAAAAATGGTAATGAATGGATCGTCAATCAATGGCTTAAAAAAGCAGTTCTTATTTCATTTCGTTTAAATGATAATCAAATATTAAGAGGTCCTTACACTACTTGGTATGACAAAGTTAGAGGAAAGACAGTTGATTGGAATGAGGATGACTGGAAAAAAGCAGGGTATCGTCATGTACCCAATGGTACTGTAAGAGAGGGTTCTTTTATAGGTAAAGGCGTTGTTCTTATGCCATCGTTTGTAAATATAGGGGCTTACATTGATGAAGGTACTATGGTTGATACTTGGGCAACGGTTGGGTCTTGTGCACAAATTGGAAAAAATTGCCATTTATCTGGAGGTGTTGGAATTGGAGGAGTGTTAGAACCCCTTCAAGCCAATCCTGTAATAATTGAAGATAACTGTTTCGTTGGAGCAAGAGCTGAGGTTGCCGAAGGCGTAATTGTTAGAGAGGGGTCTGTTTTATCAATGGGAGTATATTTAGGAGCCTCAACTAAAATTGTTAATAGGTCAACAGGTGAAATATTTTATGGAGAAGTTCCAGCCTATTCAGTTGTTGTACCTGGAACATTGCCTAATGCGGATCCAGCTAAGCCTAGTTTGTATTGTGTAGTAATTGTTAAAACTGTTGATGAAAATACAAGGAAAAAAACATCAATAAACGACTTACTAAGAGAGTAAGTTAGATGGAAGTCTTAGAGCTAACAAAATCACTTATATCGTGCCCTAGTATTACACCTAAAAATGAAGGTGTCCTTGATCTGCTTGAGAAAGAATTATCAGAAATAGGTTTCAAATGTCATCGCTACTCATTTAGCGATCATAATACACCTGACGTAGATAATTTATTTGCAAAATTTGGAAGTGGATCTCCTCATTTTTGTTTTGGTGGTCACACTGATGTGGTCCCTGTAGGCGATCTTGATTCTTGGAGCCACAACCCATTTAAACCAACAGAAGAAGATGGAAGAATATATGGGCGTGGTGCAAGTGATATGAAATCTGCTATTGGAGCATTTATCTGCGCAGCTAGGAATTATATTAAAAGCTCAGATTTTAAAGGATCGATAAGCTTGTTAATTACAAATGATGAGGAAGGACCTGCAATAAATGGAACAAAAAAAGTTCTCCAAAAATTATATGAGGATGGAGAAAAAATAGACTCTTGTATTGTAGGTGAGCCGACTTGCCCAAACAAATTAGGTGAAATGATAAAAATTGGAAGAAGAGGCAGCTTGACAAGTAAGATCACTATTAAAGGTAAGCAAGGTCATGTGGCATATCCACAGTGGACTCTTAATCCAATTAATCCTCTAACAAAGATATTAAGTAATATATGTAATATTAATTTAGATTCAGGAACAAATGATTTTCCACCATCTAATATAGAGGTTGTTAATATTAGCTCTAGCGACGGAGCATCTAATGTAGTTCCTCAGATTGCAACAGGTCAATTAAACGTGCGATATAACATCAATCATAATGAAGAAAGTCTAACAAAAATTTTTGATAAAGTTGTTAAAAAAGAGATTGGTGATAGTGAATACGATTTTAAAATAGAATATAATAATTCTGCAGAACCTTTTCTCACAGAAAAAGGTGAATTTATAAATATTATTAAAGAGTCTGTTGATGAAGTTACTGGATTAGATGCAGCCCTTACAACAACAGGAGGTACATCTGATGCTAGATTTTTTAAAGATTACTGTGAAGTTGCAGAATTTGGTTTAATTGGCGAAACAGCACATCAGGTAGATGAGAATGTCAAAATTGCTGATATTGAGAATCTTGAAAAGATTTATTATTCAATACTAAAAAAATATTTTCATAAAAATTAACTTAATCGTTTAGTATTTTACTTCCATAAAATATAATCCTTCTGAAGGAGCTAATGCACCACATTTAGATCTGTTCTTTGATTTTAGTGCATTATCAAAATCGTGTATTGACCAACTTCCATCACCTACCATTTTTAAACTACCTACTAATGATCTTACTTGGTGGTGTAAAAATGACTTTGCACTTATACCAAAATATATATTTTCATCAGACTGAGTGATTTTGACCTCATCAATCGTTTTAATAGGACTCTCAGATTGACAATGAGCTGAGCGAAAAGTTGTAAAATCATGTTTGCCTTCTATCAAAGGTATACATTTTTTCATAGACACAACACTTAAGCTTTTATGAACCTGCCAAGCTCTTCCTTTTTCAATTGTTAAGGGTGATTTTCTATTTATTATTCTATACAAGTATTTTCTCTGTATCGCGTCAAAACGAGCATGAAAATTTTCGTCGACTTCTTCAACATCTAAAATAGATATTGGCAATGGTCTAAGATGATCATTTAAGGCATTTTTAATGACATATGTATCAAAACTTTTCTTTTTAATATCGAAGTGGGCTGTTTGACCAATAGCATGTACGCCAGCATCAGTCCTACCAGCTCCAAATATAGCCACCTCTTCTTCAAAAATCTTTTTAATCGCACTTTCAATTGATTCTTGTATTGATCGGCCATTTTCTTGTTTTTGCCAACCAACAAATGGGGTACCATCGTATTCAATAATGATTTTATATCTCATTAGTCTAAATTATTTCCAACTAAAGCTTTATTGCCTAAAAGAAATGACTCAATACTTGATTGATTTTTTCCTTCTTTTTGTAATACTTTTAGGTTCAAAGAGTCTTTTCCACATGCGATTTCAAATTTATCATTTAATATTTCACCAGGCATACCATGACCATTAGAAATCTCTGCCTCAAAAACCTTAATGCGTTTACCATTCATTTCAAACCATGCTCCAGGTTTTGGATTAAAAGCTCTTATCTTTCTCTCAATGAGTTCAGCTGACTCGTTCCAGTTTATTCTTGTTTCAGATTTCAAAATTTTATTTGCATAGCTAGCAAGTTCATCACTTTGCTTAATTAATTCAAATTTGTATTCAAATTTGTTCAGAAACTTAGATAAATTTCTTACACCTAGCTCAGCTAAATTATTTGATAATGTATCTTGAGTATCTTTATTTTTGATTTCAATCTCATCAATAAAAACTATATCGCCAGTATCCAAACCTTCATCTATTTTTATAAAAGAAACTCCAGAAACCTGATCGCCTTCTATTATTGATCTTTGAATTGGTGCTGCGCCCCTCCAACGAGGAAGTATTGATGCATGAATGTTATAGCATCCATATTTTGGTATATTCAATATTTCTTTAGGAATAATAAATCCATAAGCAATAACAATTATTAGATCTAATTTCATCGATTTAATTGAATTAATTATAGATTGATCTTTTAAATCCTCTGGAGACTCTAGTTGTAAGTTTAATTCTCTAGCTGCAAATGCTATCGGTGATAATGAACTTTTCATCCCTCTATTTGCTTTTTTTGGAGGAGAAGTAAAAACTTTAGTAATGTTTTGATTTAAATTAATTAATTCTTTTAAAATTGGGACAGCAAAAGAAGATGTTCCCATGAATAAAATATTGTAATTATTCATTTTTATTTTCTAGGCTACAATTCGTTCTTTTGATGATTGTTTTTTTGCTTTTACTAGTTTCTTTACAATTAAATTTTTCTTTAATTTTGATAGATGATCAATAAATAAAATTCCTTCAAGATGATCCATTTCATGTTGAATGCAAGTTGCAAAAAGGCCTTCCACCTCTTCTTGCTTTTCTTTACCATCATAATCTAAGTAATTAATAACACACTTTTCTGGTCTCTCAATCTCAGCATATTGATCTGGCACTGAAAGACACCCTTCTTCATAAATAGATAAATCTTTTGCTTTATTTGAAATGATAGGATTAACAAAATACTTTGGTTCTTTTATACCATCTTCCTTATTCCATGAAATATCCATTACAATAACTCTAAGGGGTACGCCAACCTGCACAGCTGCAAGTCCAATGCCTGGGGCATCATACATTGTTTCGAGCATGTCATCCATGAGCTTACGAATTTCATCATCAACTTTTTCAACTGGTTTTGAAATAGTTTTCAAAAGAGGATCTGGTGCTGTTAAAATTTTTTTTATTGTCATAATTATGAGATAAGACAACTTCAAAGCCTCGTCAAGATTAACCTTTTTTTTTGGCTTTAGATATGGATATTTATAATTTTTGTCTCGAAGAAAGTGCCGCTGCAATCGTTCCTTCATCCATATAATCAAGCTCGCCACCTACTGGAACTCCGTGGCCCAATCGACTTACTTCTACATTTGAAGACTCGAGAGACTCTGCAACATAATGCGCTGTCGTTTGACCGTCAACTGTAGCACTCATGGCTAATATCACTTCACTAACATGATCTTCACTGGCTCTTGCAACGAGTTGTTTGATAGATAAATCATCGGGTCCAATGCCATTTATAGCTGAAAGGTTGCCACCTAGTATATGATAACATCCATTAAAAACTCCAGATTTCTCTAATGCCCATAAGTCAGCAACATCTTCAATCACACAAATCTGACTTTGGTCTCGCGAATTGTCTTCACACATTCCACAGGGTGATTGAAGGTCGATGTTTCCACAAGTTTCACAGTTTAAAATCTTCTCACTTGCATTTAAAAGTGCTTCAGACAAAGGTTTCATGAGTTGATCCTTGCGCTTTAGTAAATGTAGAACCACTCTGCCAGCAGATTTTGGTCCAAATCCAGGTAGCTTACTTATAAGCAAGATCAATCTATCTATTTCTTCATTTGAATAGTTACGACTCATATCAGAAAGGCATTTTAAAACCAGGAGGAAGCTGTAAGCCACCCGTTATCGAGCTCATTTCATCAGAAATTTTTTTCTGAATTTTCTCTTTACCATCATTAAACGCTGCAAGGATTAGGTCTTCAAGTATTTCAATATCGTCTTTTGAAATTAATGTTTCATCTATTTTTACAGATTTAACATTGTTCTTGCCATCAATAATTATTTTAATAAGTCCCCCACCAGAAGTTCCTTCAGCTTCAAGTGACTCTACTTTTTTTTGAGCTTCAGCCATCTTCTTCTGAAGATCCTGAGCTTGTTTCATCATATTATTAAAATTCATTTATCTTATCCCTATTTAAATTTAATCAATATTTTCAACTTCTGTTCCTGGAAAAAAATCAATTATTTCTTTCACCTTGGGGTTTATACTTTTGTCACTTTCTGTGTCATCAATTGATCTACTCAAGTTTTTGATAAGATCCTCCGGGTTAGGTGAATCTTCTAAGTAAATAAGTCTTATAATTATCATCTCAAGACTACTTATAGGAGAAAAAGAGCTTTGAACCTCATTTAAACCTTTATTAAGCATTTGCCAAACCATTGAAATAGACTGAATTTCAAGTTTTGTAGATAAATTTTCTAAAAGTTGAAACTCAGACTCAGTTAATAAGCTTTTAATACCTTCGTTTGCACCAATCTTAATCATTCCAAGTTGATGAATATTTGTAATTAGATCTTTTAATAATAAAATAGGATCTGCACCGTGATCATACAGTTCATTTAGTTTTTTCAATGAATCTTCTGTTCTTCCCTCAATAATTAGTTTTAAGAGATCTAAAATTTGGGTAGGATCATTTAGTCCAATCATTTCTTTAACCAAGTCTTCACTCACATTTCCTTCAGAATAGGCAATACTCTGATCAAGCAAAGATAGAGCATCACGAACCGATCCATCTGCTGCCCTAGATAAAATCTTTAACGCCCCTTCATCAATTGAAATATTCTCTTGAGAACAGATTTCATTTAAATACTTGGATAAAGAACCTGGCTCAACTCTTTTTAAATCATATCTTTGACATCGTGATAAAATAGTTGTTGGAATTTTTCTTACCTCAGTAGTTGCAAAAATAAACTTCACATGTGGAGGTGGTTCTTCTAAGGTTTTTAAGAGTCCATTAAAAGCAGCGGTGGATAACATATGAACTTCATCAATTATATAAATTTTATACTTTGAAGAAATTGGTGCATACTGCACTCCTTCAATTAATTCTCTTATATCAGAAATACCTGTTCTCGAAGCAGCGTCCATTTCTAAAACATCAACACTTCTTGACTCTGATATTGATATACAATTTTCACATTCTCCGCACGGCTCTTGAAAGCTTCCTTTGTCTACATCGATCGCCTGACAGTTCAGTGACATAGCAATAATTCTAGCAGAGGTTGTCTTTCCGACCCCTCTTACACCTGTCAATAGATAAGCATTTGCAATTCTTTTTAATTTGATCGCATTTTTTATTGTCTGAACAATAAGTTCTTGACCGATTAAATCACTGAATTTTCGTGGCCTATACTTTAATGGAATTGGTATATGTATATCAGTTGACATGTTACTAAGTCTAATTTAGTGGGAGATTAAAGCAACCCAAGTATAGTCATTACGGCTGCTTCTTTTCAGATCTGACCGGGTTCATGATATACTTGCCTACTTAATCTCCCTCACTATTATAGCAGACAGAAACCAAAAATTGCTTTAATTAATTTAATAAATATTTAATTTTTAGTATGTCTAAAATAACTTTTGGTGACAATCCGTTAGATCATTCTTCAAAACTTAGAGGTGATATTAAATGGCAGAAAAATGCTTTACAGTCTGATAAATCAAAGTTCATGATTTTTTATGAAGATAGACCTCTTATAAAAACTGATCCCGCCAACAGAGACAATCCAAAAATATATTGGCTATCTTATCAAGATGTTAAATATTTACTCGATCAAAAAGTAATTACAATTTTTTTAGGTCTCATAGGAGAAAATATTTATTATGCCATCGATTTAAACGAACAAAATAATGAATCTGAAAAATTGGAAAGTAGTTTATCAAACGCTAAATTTATTGATCTTAGATCTATTGCGCCAATGATAAATAATAAGAGTGCGGCTGTAATTGCACAGGCTAAGTCAATTTTTGAATGGAACAAGTCTGCTATTTATTGCACAAAGTGCAAAGGAGTAGAGTTAGAAGTACTGGAGTCTGGATACAAAAAAAAATGCAATCAATGTGAGAAAGAATATTTCCCAAGAGTTGACCCAGTTGTCATAATGCTACCATTCCACAAAAATAAATGTCTTTTGGGAAGGCAAAATATTTTTCCACCCAACATGTACTCAGCGTTAGCAGGATTCTTAGAGCCTGGCGAGACTATAGAGAGCGCTGTAATTCGTGAAGTAAAAGAAGAAGTAAATTTAAATACAGAAAATGTAATTTATAAATTTTCTCAACCTTGGCCATTCCCTTCTCAACTGATGATTGGTTGCCTTGCAGAAGTCGATAGCTTTGAACATGAGGCTGATGAGGATGAGATAGAAGACTCAATTTGGCTTGATAAAGAAGATCTTACAGCCATTTTTGTTGGCAAACATCAAAAGAGAATATGGATTCCTCCTCCTATGGCAATTGCTCATCAATTGATATTAGAGTGGATGCATAAAAATTAACTTATGATCTGAACGAATGCTTAGGATATACACCTAAAATATTTAATTGATTTGTATAATGAGTGATCTCATCTAAAGCAGCCTTCACAGGAGCGTCATTTGAATGGCCTTCAAATTCTAAATAAAATTGAGCTTTGTTAAAATCTCGATCACTTATAAAACTTTCGAGCTTTATCATATTGATACCGTTTGTTGCTAAACCACCCAACGCTTTGTATAAAGCAGACGGAATACTTTTAACCTCAAATATACAACTAGTTATATATTCTAGTTCCATTTTTCGATCTTGTTGTGATTTCGACATAATTAAGAATCTAGTTGTATTATTTTTATCATCTTCAATGTTTTCTCTAATTATTTTTAAATCATAGATTTCAGCAGCTAAACTTGAAGCAATTGCAGAGTCATGTTTATTTCCCTCTTCACTAATATATTTTGCTGAACCAGCTGTATCAGCCATAATGATTGAAGTTAAAGATAGTTCATCTATTACTTTTTTACATTGTCCAATTCCCATTGAATGACTTCTAATATATTTTAAATCACTTATTTCAGAATCTTTTTTTGTAACTAATTGATGACGAACTCTCTCAAAATGTTCAGCATATATTTTTAAACTTGAATTACCTAATAGAGTATGAATATCCGCAACTCTTCCAGCAACAGTATTTTCAACTGGGATCATTGCCATTTCAGCTTTATCTTCAACAACAGCACTTAAAGCCTCCTCAAATGTTTTACATGGAAGAACTTCGCAGCCAGAAAAACAGTTTTGACATGCTAAATGTGAATATGCTCCTAATTCACCTTGGAAAGATATTTTCTTCATGATTTTTTCATTACTTTTCTTACTAATTCTAAATCCTCATGAGTATCAACACCTAATGGTGAATTGTCAATTAATGCAGCGCCAATATTCATATTATTATCTAAAGCTCTCAATTGCTCAAGTTTGAATAAAGTTTCTCTTTCTGATTGAGGTAGATTAATAAATCTTTCTAGTGAACTTCGACGGTAAGAATAAACACCAACATGATGAAAATGATTATTTTTTGTTGCCTGATCATAAGTCCGGGTAAAATCAATTGCTTTTGCAATTGTTTTATTTTCATTGAAATCACATAATGCCTTTACAATGTTTTTATTTTTAAGATCCATATCTGTATCAATTTTTGCCACAAGTGTTCCAATTTCATATGTATCATTTTGTAAAATATCCAAAACTTGTTGAAGATTTATATCTAAGATATTTGGAAGATCACCTTGTAAATTAATCACATATTTAATTTCATTCATGGTGTCTATTTTAATCAAAGCTTCATAAATTCTATCGGACCCAGATTGATGATCTTGCTCTGTTAAGACAGATATACCACCTTCATCTTTGATAAGTTTAGCTATTTCTTCACTATCAGTGGCGACAACTACTTTTCCTAGAGATGACTCGATAGCTCTTTTCCAAACATGTATGATCATTGGCTGATTATCAATTAACTCTAGAGGTTTATTTGGCAATCTTGTCGCAGCAAGTCTTGCAGGAATAAAAATAGCAGTATTTTTTTGATTTATCATAATTTCGTCATGCGACGCCAAGACACATAAAAGCTTGTATAAATTAGGTTATTGTTTAAGTATATTCAAGAATCGCGTCAAGAAATCATTTATGGACTCTTTAGAAATAAACAAAATTGTAGCCTGTATATTGGTTGTAGCCCTTGTTGTAATTGGTTTATCAAATCTTACTGAAATTCTATATGAGGTAGAAAAACCAGAGGTTGCTCATTACATAATTGAGGGTATAGACGATGAGCCTACAACTACTGATACAGTGGTTTCAGAAGAAGAAGTGGAAGAAATTCCAATTCAGATATTATTAGCCTCAGCTAGCGTAGATAAAGGTGCTAAGGTTTTCAAAAAATGCTCTAACTGTCACGTTCCTAATGAAGGTGGAGCTAATAAAATTGGCCCAGCACTCTGGAATATAGTGAATAAAGATATTGGTGGCGCTGATTTCGCTTATTCAAATGCAATGTCTTCTTATGGCGGAAAGTGGTCGTATAATGAACTAAACGGTTTCTTAAAAAATCCAAAAAAATATATGGAAGGAACTAAAATGTCATTTGCGGGGCTTAAAAAAGAAACTGACCGGGCCAATGTAATTTTATATTTAAGAAGTTTAAGTAATAACCCCGCTCCAATAGAATAAAAAATAATGAAAATGGATCGTTCAGACTTATCAATTTATTTTGATAAGAGAATGCTGAGAATATTGCTGCTTGGAGCAATTAGTGGATTTCCATGGGTCATTATTGGAAGCGCATTAACACTCTGGCTTAAAGAAGATGGTATTAGCAGAAGTACAATTGGATGGGCAGGATTGATTTTTGGGGTCTATGCAATTAATTTTTTATGGGCCCCTCTAATTGATCGGATCAGAATTCCTATTCTGACATCATTGATTGGACACAGAAAAGCTTGGATCATATCATTACAATTCATAATTTTAATATCACTAATCTACTGGAGTATTCTCAACCCTATAGATAATTTAGCTCTAATTGTTTTTATTGGTTTAATTATTGCCGTCTCATCCGCTTCACAGGATATTACGATTGATGCCCTAAGAATTGAGCAAATTAAGAAAGATGAATCATCTGCTATGGCTGCTGGAGCAGCAATAGCTGTAGTCGGCTGGTGGAGTGGCTATAAACTCGGTGGACTGATAACTCTTATTTCAGCTGATTGGTTTCAAAGTTTAGGTTTCGATAATTATTGGCAAGTAACATTCATTTTGATTTGTGGGATTATAATTCTTTTCAATTTAGGTCTTCTATTTATACCTGAGTATGGCACTAACGAACGAATCCGAGCTCAAAAAGAAGATCAAAACCATTTAAGGAAAAATATAAAAATATCAGGATATACAGGAGAAATGATATCTTGGATATCAGCAACCATAATTAACCCACTTTATAGCTTCTTTAAAAAAAATGGTGTCACAATTGGATTATCAATTGTTGGATTTATTTTTCTATTTAAAATTGGAGAGGCATTTTTAGGAAGAATGTCGATTCTTTTTTATAAAGAAATGGGATTTTCAAAATCGGATATCGCCCTTTACTCAAAAGGCCTTGGGTGGATTACCACGGTTGCTTTTACACTTCTAGGAGGTTGGTTTGCTATCAAATCTGGTGTGATAAGAGCTCTTTTCATATCTGGAATAGTTATGTCATTAACAAATTTAATGTTTACTGCAATGGCCTGGAGCGAAAAATCTGAATTGCTTTTTGCTATTGCGGTTTTAGTTGATGATTTGGCAGCTGCATTTGCAACAGTTGCTTTTGTAACATTTATTTCACTCCTAGTAGATCGAAACTATACGGCAACACAATATGCCTTACTAGCTTCCATAGGTACTGCTGGAAGAACACTAATGGCATCATCTTCTGGGTCTCTAGTTGATTGGCTTGAGGGGGATTGGGGAATATTCTTTATAATTACAGCATTAATGGTCTTGCCATCATTGATATTGCTCTGGATTATTAGAAATAAGATTTTTAGTAATAGAAATTAACTGTCAGTAACTAAAACAAAAAGCAAAGCTGTAAATAATAAAATTATTAAGGACCATATAATTCTTTCAGATTTACTAGTCTTTTTATCAACATTTGCAATTCTATATCCTGCCCAAAGGTATATAGATAAGCAAATAATGATAAAAATAATTCTAAAAAACATTTTAATTCTCTATTAATTTATACACGACAAATCTTAATTATCTTTCCATATTCTTTATTTATTCTTCTTTTTGCTAATTTCAAAGGTTCTATCTGTGTTTTCATATGATAAGCATTAGCATGAATTATATCTTTATTATTTATGGCCATTGCAACATGTCCTCTCCAAAAAATTAAATCACCCAGTTTAAGCTTAGATTCATCAACATATTTTGAGAAGTATTCAGCTTGTAAGTCTGTATCTCTTGGTAAATTGATCCCTATCATTTGATATAGATTTTGAATAAGCCCTGAGCAATCAAGTCCCATTGAGTCTCTTCCACCCCAAAGATACGGAGTTTGAAGATATTGTAATGAGATGTCATAAAGACTAAAATTAGTATTTTTAATTTGAGATAAATCTTTTGAAACACACCAACCAACTGATGGTATGAATGAAAAATTATTTTTCTTTTTAGTGACATTTACTAAAGAGTTAAAACTAAGATAATTTAAAGGATCAACTTTAATACTTGGGCTCCCGTAAATAAATGTTCTTAATGATTTTACTTTATGATTTGAAATTATTTTTCTTCTTTTAAGATTTTGTATAGAAGTATAGCCTACATAATTATCTCTTACTGATTGGCCCCAAGCCACCCCGTCATCAATATCAAATACTTTGAAATATTCTCCAAATAATAATTGTGATGTTAGATTTTTTTGTTTTTTTTCAGAATAAAGCGGGGAATATGTTGCATGAACTGTATAGATACTTCCTTTCACAAACTTACAATTTTTAATTAATCCATGATAATCAGATGAAGCCAATCCTTTTCTAATTGGGTTAATTCTCTTATCAAACTTCACTTTTGGATATTATTTAAAGAGCAAAGCCAAGATACACTATAACACCAGTGAAGATAAGTATTCCACCAAATATCATAGTTGCTCTTACAGCGACATGTATTTCTTCAGCGATAAAGAGGTGATAAACAAAAGATCCAATTAATGGTATAAATGTGACAACGAAAGTCCAGGAAACTTTAAAAATATTAGAGGAATATCTATTTTGTGAAATATCCATTAAAGCCAGGGATGTCCATGTTGCATACAAAAAAAATGGAAGATAATATCCATAAAAATTTAAAAACAATGATAGTAACGGGACATCACTAATAGGAAAAATTGAAACACCAGGCATATTATTTATCTTCGCTCACTTAAATTTAATGTAAAGAATTTTCATCAAAATATTTATATGCCTCTTTTGGAAGGTTAATCTCATTCAATTTACCACTGTATCCCTCAAAAACATCTACAGCAGGCATAATAGATTTTTGGAAATCTTTAAATTTATAATTTTTACTCAAAACCATTTGCATAATTGGCATATTTGGCTGTGGATCTGGGGTATCAAATTCTTTCCAATTTCCTTTTTGGTAATCTCCAGTATTGGCATTAATGAATCTTGCGATTAAATTCCATAATCCATGCAAGTCTGAACCCAATGGCAATACATTAAAATTACAATTGTTTAACAATTGTAGGCCAGGAGGGATCGAAGTATCAAACTGATTTTTTACAAAACAATTTTTAAGATTTGAAATTCCACTTACGGCTATATCTGCCTTACCTGAGTTCAAAATGAGATTTTCTTCAACAGTATTTCCATGAGCTGGCCAATAATTATCATCAAGAGAAGCACTTATTACTAAGCCAAAAACATCATGATTTACGATCACATTATTTTTAATATAATTATTATTGCCACCCGCAATAACAACCCCATTGCCTAGTGAAATATATTGCGCATCCCATGCTGGGGCTTCAAGGTTGTTATTATTTTCAATAAGATTTCCAATAATATAACTTTCTCTCTCTGGTGGAAGTAATTCACTATCTAGTGTATTAGGTGCTATACCGCCTTTATTATTTCTAAATACCGAATTTATAATATATAAATCTCCACCTGAATTAGTACCCGAATAACCAAGACCGTTATTTTCAGAAATGACATTATTAATTACAGCATCACAAGGATAACATTGACCAATATAAAATCCTGCATCTGGTGAACCGGAGGCATATGAATGTTCAAGAACTCCATCGACCGCATCAAATGCATATATGCCATAATCACCATTATTATAAGCTGTAAGATATGAACCGCGGTAACCTTCAACCGTTGCCCAATAAAATCCATTCAGTAATGCATTTCTTGCAGTAATGTTTTCAATGGCTACACCATCAACTCCAGCAACTAAAAAGCCGTTTGCTCTCTCAAATTCTCCATCGACGATGGTTTTATTTCTATCAACGCCTCTTATTGTTAGAGAAGGTACATTTACTATTACTTCTTCATAATATATTCCTGGACTTACCAAAATCATATCACCTGGACTCGATGAGTTTACTGCATCTTGAATTGTTTCATATTCTCGAGGAACAAGTCTTATTTCACCACTGAAAGATTTGACAGCATCTGCTTTTTGAAAATTACTATAGTCTTCGTAATCAATATCACCAACTACGACTGAGCCGACCATTCCCCAGTCTCCTTCTGGGCTTGCATGAAATGAGCATAAGTATTTATAAAGTCCTTCTTGTTCAAAAGTTACATCAAGATAATCATTCTTTGGAATTTCTTTATATGATCCCCAGCTTTCTCCAACTGCAATGACATTATGTGGATTGTTACCAGCATTAAAGAACCTTACCTTGCCACCCTCATAAATTCTAACAACGGGAGGTGAATAAGAATTGTCAATAACTCTTACTCCCGTAAATCCCTCTTTGTTCACCTGATCACATGCAGTGAAGAATACAAATGATCCTAAAAATACAATTATTGCCAATGGAACTATTTTCATAATTAAAATGATATTCTAAATTAATAGAATCTCAAATTAGAATATCTTTAACTTGGGTTTTTCTTTAAATAATCAATATATTCAAGAACCTGATCTATTTTTTCGTCAGGAATATCTTTATATGTCATTTGAAAATGAGTTTTTATTTCTAATGCAACATGAGCATATGGATTTCTTCCTTTAGGATGATTGGGGTGAGATGGAAGCTTGCCTTGTAAATCATCACCAGCTTTCTGAATATATTTCCATACAATTTTAGCGTTTTCTGAATTCATATTTTAATACTCTAGTATCTTAATAAAAAATTAATATTTGTTAATTTTTCTTAAGTTATTGATTCAAATCACTATTGAGAATATTTCGCAACAAGCACTTGTCATTATGGCAACAATATATACTTAATATTATAGTATATTAAATATAACTTTTTTCTATGTCCGAAAAAATTGAAGAAAAATATTCAAATTATATCAATAAACATATTGAATCTTTTGAAGTTTTTGGAAATAAAGAAAAGTTTAAGTATCTATCGGCCTATCGAAATTCAGTTTATGGTTTTAGAATATTGATTGAAATATTAAAATTGAATAATCAATCATTGCTTGGAACAGAGAATATCTGCACCAAGGAGCATTTAACTAAGGTTATGGCTCCTCTTGCCTCCAGAGCAACAATTATTAATTTTATTAATGATCAAATAGCAATAGGATCTCTTAAAACTGATGTTTCAAAATTTGACAAAAGAGTAAAAGTAATTCGGCCTTCAGTAGACTTAATAGCCGAATTTAAGATGTGGATTGATATTTCTTACGAATAAAAAAAAGCTGTATACACAATAAGGTACACAGCTTTTTAAAAAAAATTATTCTACTATTTTAAGATCAACAGCAGAAGTTTTGCCGTTATTTTCGGCTAATTCGTATTCTAATTTTTGCCCTTCATTAAGGCTATTGATGTTAGCTTTTTCAACAGCTGAAATATGAACAAAAACATCTTTTTGTCCATCTTCAGGAGCAATGAAACCATAACCTTTATTGGGGTTAAACCATTTTACAGTACCTGTCGCCATATTAATTTTATTCCTTTTGTTAGTTTAGTAGACTTCGTAATAGTCCACTTCAAGGAACAATGACGTAATCTTTACGATGGTTATAAATGTTAATTTTAAAAATGCAAATTCTAATTTGAATTAAGAAATTTTATAGCTCTGTCACCAAATTCTGACCACCATAGCATTCCCATCTTTTTTATTTTTTCTAAATTTTCAAAAGAATAGTCGTCCATAGAAAAATTTATTTCTTTCATTGAAGAATTAATTCGCAAATAGTCTTCTTTTAATAAATCTGAGAGAGTTTCATGGTCATATTGAGTTTCTGCAAGAATTCCAAGAATGTCATTTCTTAGCCATCCAATAGGGCCCCATTCTGCTGAAGATTTTCCATCTAATCGTTTTAAATTTAGACCTGTACCAACGCTAAACACTTTAATATTTGAAGTCTTGAAATGCTTTCTTGCTTCGTTGTATCCTATTAAAGATGGATTATTAGCAACAACTCCACCATCAATCAACCACGAGCCATCTTCAATTTTTACAGTTGGATAATAAAGAGGTGCAGCTGAAGTTGCATTAATTGCACTAATTACGCTTATATTGGAATTATCATAACTTGAAATAAGCCTTGGCTTTCTTTTCTCTACATCATACGCCAATACAGAAACAGGTTTATCAGAATGAGCAATTAATTTATTTTCGAAATAATCTTTTAATAAAGCTGTTCTTGATTCATTATTATATTTTGGCTTACTATTTAAGAAAATTGCTTGACCCCAAAATGATTTTTGCATGCTCATAGCTAAATTATCTTTTGTCCAAAAATCTTCTAACTTTTCAGCGCTAGTTTTATTTATTGTAAAATGTAGCGCATTTAAACCACCAGCACTGACACCAATAAAAAAATCAAATAATTCAAAGACTGTTTTGCCAGTCTCTTTTTCAAGCTGTTTTAAAAAAATAACTGAAGCAAGACCTCTAACGCCTCCGCCATCAAGTGATAAAACTTTTTTATAATCTTTTTTTTTAAAATAATCTAAAAAGAACATATTTTAAGAGTATTGTTGAGAAAGAGGTTTCTCAATTATAGGCATATGCATTGCAGCTGATATAAAACCTAATGCGACGCATATCCACCACATGATATCGTAAGATCCATAATAGTCATAAAGTCTACCACCAAACCATGAACCTAAAAATGAACCAATTTGATGTGATAAAAATGTAAATCCATAAAGCATGGACATATATCGTGATCCAAATATTACTGAAATAATACCACTTGTTAATGGTACTGTTGAAAGCCACAAAATACCTAATAGCGCAGCAAAGATTAATATAGTAATTTCATTTTTGGGTAAAAAAATAAAAATTAAAAAAAGTACTGCTCTTAAAGAATATAAGATTGCAAGTAGATTTTTTTTAGATTTACTATCGCCCATTTTTCCAAACATCAGTGTCCCAAAAACATTAAACAATCCAATTAAAGCTAATGACCATGAGCCAATCCAAATTGGCAATGAAATATCTTCCAGATATGCTGGTAAATGCGTTGCAACAAAAGAAACATGAAATCCGCAAACAAAGAAACCTAATGTCAGAAGGTTGTAACTTTTGTTTGCAAATGCTTCATCTAAAACTGATTTCAAACTTCTATTATTTCGCTCACTATCTTCCCCGTTTTTTTTTGGTAGCGTAAGAGTGAAACAAAAAATTATCATTATTGATGAAATAAAGCATAAATAGATTATTGATTGCGTCCATCCACTTAGATTTATTAGAAAGCCAGCTAATGGAACTATCAAAAACTGACCTAATGAACCTGCGGCCATAACAATACCTAATGATAACGTTCTATTCTTTTCTTCTACCGCTTTTCCTACTGCTCCTAAAACAACAGCTGTCCCACATCCGGCAGAACCAAGTCCAAAAATTGCCTGTGAAATTATAATTTCCAAACTACTTTGAACCTTAGACATCATATAAAGCCCAATAATTAATAGTATCACACCGTATAATGCGGCTTTTGAAGAACCATATTTATCTGCAATTGCGCCAAATAGAGGTGAGCCAAAACCAATCATTAGAAACTGTATTGCAACCGCAAATCCAAAAACTTCTCTTCCTGTTAGTAAGTGTTCTGAAACAGGTATCATGTATAGCCCTGAAGAATGACGAATACCAAATGAAACTAAAAGAAGAACGCATCCCCCAATAATAACTAATGTGGACCTATTTAAATTAAATAGAAAAAAATTCATGATATAAAAATATATATGAAATCTTTTATTAAAATAGAATAATCGTTAAAACTTTAAATATAGTAATATTATCTTAAACAACTAATATACCTCACAAATAAACTGGGGATAGAATGCTTGATTTCACATTATTATATTTCTTTATCCCAGTTTTTTTTATAATTTCAATTACTCCCGGTCTCTGTATGACTCTGTCTCTCACAATGGGAATGGCAATAGGTATCAAGAATACGATGAAAATGATGGTAGGAGAACTTACAGGAGTCCTTTTAATTTCTATAACAGCTGTAGTTGGAGGTGGATCAATAATAGCTAACTATCCTAATGCGTTTGAAATTTTTAAATATTTAGGTGGAGGCTATCTTTTTTACGTTGGTATACAAATGTGGAGGAATTTAGGAAAAATGTCATTAAATATTGATGGCTCACATTCCTTTAGTCAAAATGGACTTGAACTTGCAACTCAAGGATTTATTACTGCGATCGCTAATCCTAAAGGCTGGGCATTCTTTTTGGCAATGGTTCCATCATTTATGAACTATGATAAGCCCTTAATGCCACAAATGTTTGCTATGGTTCTTATTATTTTGATAATCGAATTTATATCTTTAATGATTTATGCGACCGGCGGCAAAGCTCTAAATCAACTTCTAACAAAAACTGGCAACGTTCAGCTAATTAACCGAGTAGCAGGAACCTTGATGATGCTTGTTGGAGTTTGGCTTGCACTGAGTTGATATGGATTTAACAAAAGATAACATAACTACACTCATCAAAAAGATAGCGGTACCTGCAAGTATCGGTACATTTTTTCAAACTATGTATAATCTTGTTGACTCTAAGTTTGCAGGCCTTATTTCTCCCGAAGCTCTTACCGCAATTGTAAAATCTTTCCCAATATATCTAATTATTATAGCTGCAAGTGTTGGAATTTCTGCTGGAACAACTGCACTTATTTCAAATACTCTTGGTAAAAAAGATAATGAAAAAGCATCTGTCTTATTTGCTCAATCTATTTTAGTAGCTTTATTAATTACATTAATCGTAACTTCCATTGGAATAATTTCAATGAAAGAGATTCTATTAATCCTAAAGTCTAATGAACAGATAATTAGTTACGCATTAGACTATATGAAAATAATATTTTCAGGGTCAATTATAATTTTTTTGTTAGTAACTATGAATGCATCTCTAGTTTCAAGAGGTGATACTAAATCTTATAGAAATGTTTTAATCTTTAGCTTTTTTTTAAATATATTTCTAAATCCTCTTTTCATTTATGGCTTCTATGTTGTTCCAGCTATGGGTATTTCTGGAATTGCTCTTGCAACAATTGTTTCAGAATTAGTTGGATTAATTTATATAATTTATAAACTTAATAAAACTGAGATTAGAAAATATATCTTTTTTGAGTGCTTTAAACCTAAGAAAGATTTAATTTTAGATATTTTAAGACAGGCTATTCCGTCAGGACTATCAATGGGTATGGTAGGACTTGGCGTATTTATATTAATATATCTCGTTTCAAGCTATGGCGAGTATTCTGCTGGGGGATATGGTACTGGTGTTCGATTTGAACAGCTGTTTTTACTTCCTATTTTAGGACTAAATATAGCTACTTTATCTCTAGTAGGTCAGAATTTTGGAGCAAACAACTTAGAGCGTATTAAAGAAATTTACTTCTTAACTTTAAAATACGGAGTAGGTCTCATGATTATTGGTGGTTTGATAATTTTTACATCCTCACCATACGTAATGAGTTTCTTTTCCAGTAATATTGACATTATTTATTATGGAACTGCATATCTAAAGATAGCAGCGATCGCTGGACCTTGTTATCCGGTATTTTATATTTCATCAGCATTACTACAGGGATTACAAAAGCCCACTCATGCAATGATAATCAATCTATTGAGAATGATTTTTATACCTTTGGTTATACTAGCTCCCGCAGTATTGATATTTAGCATTTCATACATTGAAATGTTTACATACCTCTTGATTATAAACTATACATTTGCATTAATGATTTTTTTCTACTGTAAGAAAAAAATAAACAAGATTATTAATTCTTATAATCCAAATTTTTCAGCTGTCTGATTAAAAAAGCCCTTATTTTTTTGATCAGCAATCCAATGATTAATATAGTTTATCCATTCTTGGTCTCCACGAGGTAGAAGTATCGCAAATAACTTTGCATTTTTTGGTTCATTTATATTTACGATTGATAACTCAGGATACAATTTGATTAATTTAAGGGCGTCAACTTTACTTGTAAGTGATGCATCAGCTCTTCCAGATAAAACCTCTTGGTATTCTCTTGCAGGTGCCTCAACAGAAATAATTTTAGATTCTGGGAATGATTTTTTTGCTTCTCCTTCAAAAACTGTTCCAAGTGTTACAGCTACTTTAATATCTGAACTATTAATTTTTTCCCAACTGTCAATTGACCCTGAATTTTTACTAAGAACCATAGCAACAGTACCTGTTCCATAATAAGAGTCTGAATATCCTGCAGTGATTGCTCTTTGAGCTGTAATGGATGCACTAGAAGTCATATGGTATTTATTAGACACAACTCCAGAAACTAAATTTTTCCAATCAGTTGCAACAAATTCAACTTCTACACCCATACTTTCACCAAGTTTATTTGCAACATCAATATCAAAACCTTCATATTCATCTGTTGCAGGATTTTTAAAACTCCAGCCAGGAAAATCTCCCGTTGTTCCAACTTTCAAAACACCACTTTGAACAATGTCATCTAATGTAGAGCTAAACGAATAAGTAGCAGTTAAAAACATAGTCAAAAATGACATGACAATTATTTTGATTAGTTTCATTTTAAATCCTTTTATATTGTAGTTATGGGTTATTGATTTAATGTATATCGTAATAAATGGATTTCAACGTATATAAAAATTGTACATTTTTTCTTAAAATAATTTTACCATGCCTATTATTATTTGGATGTAGCAATGATTATAAATGGGGATGGTATGTTATTAATCCAGCAAATAAAACAGGGCTCTCAAATATAGAATTTTTAATTTCAGGATTACAATTCACTATTTACTTATCATTAATCGCTATATTTTTTTCAATTATAATCGGTCTTTTAATTTCTGTTTTAAGCTCAAGTCAGAATATTTTTCTAAAGTATTTTAATATTGGCTATACGGAAATAATTAGATCAATACCCGTATTAGTTATGATTTTATGGGTTTATTATGGTTTTCCAGTCATTTTTGATCTCAATTTTAGCGCATTCACTGCAGGGGTTATAGCTCTTAGTATCTGTGATAGCCCATTCATAGCAGAAATATTTCGATCAGGAATTGAGGCGGTACCCAAAGGTCAAAAAGAAGCGGGGTCTTCTCTAGGATTAAATAAGTATCAAAAGTTTACACTAATCACTCTGCCACAAGCTATAAAAATAATCTTACCTGCTCTTGGAAATCAATTCATCTACATGATTAAAATGTCATCTCTCGTATCTATAATTGGACTTAATGAGTTAACAAGAAAAGCAAATGAACTAGTCGTAAGCCAATATCGCCCACTTGAAATTTATACTTTTCTTGTTTTAGAATATCTAGTTTTGATTTTGATTATCTCTTACTTTGTTAGAAAATTAGAAAAGAAATTAAGAAACTAATTTTTTTTTAATTTTAAACCTATAAAATAATATTAAGGCAACAACTTTATAAATCATTTTTGCAATTGTATAAATTATTGGAAGATTTATAAGCTTAGCAAAAAATTGAAATCCACTTGTATTTTTCCATACATATATAAATGCATCTACCCCGACGAGTTCACTATTATCTGAAAATCTTATATGAAGTTGTTTTAGATATTTGTCACCTAATTGACTACAATCTTGAAATTTAAGTTTTGATCTTTTTTTATAATGATTTATTTCAAAGTTACAGATGCCACATTCTTCATTAAATAAAACTATGCCATCATCTTTTGAATATTCGTTATTCATACACTGAAGATATTAAAATCCTTAGTTCATTTCTTTCAGTACAATTAAAAATACAGAGATCATTCAACTTTTCTAAATTTTCTTCAGCCATTTCCAATCTATTTGTCTCAATGTATAACTCACCTTGATATTCTAATATTCCAACGTGATTGGGATTTATTTCTAATCCAACAGCATAATATCTCTCTGCTTCATCAAAATTTTTAAGTTTTCTCGATACAAAGCCTATATAATTCCAACCATTAGCATCATTTGGATTCTCATAAACATATTGCTCTAAATCAACTAAAGCTCCATCAAAATTTTCATTTCTTACTTTAATAACAATTTTTGCTAAATCACTATTATAGTTAGAACTTGATACATTTCCGTCACCGGCTGATCCACCTGATCCACCTGAGCCACCTGATCCACCTGATCCACCTGATCCAGCGCTATGGGCAATACTCATTGATAAAAATAATAAAAAAACAATTTGTAAAAGTTTCATTTTAATCTCTCTAGAATTAGTAAATATCCAGATTAAATATAACTGAAATAACTTTAAACAAGATCATTGTAAGATTTTTAATAAAAGTGCCAATTTGTCAGTATTAAAAGCCAAATATTTTACCAAAATTGGTTATTAATTTTTTAATATTTAGTAAAAATTATGAAACTTATAACCGCTTATATAAAGCCCTTTAAGCTACATGATGTAAAAAAAGCTCTTGATGGAATGGGTGTTCAAGGTATGTCTGTCACTGAAGTTAGAGGATATGGCAGACAAAAAGGCCAGTCCGAACTTTATAGAGGTGAAGAATATGAAGTAGCTTTTCTTCCAAAGATTAGAATTGAAATTGCAACTACAAATGAACTTGCGGAAAAAATGATACCGGCAATTATAAAAGGTGCTCAAACAGGAAAAGTGGGTGATGGTAAAATTTTAGTTTCTGATTTGGAGAATGTTTATCGAATAAGAACTGAGGAGTCTGGAATTGATGCTTTGGCTGAATACATTTAATTTAAAAAAAATTATTAAAAATAATTGGAATTTAAATCCTCCTACTAAAAAAATTGATACTGCAATATCAATATTCTTAATACTGCTAATATTACCAAAATAAATACTAAAACTAAGTATTTTCATAAAAAGTGATATACTAATTGTTAATGCTTAAAAAAATTTTTGTTCTTACATCATTATTTTTGCTTCAGATAATTTTCTCTAATGCTGACCAGCTATCTGATAAAACTGTACCTGAGTCATTCAACTCATTATCTGTTGAAGAACTTTCGCCCGAAGTCAAAAAATCATTAGATAATAAATTAAAGGGTAAAATGGTGACAGCAGAAAATTGGATGATCGTTACTGCAAATCCTTATGCTTCTGTTGCAGGTGCAGAAATATTAGAAAAAGGTGGAACAGCTGCTGATGCGATGGTTGCTGCTCAAGTTGTATTGGGATTAGTTGAGCCCGAGTCTTCAGGTCTTGGTGGTGGAGCATTCTTATTATACTACGACAATAATAAAAATATTATTACAACACTTGATGGAAGAGAAACAGCTCCTCTAAAAGCATCATCATCAAGGTTTCAAAAAGAAAATGGGCAACCCATGAAATTCTTTGATGCTGTAGTTGGCGGTCTTTCTGTTGGCACACCTGGTGTGCCCGCATTACTTTTTGAAGCTCATAAAAAATGGGGTTTAATAAATTGGAATGAGCTATTTGATAATGGAATTCTTCTAAGTGAGAATGGTTTTTCAGTTTCTAAAAAATTATCAGAGTCAATAAAAAAAGATGAGCAGAGACTGCATAGTTTCAAACAAACTAAGGATTATTTTTTTCCAAATGGATTAGCATTAGCTCACCAAGACATTAAAAAAAATGAATCTTATGCTTCAACATTAAAATTAATTTCGAACTCTGGTATTGAAGAATTTTATGAAGGAAAAATTGCTGAGGATATTTTAAATACCTTGAAAAAATCAAATAGTGAAAAACAATTATTAGAAGAAAAAGATTTAAAAAATTATAAAATTATTGAAAGACCTCCAGTATGTATAAAATATAAAGTTTATGATGTATGTGGAATGGGACCACCTTCATCTGGAGGTATAGCAGTTGCTCAAATTCTTGGAATTTTAGAAAAGTTTGATTTAAAATCATTAGGTTACTCAAATCCAGAAACGTGGCAAATTATTGGAGATGCTACGAGACTAGCATTTGCTGACAGAGGGCTTTATGTAGCTGATAGTGACTACGTGTTTGTTCCGACAGAATCTTTAATAGATAAAAAATACTTAGCTACTAGAGCTTATAAAATTAAGCCAGGAGAAAGAATATTAGATGTTAAACCTGGAGATCCATTGCTAAATCAAACTCTCAACTATTCAAAAAATTATTCAATTGAGCGACCTTCTACAACTCATATTTCAATTGTTGATCAGTATGGAAATGCATTATCTATGACATCATCAATAGAGAATGCATTTGGATCAAGGCTTATGACTCAAGGTGGCTTTTTACTTAATAACCAGTTAACTGACTTTTCATTCAAAGATGAAGTAGATGGTAAACTTATTGCAAACAGAGTACAGCCAGGGAAAAGGCCAAGGTCTTCTATGTCTCCAACAATTATACTTAAAGATGGCAATCCAATTCTTGTAACTGGATCACCAGGGGGTAGCAATATTATTAACTTCGTTGTTAACTCTATAATTGCATTTTTGGAATGGGATTTAGACATTCAACAAAGTGTGTCTTTGCCCCATGCAATTAATAAATGGGGTAAATATGAAATAGAAGAGTCTCTTAAGAGTACTAATCTAAAACCTTCACTTGAGTCGATGGGATATGAAACAAAGTACAGAAAATATTTTTCAGGTCTCAACGCAATTCATATTGGTGAAATGCTAGAAGGTGGAACTGATCCAAGAAGAGAGGGTATTGTCTTAGGGAATTAGACTCTTTTTAAATTTAATTTACTTAATAAGTGTTGGAAAGGATGGGATTCGAACCCACGATACGGTCACCCACATACACGCTTTCCAAATATGGCCTAACAATTTAACCAACAAGAAATCTTTATAAACTCTAGGTTCATTAATAGCAAAAAGATTAACACTTAATAAAAAAACTAAGAGAGTGTGATGAGAATGTGACGGGGGTTTTGTGCAACCCACCCCATCAATCTAAAACATGGTGGGTTAGTTATATATAGGGGGTTTGTAAACAGAATTGCTTATTTGTGTATCTGAGATACAATTAGAAATATAATATGACTAATCAAATCAATAAAAACTTCAAACAGGCTTATCTTACAGAAAATAAAGATGTAATTGCTAGGCATATAGAAGACAGTCCGTTTATTGATTTTGTAAATGGTGATAATATTGTTAGAGGTATTTATGCTGAGAGATATTTTCCTATTTCTTTAGATGAAAATATTTTTGAAAAATACTGGTTATTAAGACGAAAGGCATTATTATTTGATGTTCCAGAAAAACCAATTGAAATAACAGGTGAGGACTCTGAAAAATTTCTCGATTATATATTTTGTAGAAATTTATATGGAATAAAGATTGGAAGAGGGTACTACTGCTTAGCATGTACGCCGCAAGGTGGCATCTTTATGGATGGTATATTATTCAAGCTTGAAACCAACAGGTACTGGTATGTTCAAGCAGATGGTCAGTTTGAAACCTGGCTTTTAGCAAATAGTAATGGATTTAATGTTAATATATCAAATCCACACGTTTGGGTTTTACAAATACAAGGGCCCGCATCTACTTCGGTGCTTAAACATGCATCTAATAATTCATTAGATGAGGGCTTTGGTTATTATAGATCTGATTTTTTTGATTTAGGTGGTCAAAAAATTTATGTTTCGAGAACTGGCTATACTAATGAACTTGGTTATGAACTCTATTGTCCTTCTGACACTAATCATAAAGCCCTATGGGATCACTTAATGAAGTGTGGTGCTCCATATGGAATGGAATTTTCTTCAACTCGTGCAATGACTATGAGAAGAGTCGAAGGTGGAATCAGAGAAAATCTTGTAGATATGGATACTTCAGTTAATCCGTATGATGTTGGGCTGGGTCAATTTGTTGATCTTGATAAAGAAAATTTTATTGGTAAATCGCCACTAATAAATGCAAATAAAGAAAATAAGCTCTTTGGGGTCATATGTAAAAAAACCGTACCTGAAGTTCATGCTAAAATAACAAAATCAGGAGAAGAAATAGGAAAAATAACCTCTGGAGTTTTTTCACCTACTTTAAAATGTGGCATTGGGTTTTTGAGTCTTAATTCTCCGCTTAAAATTATTGGCGAAGAGGTTCAAATGATTATGAGTGACGAGTCAATTGAAAACTGTGAAGTGGTTGATTTACCATTTTTTGATCAGGAAAAAAAGATTGCTAGAGGTTTAGATAGCACAATTCCAGACGTCAGTTAAACAAAATTGCCTTTTTAACTATGTGCTGTAAGATTTTGAAATGGAATTTATTATGGACTTTATTTCCAACTATTTTGAGTTGATCATAATTATTTTTATGGTTGTGGTTATATGGTTCTTGCTTACTACTAGAGCCGCAATCATTACTGCAGATGATCGACATACAGCAATGATGATGTATCAATCAGATCGATTGGAAGAGATATCTAAAAGTATTAGTGGCGAGGATGTTGTTATAAAATGTTTTAAGAACTTTTTAGAAGGATCGGTTGAAAAATATTTGTTACCTGGATCCAATTCCATAAATTTTGTGCTCAATGATGTTCTTGGTGGTGGTGGGTCTGCTAGTCCAAGAAATAACCCTCAAGGAAAAGCTTACGCAAAAATACTATTAGACCAGATGAAACCAATTCCTACAAATCTGTTAGATTAGACAAATGAAAATTATTTTTGCAATGTTCATTTTTTTTCTTTCAATGATTAATTCTTTCTCTGAAGAAAAAACTTTATTCAATAATAATTTATTTAATACATTATCCTCAAATAAAATTAATTTATTAGATTTTGGACTAATCAGATTTGAAGAAGATCTTACATCATATGTTAAAAATCATTTAGATGAAGAGAATGTGATAACGAATGTCTATTATGATTGGAGAAATGAGAGAATAATTGCATCTATATCTTTTGAGCAAAATTATGGATTTAGTGAACGAAATTATCTTTCAACGAGTTACAAGTGTAGGGATTATTTTGTTAAAACTGTCGACATGTTGACTCAAAACAGTGGTTATGGAGATGGCAAATATTCGAAGGCCTCATCATATTTATCAGATTTATTTGCATCGCCAACTACACAGTATTATTTTGCTGTAGATGAACAACTAAGAAAAAGTTTAGTTGAATCTACATATTTAGAGATTACAATTAGGCCCACTAAAGAACTTGCTTTTGAGCAGAATGTAAGCCCTATGAGGTGTCTTGCGAACCTAAAAGCAAACTTTGATGATATTGAAGTGGTGTTGAAATAGTGTGACAGGGGTGTGACAGAACTCCCTTTCACTCAGTTATAAGAGTTTATTAATGATCTAATTATTGGCTAATTTTGGCGGAAAGGATGGGATTCGAACCCACGATACGGTCACCCGCATACACGCTTTCCAAGCGTGCGCCTTCAACCACTCGGCCACCTTTCCTTATTCAACCTTCAATGCTGCAATAAACGCCTCTTGAGGAATATCTACTTTGCCAAAAGTTCTTAATCTTTGCTTACCTTTTTTTTGTTTATCAAGAAGCTTTCTTTTTCTATCAGTTGCCCCACCGCCATGAATTTTTTCAATCACATTTTTTCTATACCCGCTAACAGTCTCTCTTGCGATAATTTTGCCGCCAATAGCAGCTTGAATAGGAATATGAAATTGATGCCTAGGAATAAGTTCTTTTAATTTTTCACAAATAGCTCTTCCTTTTCTGGTAGAAAAATCTCTATGAACAATCATTGATAAGGCATCAACTGGCTCTGCATTAACTAGCAGACTTAATTTTACAAGATCACTTTCTTTGTATTCATCTATTTCATAATCAAAACTTGCGTAACCACTTGAGATTGATTTTAATCGATCATAAAAATCAAATACTATTTCATTTAAAGGTAATTGATAAATTAAGATGACTCTTGTTTCTGAATAACTTAATTCTAATTGAATTCCTCTTTTATCTTCGCATAACGAAATAATATTGCCTACAAATTCATTTGGGCAAATTATAGTAGCTTTAATCCAAGGCTCAGAAATTGATTTTATCAGCGTTGTATCTGGCATATCAGCTGGGTTATGCAGCTCAATCATTTCACCTTTGTTCATTTCAATATTATAAATTACGCTTGGGGCTGTTGTAATAAGATCTATATCAAATTCGCGATCTAATCTTTCAACTATTATTTCGAGATGTAATAAGCCAAGGAAACCGCATCTAAAGCCCATGCCTAAAGCAGCTGATGTTTCTTGTTCAAAATGAAAACTAGAATCGTTAAGTCTTAGTTTCGCTAAAGCATCTTTTAAAAATTTAAAATCTGCTGCATTTGTGGGAAATAAACCACAAAATACAACTGGTTGACTGGGTTTAAACCCTGGTAATGGCAATGTTTCTTTGTCATTAGCCATTATAATTGTATCACCCACCTTGGTCTGAGCCACTTCTTTTATTGCGGCAGTTATATAACCCAACTCACCAGTTTTTATTTGATCAACAGAAGTCATTTTTGGATTAAATGTTCCGACTCTCTCAATTAGATGCTTTGAATTTGTTGCATGAAATTTTACTTCCATACCTTTCTTTATTGATCCATCAATCACCCTTACCAATATTACAACACCCAAGTAAGCATCGTACCAACTATCAACCAGCATGGCTTTCAATTTATTATTAGGCTCACCCGTTGGAGGTGACAATTCTGATACAACTGTTTCCAATACATCTTCAATGCCAATTCCTGATTTAGCAGATATTTCTAAAACATTAGAAGTATCAACGCCAAGAATTTCCTTGATTTGTGTTTTTACTCTTTCTGGATCAGCTGCAGGTAAGTCTATTTTATTTAAAACAGGTATAATTATATGATCATTCTCAACAGCTTGATAGAGATTAGCCAATGTTTGTGCCTCCACTCCTTGACTTGCATCAACAACAAGAAGAGAACCTTCACATGCTGACAAAGATCTATTAACTTCATAGCTAAAATCTACATGTCCAGGTGTATCAATAATATTTAAAATATATTTTTCTCCATTTTTGGCATTATACTCGAGTCTTACAGTTTGAGCTTTAATAGTAATACCTCGCTCTCTTTCGATGTCCATTGAGTCTAGTACCTGCTCTTTCATCTCTCTATTAGATAAAGCTCCGCAAAATTGGATCAATCTATCTGCTAATGTAGATTTTCCATGATCAATATGAGCAATAATTGAAAAATTTCTTATATTAGTTACTTCAGTCATTTACTAAAATATTTTAGGAACGAACTGTTCCTGATGTTTCTTTTTCAATAGTTGAAATAATTTTTGAACATAGATCTTGAATATCATTTTCACTTAATGTTCTATCCTGTGCTTGCATAGTCACTT
The DNA here is from genome assembly GCA_902584815.1 of uncultured Pelagibacteraceae bacterium. Taxonomy (GTDB): domain Bacteria; phylum Pseudomonadota; class Alphaproteobacteria; order Pelagibacterales; family AG-422-B15; genus CABYIR01. The sequence goes on from CACIBF010000006.1 coordinate 31,138, forward strand.
TTATTGCAAGAGACTTTTTGTCTTTACCAAGGCTGGGGTCTGTAAAAATATCAAATATATCTGCTGATTTAATTAAGTTTTGATCAACTTTTAGAGTGCTCATAACGATGTCATTGCCATCAACATTCGAGTCAACAACAAATGCAAAGTCTCTGTATACTTTTTGATAATTACTCTGGTTAAAGGCAGACTTATTTGTAGATTTTTTTGAGATAAAAGGAACACTATCAAGAAAAATTTCAAATAAATTGATCCTGTCTTTTATTTTATAAAAATTTACTATTTTAGGATTTAACTCACCAAAAAAACCAACTTTGATTGATTTATTTAGCATTAATGTTCCTGATCTTCCTGGGTGATACCAACTAGGAGCTTCTTTAATGACTTCTAATTTATTTTTCTGAGGTAGGACATGATTAATGACGTCAATCATATCTCTCTTCACATCATATATATCATATAAATTTTCTTGGTCTCTCCAGTCTTTTGCTTGTTTTATTCCAGCTCTAACGCCACAGGCAACACAAACCTGATCACCTGGGTTGGATGATAAAAATTGATTACCAATTTCAAAAAATGAAAAAGAGTTATGATCTCTTGCTAAATTTTTTTTAACCGCACCAATTAAATTAGGTATCAAGCTAGGTCTCATTACGTCTAATTCCTCTGAAATTGGATTTAAAATTTTTAATTTATCTAAATTATTATAAAAAGAACTTTCTTCTGAAGATGAAAAAGACCATGTAATAAGTTCATTGTAAGATTTAGATGCTAATAACCTTTTTGTAAGAGAAATTCTTTTTTGCGACTCGTTTAATATCAATATGTTCACTTTTTCTGGTGATCGAATATCTAATGTTGGTAAAGACTCATATCCTTTTATTCTAATAACTTCTTCAGACAAGTCTGCTTCTTCACCAATATCTTGTCTCCATGAAGGAATTTCACATAAAATATCATCACCTTTTTTTGTAGTTTTAATTCCTAAATTTTTCAGGATAACTTGGGTTTCCTTTTCATCAATATCAATTCCCAGTCTTTTTCTTAATCTCTCAATACTCAATGATATTGTTTTATTTATAATAGGAATCTTTCCAGCAATTGTTGTTTCACTTAACTCACCCCCACAAATCTCAATTATTAATTGAGACGCTAAATCTATTCCAGCTTCAACTGAGTTAGGGTCTACCCCTCGCTCAAATCGATACCTTGCATCACTTAATATTGATAATTGTCTTCCTGTTTTTGCAATGTTAACTGGATCAAAAAGAGCTGACTCTAAAAGAACATTTACAGTGCTTGGCGTACATCCTGTTTCATCTCCTCCCATTATTCCGCCCAAGCCTAATACTTTAGATTTATCCGCAATTACACACATGCCATCTTCTAAATGATACTCTTTGTCATCTAACGCTCTAAATGACTCACCTTTTTGAGAAGATCTGACAATTATTTTTTCATTGATTTTGTCAGCATCATAAACGTGTAAAGGACGGTTCATATCAAACATGACAAAGTTTGTTATATCCACTAATGCTGAAATCGGCCTAAGACCAATTGACTTTAATTTATTTTTTAACCAATCAGGACTCTCAATATTTTTTACATTTTTTATATATCTGCCAGCAAAAGCAAAGCATGCTTGATTATCAGCTATTTCGATTTGAATTGGTGATTTTAATTTACCCTTATTATTTTTAATTTTTCTTTTGTTTAATGTTCCTAATCCTGCAGCAGATAGATCTCTTGCGACACCAGAAACACCAAGACAATCTTGGCGATTTGGAGTAATGCCAATTTCTATCATTGTATCATTTAGTCCTGCAATTTCAGCATATGGTTGACCCACTTTTACACTATCATCAAGCTTAATGATTCCATCATGATCATCTGAAATTCCTAGTTCAAATTCAGAGCACATCATTCCAAGGGACTCGACGCCGCGTATCTTAGATGCTTTTAGTTTCATTTGAGTAGATGGAATAGTTGATCCAGGAGGTGCATAAACAACTTTCATATTTTTTTCTACATTTGGAGCCCCACAAACTACATCAACAATATCTGAACCAATATCAACCCTACAAACTTTTAATTTATCTGCATTTGGATGCTTTTTTTCCTCAACAACTTGAGCGACAATAAAATTTGAGAAAATTTCACTTGCATTAACTACATCCTCAACCTCTAGTCCAATATTAGTCAGACTATCTATTAATTCTTGATCAGATTTTTGTGTATCTAAATGCTCTTTTAACCATGAAATTGTGAACTTCATTAACTTAGATCTCCAAAAATTGTAGGTTTATTGAGAGGAGAAAACCCGTAGTGTTGGTTCCAGTCAATGTCATTTTCAAAAAAGGTTCTTAAGTCACTTATTCCATATTTTAACATTGCAAGTCTTTCGATGCCCATACCAAAGGCATAACCTTGATATACATCTGGATCAATATTGACGTTTCTTAATACATTTGGATGAACCATTCCACATCCAAGAATCTCTAACCAATTTGAACCTTCACCAATGATAAGTTGATTACCTTTCTTTTTATAACCAATATCTACTTCTGCTGAGGGTTCAGTGAAAGGAAAATGACTTGGTCTAAATCGCATATTTAAACTATCCGTTTCAAAAAATGATTTTAAAAATATTTCAAGACATCCTTTTAAGTGACCCATATTACTTTCTTTATCTATGACAAGACCCTCAACTTGATGAAACATTGGAGTATGAGTTTGATCATTGTCACATCGAAAAGTCTTTCCTGGAGCAATAAGCCTAATTGGAGGATCTTGACATAACATACTTCTTATTTGGACGGGAGAAGTGTGCGTCCTCATTACGTTTTGCATACCATCTGTTTCAGAATTTACATAAAATGTATCGTGCATTTGCCTTGCTGGATGATGTTCAGATGTATTTAACGCAGTAAAATTGTTGTAATCAGTTTCAATTTCTGGCCCTTCCGCAACACAGAAATCTAAATCCGCAAATATTGCTATCACCTCATCAATGACCTGGGTTATAGGATGGATGGTTCCTGATGAACTATTGACAGAAAGTGTAACATCAAGAGACTCCGTTTTAATTTGCTTATCTAAAATTTCATTATTTATTTCTTCTGTTTTCAGTTTAACAAAAGATAGAACAGCATCTTTAATTATATTTAATTCTTCAGCATGTTTTTTACGCTCATTAGGCTCAAGTTTGCCCAATTCCTTCATAGCAAGAGATATAGAACCTTTCTTTCCTAAGAATTCTTGTCTAAATGACTCCAAGGTTTCTAAATCATTAATATTTTCTTTTTTTGAAGAAACTGAAGAGTGTATATCTTTGTATTTATCCATTCTTACAAGACAATATCAGATTTAGATTTAAGCGGTAATAGTAATCTATAATTTAAAGGAATTTAAATTACTTTGTAGCAGTCTTAGCTTTTTCTACTAGGAATTTAAACGAACTAGGCTCATGCATAGCAAGCTCAGCAAGCATTTTTCTATCAATATCTACATTCAATTTTTTTAGACCATTTATAAATACTGAGTAAGAAACTCCCATCTCACGTGCGCCAGCATTGATTCTTTGAAGCCATAGCGATCTAAACTCTCTTTTCTTCACTTTACGGTCCCTATAAGCATACTGCATTGATTTTTCAACAGCTTGTTTGGCTACTTTAAAAGTATTTTTCCTTCTTCCGCGAAAACCTTTGGCTTGCTTAATAACTTTTTTATGTTTTGCGTGTGTAGTAACACCTCTTTTTACTCTTGCCATAAATTCTCTTAATTAAATATTTTTATCCATATGGTAAAAATTTTTTTACAATACGGGCATCTTGGTCAGATAGAATTGTCGAACCTCTCTGATTACGAATTTGCGTATTAGTGCGCTTGATCATACCGTGGGCTTTACCAGCCTGATATGATTTTACTTTTCCAGAGGCTGTTAATTTAAACCTCTTACTAGCGCTTTTCTTTGTTTTTAATTTGCTCATATTGATAATAATTGCGTGTTATAGCGTTTTGCCTAAAAAAAAGCAAAATCTTTTTAACTTAGAAATTCCCGATGTTTATTGATCAGTTAGCTACAAAAATCATTGTAAATTGTCGACCTTCAAGCTTAGGCTCCTGCTCGACTTTGCTTACAGACCCCATATCCTCTCTTATTCGGCCCATTAGATTATGGGCTAAATCATGATGCTCAAATTCTCTACCTTTAAATCGAAGGGTGAATTTCACTTTATCGCCAGCTGAAATAAATTTTTGTGCAGCTTTTACCTTAAAATTATAATCATGTACGTCAATACCAGGCCTCATTTTGACCTCCTTCAAGGTAATTTCTTTCTGCTTCTTCTTAGCAGTGCTAGCCTTCTTCTGAGCTTGATATTTAAACTTGCCAAAATCTAAAATTTTACAAACAGGTGGATCTACATTTGGAGAAACTTCTACTAAATCAAGTCCAGCATCTGTTGCTTTTTGAATTGCCTCTTGGGTATTTATAACTCCTAAGTTCTCACCTTTTTCATCAATTAATCTAACTGTGTCTGTCGTGATTCTTTCATTGACTCGGAGTTTTGGTTCTTTCTTGTTTGATTGAAACCTATTATTATTTTTTTGAACTACTATTTTAATCTCCTGTACTTACTTTAATGACCTGGCATCATACATTTTTTTTCAAAAAAATCAGTTAAATTATCAAGTTTTATTTTTTCCTGATCTTTACTACCAAATGTCCTGAGAGTTACAGATTTCTCTTCCATTTCTTTTTTTCCTACGATCAATAAAAATGGAATTTTTTGAAGTGAGTTTTCTCTTATCTTATAACTTATTTTTTCATTTCTCAGATCCATTTCAACTCTGAAGCCTGAACTTTTCAATGTTTTTTGGATTTCCACAGCATAGCCATCAATTTCAGATGTAATTGGAGCTACAACAGCTTGAACTGGGCTAAGCCAGAGTGGAAGGTTTCCAGCGTAATGTTCAAGAAGAATACCTGTAAATCTCTCTAGTGATCCAAATAAAGCTCTATGAAGCATAACAGGATTATATTTTTTACCATCTTCAGCAATAAAAGTTCCGCCTAATCTCTCCGGCATATTTAAATCAACTTGTAAAGTCCCACACTGCCACTCTCTTCCAATTGCATCTCTCAATACAAACTCTAATTTAGGTCCATAAAAAGCTCCTTCTCCAGGATTAACAGTATAGTCTAATCCAGTTGCTTCCATGGCCGTTCTTAAAGCCTTTTCAGACTTTTCCCATATCTCATCACTTCCAACTCTGTTTTCTGGTCTGTCAGAAAACTTGATTGAAACATCTTCAAATCCAAAATCTTTATAGATACTTAAAATCAAATCACAAACTATCTTACTTTCATCAGTAATTTGATCTTCCGTGCAAAAAATATGGGCATCATCTTGAGTAAAAGCTCTAACACGCATTAATCCATGCAAAGCTCCAGAGGGCTCGTATCTATGTACTTTACCAAATTCTGCAACTCGAAGTGGTAGATCTCGATAACTTTTTAAACCCTGTTTGTAAACTTGAACACAACCAGGACAATTCATCGGCTTAAGCGCATAAACTCGATCTTCTCTGGCCTCAGTTGTGAACATGTTGTCTCCAAATTTTTCTAAATGTCCAGAAAGTTCCCACAGAGATTTGTCCATGATGTCTGGAGTATTAATTTCAGAATATCCAGCTTCATCCTGTCTCTTTCTCATATAATTTATTAGTGACTGAAAAAGTGTCCAGCCCTTTGCATGCCAAAACACACTTCCCGGTGCTTCTTCTTGAAAATGAAATAAATCTAATTCTTTTCCAAGCTTTCTATGATCTCTTTTCTCAGCTTCTTCAAGCATATGGAGATAATTATCTAGCTCTTCTTGAGTTTCCCAAGCAGTTCCATAAATTCTTTGTAACATTGGATTATTAGAGTCCCCGCGCCAGTATGCTCCAGCCACTTTAGTTAATTTAAACGCTGTTCCAATTTCTCCCGATGAATTTAAATGGGGTCCTCTACACAAATCAAACCAATCTCCATGGAAGTAAACTTTAATCTCTTCATCAGATGGAAGACTCTCTATTATTTCAACTTTATATTTTTCACCTTTATCGAGAAAAAGTTTAATTGCATCCTCTCTTGAAAGAACTTTAAATGAAGTCTTAACATCACGCTTTACAATTTCTTTCATCTTTTTTTCAATAATTTCAAGATCACTATCAGTAAAGGGGTTGTCTCTTGCAAAATCATAAAAGAAGCCATTTTCAATTACAGGACCAATTGTGACTTGAGTATCTGGAAATATTTCCTGAACTGCCATCGCCATTATGTGGGCAGTGTCATGTCTTAAAGTCTCTATATGCTCGGCATTACTCATTTTAGTAGGTATTATTCACACACTCTATATATCTTCAAGCTGTAAATGTAACTGAATTTTATTAAAAACTTGATTTACAGTTATATCAGTTAAATCTTTAGACTCAATTACATCAAAATGATCAGTTTTAATGCTTACTTTACGAGAACTTGTATGGGAGCCAAATAAGGCTAAGCCACTGCAACCTAAATGAGCTGCAATGTGAGCAGGTCCAGTATCATTTGAAACAACAAAAAGTGATTCAGATAATATTTTTGCTAACTGAAAAAAATTTGTAGACTGATTTCCATCCAAAATAATTTGCGCGTCAAATGAAGATGCTTCAACAACTTCTCCTGGACCTGGAACAATAACTATTTCTATATTTTTATTTTCTTTTCTGATCATGCTTATTAATTCATTATAAAAAGGCCATTTTTTATGTGGTAAATGCTTAGAGCAAAATGGAAGAAGAGTTATATATCTTTTAGGAATGATTTCCTTAGGCCAAAAATTATTATCAATGGCCCATGAAAAGTCAGGTTGCGTGGTATAAGTTGGTGTTACATTGGAGCGCTCTAATTGAATTTGAAACCTTTTTAATATTTCAAGTTTATCAAATTCACTTTTTTTTTCTGTTTCTCTTAGAATTGTTCTTGATGATGACCATTTCGAATTTTTAGATATATATTTTCTATAGATTTCTGTTCTATTTGAATTCTGAAAATCGAACACGTAAGAGAAATTCAACTTATTCAATTTTTTTCTCAATCTCAGAAATACTAAAGGGTTCCATTTTATCTTTCGATCATCCAAGATGATATCATCGATATACGGACATTTGCTCATTAATTCTTGGTATAAAGGGGTAGTCAAAAGTGAGATCTTATAATCAGTAAATGAGTTCTTAAGATCTTTTAAAGCTCCGCTTATCTGAACAATATCGCCTAATGAACCATGCTTTATAACTAAAATATTTTTCATCAATTATTAACCGATTATTTCTTGATAAAATTCTAATGTTTTTTTGCACATTTTATCTTTTCCATAATTGCTTTTAATATGCTCAATAGCTGAAGCCGACATTTCATTTGAAGAATATGTTTTTTGATCAATCGCACTTGAAATTTTTTCCATTAATTCAAATGGATTTTTAGGGGAATATAAATAACCTGTCTTACCCTCAAGTATAGTTTCCTGCGAACCCCCATGAGCACTTGCAATAATAAGCTTGCCCATAGCTTGGGCCTCTATGGATACTCTTCCAAATGCTTCGGGATCAGTTGAAGATGAAATAACAATATCTGATAAGGCATAAATTAAATTCATTTTTTTAGTAGAACCATAAAATTTGATTATATTTTGTAAATTTTTTTGTCTAATGGAATTCTCGATTTTTTCTTTTAATAATTTATTTTGATCAGGACCAAAGAAAAGAACTTCTATATTTAATACTCTTTTTTCTAATAATTGAGAAACTGCATCAACAAGAATTAAATGGCCTTTCCACCCTGTGACTCTAGCAGGTAATAATATTTTAATAGAGTCTTCTTTTAGATTATATTTTTTAATTGCGTTTTTTATATCGTTCTTCAATATTGACTTTGGGTCAAAAAAATTTAAATCAATGCCTCTTTCAATAGTTTGGATAGGATTTTTTTTAAAACTATAATTTTTTTTTATATGATCATGAATAAAATTTGATATTGCTATTGTTCCATTCATTCTAAGCATTACAGAATTATATAATTTTTTTAAATAACCCCTAAAATTGTATGTACCATGGAATGTTGAAATACATTTTACATCTATAAATTTTGATACAAAAAAAACACTCCATGCTGGAGCTCTGCTTCTGACATGAATAATTTTTATATTATACTTTTTTATATTACTAATAATCAAAAAAATATTTTTAAAAATAACAAATGGATTCTTTGAGTCTACTGGTCCTAGAAGTACTTTTGTACCATTTTTCTCTACCTCTTTAATTTTTGTTCCTGTAGTGGTTAAAACATAAGAGCCATGATTATTTTCTACAAGATAGTTTGCAACATCAATACAGCCTTGTTCAGCTCCTGATACATTTAAATTGGGAATAACTTGCAATACTGATAATTTTGATTGCATAAAATTGCTCTAATAGTTAAATGCCATATAGTAAAATATTATGATCAATAAAATACATCATTTACAAGACGTAAACAATGAGATGCTTGCGTATTATTTTAATGATTTAAAATCAGATACCACGATATTTTTTTTTGGTGGATATAGTTCAGATATGACAGGTACAAAGGCAACTGCTCTAAATAATTGGACAGAGTCAAATGGTATAAATTATCTAAGATTTGATTATTCTGGACACGGTCAATCATCTGGTGATTTGAGCGAAGGAACTATATCAAAGTGGTTGGGTGAAGCTGAATTCTTTTTTGAAAAATTTAAGTCAAAGAAAAACATTATTATTGGATCTAGCATGGGTGGATGGATTGCGTTATTAACGGCGCTTAAAAATATAGATATTAATGGACTTATTGGCATTGCCTCAGCTCCAGATTTTACAAAAAATGAGTGGGATAAACTATCGGAGACAGAAAAAGAAGAATTTAAATCAAATGGTTCGATTTTATTTCCTGATGATGATTATGGAGACTATGAAGTTTTTTATAAATTTGTAAAAGATGGTTTTCAACATGAAATACTAAATGATGCAATAAAGATTACTTGTCCAGTTAGACTATTACACGGCAAATTAGACAAAGTTATTACTTATAATGTTTCTGAAAAAATAATCGAACAATTATCTACTTCAGATAAATCTCTTACGATTATTGAAGATGGTGATCATAATTTATCAAGACACGAAGATTTAGAAATTCTATTTACAAAAATAAAAGAGCTTATCTAGCTTTATGTCTAAAAGTCTCTCATCTGAATTTAATAATTATAGCTTATTAGTGTTTCTTGGGGCTGTTTGGGCAGCTTCATTTGTGGCAATAAAATTTTCAAATGAAATCTTTAATCCAATTGAAGTAGGCTTTTATCGAACATTTATTGGGTCACTTTTCTTATTTTGTGCTGTGAAGTTTAGAAAAGGATCAATCAACATAATAAGTAAAAATACGAAAACTTATAGTCTTGTCGGTTTTTTAAATGCATCTGTACCATTTACGCTTTTACCATATGGATTAATTTCTTTACCAAGTAATATTGGAGTTATAATTTTATCTGCAAACCCCTTCTTAGCTCTTATATTGGCTCATTATTTTACTATCGACGAAAAACTCTCTTTGAGAAAAGTGATAGGAAGCATAATAGGATTTTCAGGTGTAATTTTTGCTGTTGGTGTTGAGGTATTTATTAGTGATTTGGAATCACTTATTGCAGCATTAGCAATTTACATTGGAGCTTCAAGCTATGTAATTTCAAATCTTATAATAAGAAAAATTTCAAATTTGCCATCTGATATGGTTACAATGAATACTTTATTTTGGGGTACTATATGGCTAATTCCTCTGATGCTCGTATTTGGAAACTTTCAAAATATAGAGTTTAAATGGATACCATTTCTAGCATTATTATACCTAGGCATTATACCAACTGGATTTGCTTTTAGTTTACGCCAAGTATTAATTAGAAATGCTGGATCGACATTTATGATGCAGGTCGGATATATAATTCCAGTATTTGGAGTATTTTACGGATGGCTTTTACTTGGTGAGAAAGTAGGTTATTCATTAATAATTTCAGTAGCACTTGTCATCACCGGAATAGCCATAAGTCGTATTCAAGTAAATAGAAAAACCTAAAATTTATTTTAATTAAAAAACCAGTAAAAAAACAAAATTATTAAAGTTACAAAAATTAAAAAAAAGATCTGAATTTTTGTATTTAAATAAAAAGGTTGTTGTGGACGAGACTTTCCATACTTATTATCTAAAACCTCATTAGCTGTGGTAGTTTTTTCACTAAATAAGCCTAGTCTTCCTATCTGTAGGTATCTTTCCTGACGAGAGTGTTTTAATTCGTTTCCATGTTGATTTGAAAGAACATTTAAACAGTTTTCGATTGCATCACCAGTATTATTTATTGTAACTAAGTGATGTCTGTGAGCGCCGCCAATTGGTTCGGGGATTATTTTATCAATTACATCAATTTTTAGCATATCTGAAGCAGTTAACTTTAATGCTTCTGCTGCCTCTGCAGTTTTAGAGGTATCTTTCCATAATATTGATGAGCACCCCTCTGGAGATATCACAGAATATACTGAGTTTTCAAGCATAAGAACATTGTTTCCTGTGCCAATTGCAACAGCACCACCTGATCCACCTTCACCAATAATTACTACGACTATCGGAACACCAAGTGATAGGCAGCATTCAGTTGTTCTTGCTATAGCTTCTGATTGACCTCTTTGCTCAGCTCCTAATCCAGAATAAGCGCCAGGAGTATCCACAAAAGAAATAACAGGAATGTCAAAATGTTCAGCAAGTTTCATTAGTCGTTGAGCTTTTCTATAGCCTTCTGGTTTAGGCATTCCAAAATTATGCTCAATTCTTGAGTAGGTATCATAACCTTTTTCATGCCCCATGACTAAAACTGATTGTCCTCTAAACTTTCCAAATCCACCCATAATTGCTTTATCTTCAGAAAATGCTCTATCCCCAGAAAGTGGATAAAAATCTGTTATAAGATTTTCGATATAATCTCTTGTCTTTGGCCTTTGAGGGTGTCTAGAAATTTGTGTTCTTTGCCATGGTGTAATACTTGAAAAAATCTTCTCGTATGAAGTATTTATTTGATTTTCAATCTCTTGTATTTCGTCAACTAGAAGATCGGATGGATTACTCTCATTTAAGCTTTTCAGCTCTAAAATACGTGAATCTAATGATTCTATTGGCTTTTCAAAATCTAAATATGTATTCATAGATTTAATTATGCCATTTAACTTTGAGACTCGATTAATTCAGTTTGTGTAATTATTTGTTCAGCTTGTCTGACAGAGGCCGCATCAATTAATTTTCCATTCAATGTTGCTGCTCCAGCACCTGAATCCTGAGCGCTTTTCATAGCTTTTAATATTTCTCTTGCTTTTGTTACTTCTGCTTCAGGCAAAGTGAATACTTCATTGGCTAGATCAACTTGACTTGGATGAATAGCCCATTTTCCTTCACAGCCCAAAATTGCTGTTCTTTTTGCATGTGCAATAAAGCCATCAGGATCTGAAAAATCTCCAAAAGGACCATCAATTATTCTCAGTCCATGTGCACGACCAATTGTTGTCATTTTAGATACAGGATAATGCCATAAGTCATTCCAATGTTTTTCTCTATTTCCATCTATTTCATCTGTAAGAGTTACATAGTCTGGATTTGGTCCGCCAATATTAGTTGTTCTCATTCGAACAGATGCAGCATAATCAGCATATCCAAAGTGAAGTGACTCAATTCTTTTACTGCCAGTAATAATATTGTCTAAATTTGTAATTCCTAGTGACGTCTCAACGATTAATTCAAATCCAATTTTTTTATTTCTTTCGATCTTATTTTCAATTTGTGTAACCAACATATCAATTGCGTAGCAGTCTTCAGGAACACCTACTTTTGGTATCATTATTAAATCAAGCCTTTCGCCTGAATTTTCCATAACATCAATTACATCTCGATAGCAATAAGTTGTATCAAGACCATTAATCCTAATAGAAATTGTTTTTTTGCCAAAATCAAAATCATTAAGTGCTGAAATGATATTTTTTTTAGCCTGATCTTTATCTTGGGGAGCGACTGCGTCCTCAAGATCAATGCAGATTACGTCTGCATTACTGCTGACAGCCTTTTCAAAAAGTTCAGGCTTAGATCCTGGCACAAAAAGCTCTGATCTATTTAACCGTGTTCTTACTGTTTTTAATTCTGAAAAACTCATTATTTATTTGATTATCATCTAAGTTTTAAAATATCAAGTAAATATAGATATCAATTGATTTCAATTTTAGATAATGGATGATTATCTGATACTAATTTTTTAAGTCTATCTTTAAGTACATGAGTATAAATCTGAGTGGTTGATATATCTGCATGACCCAACATTTGTTGTAATGATCTTAGGTCTACGCCATTTGCGAGAAGATGAGTAGCAAATGCATGCCTTAGTTTATGAGGGCTTATTCTAATATTATTTAAATTGACTCTTTCACATAAAGTTTGCAGTAATTGATTAAACCTCTGTCGAGTTATATGGCCTTTCGATGATTGCTTTGATGGAAATAACCATTTTGAATCAGTGTCATTATTTATAAATTCGTTTCTTATCTTTAAATAGTCTTTAATCTTATCTTCTGTATTTTCACTAATTGGCACTAGTCTCTCCTTATTGCCTTTTCCTTGTATTAGAAGAAAATTTTTCTCTGCATATGTTGCTGATAATTTCATTTCAACAAGTTCTGAGATTCGAATACCAGTAGCGTATAATATTTCAATCATTGTATTCAATCTAATTCCATTTACTGACTGATCTTCACGAGATGATTTGATTAATTTTTCAACTTGATCAACTGATAAAATTTTAGGTAATTTTTTTATTTGCTTAGGAAGATCTAATTCATGTATAGGATTACTTTTGATGATATTTTCTTCTAATAAGAAAATAAAAAAATGACTCAATGCAGACATTTTTCTTGATATAGTTGATTTTTCTAAACCTTGAGTTGTAAATTTTGATGTAAATTTTTCAATATCAATTGGAGTGATTTCATTTATTTTTTTTTTATTTTTTTCAAGAAAAACTAAAAACTGAAGAATATCATTTTTGTATGAAATTCTAGTGTTTACTGCTAAACCTTTTTCAGAAGCCAGTACTTCTAAAAAGTTTTCAAGGATGAGCTGGTTATTCACTTTTGTTAGATTAAATTATTAGCAAAATATTCAAATAAAAATTCATCTGTAAATGAAGGATTAATCACTTCAAGAGTTTTAATTATAGAAAATAAGGCATAAACATCTTTTGAGTGCTCATTATTGTTACCGTAGATAATACTTGATAATAGAATTGCCTCCCCAACACTGATATCTTTAATTTGATTTAAGTACTCAATGAGCTTGATATTTATAGTTATGCCAGAAGTTCTAATCATATCATTTTTAGATCTCCAGAATTCGAGAAATTGATTTTCTTGTCTTAAAGAGAAAAATTTTGCAATTATATTTTTATCTATATCATCTAGGCTTTCTAAGCTTACATAATTCTCAGCATTATTTAAAACACTTGATTTAATTTGATCATCACCATTCTTTAAAAATAAATAAAACTTTATTTTTTTTATGATTTCTTTTGAATCTTTATCAAATGTAAGTGCGTCCAACCACTCTTTACATTTTTCAGTATCATTATTTATCAATAAAATTACACAAATTGGTAGAACATCATTTTTATAAGACTGTTTAGGAGTGATAATTTTAGCCTTATCATAAACCAAGTTAGCGCTATTCAAGAGTAATTTCTGCGATCCCATTTCATCAACATACAAACTAAGTAATTTAGGAAGTTTACTCTGATCAGAAGTACTTCTTATTAAATTGTAAATTCCCACTCTTTTCTTCATTGAAGACTCCATATTTAAGTAGTCAACTGATGTATTTAAATTTGAGCCTGTAAAATACTGCTTATATAAATCTCCAAGAACACTAGATTCTAAAGTACTTGTAGATAATAAGTTTTCTGCCAAAACAACCTTCTTATCTTCTACTTTTAATTTTGAATAAATAAAGAATAATTGTAATTCGAGTGGAGAATTTTCATTTATGTACTCTGAAAAATCAATTCCTAAATTTGATATTAAATTAATTTTCTTAATATCTAGATTTTTTATTCTTTTTAAATCAATTTCTGTCTGGTTTATGTATGAATAATAAATATACAATAAATCTTTATCGGCAATATCTTCTTCTATCAAAAGCGAAATCATCAAATCTAATGCTGGTAAATTATTTGACATTGCTTTGCAGAAAGAATTTATTTCTAATTTAAATTTACCTTCTGATATTTGACCATCTAAACTACAGATTGATTTATAATCCCCATTAATTAATTTTGAAGTAATATATTTATTAAGAAGATCATCATTTAAATCATCTTCAGGAATCAAGCCAAAAAGTTTTTCAATTTCATTATAGTTTGCGGCTTTTTCCAAATAAGCAATTTTAAGATCGAAAAATATTTTTTCATTTTTGTTTTTTTGTACTGGAGGATTTGAGATCGTTAATAAAGACTTATTAATTAAATTTTTTAAAACGGTATTTCTTGAATCAGGTGGAACTTTATTTAGTAAATATTCAATTTGATCAAAATTTGAATTTTTCCAAACTCCAATTGAGAACCCACCGTTAGACTCATCATAAACTCCAATGCTATCTAAGTTTGAAACATTAATTTTACTTTGGTCTATTTCTTCTTCAGAGTTGATAATATTGTTAGTTGAAACAGAGTTTAATTCCTTTTTCTTGTCTTCATCTTTGCTTAGTAAGGAATTGTTTTCCCATAAATCCAAGGGTTTTTTATCATTTTCTTCAGCATAAATAGTATTAATTGAAAATATTATAATTACCGATACTACAACAGCAGTAAATATGTATAATAGGGAATTATTTCTAATGAAATTTGTTTTAATATCTTCCATATCGCTCCCTTGTAACAGATTAAACTAACGCTGTGAAATTTTATCACATTTAATACTGCAAAAATGTCAAAATTTAGATGAAAAATAATGTATCAAATATTGTTTTATTGGGTCATATGGGCTCAGGCAAGTCCACAATTGGCAAGAGCTTAGCAAGAAAACTTTCCTTTGACTTTGTTGATTCAGATTATGAAATTGAAAAACATACTAATAGTAAGATTGGGGAAATTTTTTTAAATCAAGGAGAAAATCGATTTAGAGAAATTGAAGAGAATATCATTAAACAGATATTTGACTCGAAGGAAAAAAAAGTGATTGCATTAGGTGGTGGTTCATTTGAGAATAAAAATATCAGAGCACTAATAAAAGAAAGAAATATTAGTATCTGGTTAAAATGTAATATTAATATTTTAGTTGAAAGATTAAAAAAAAATAAAAATAGACCTTTGTTAATTGGAAAAAATATTAAATCTGAAATAATGAAACTTGATAAAATTAGAAAAATTAATTATGAAAGCGCTAACTTTCATTATGATGTTTCAAAAAAACAAAAAAAAATAATTTTAAATGAATTAGCAGAATATATTGAAAGTATTGTATGAAAAATAAAAGATTAAATATATCTACTTTAAATAAAAATTATCCTATTATTATTGGAGCTAATACTTTTAAAAATTTTCGAAAAAATATATCTTCTTATATCAATAATAATAAAATTTTTATCTTAACTGATAAGAATATTAATAAAATATTTAAAAAAGATTTAGAAAACATAAAGAAAGATAAAAAACTTTCAGTTGATATCATTGTTATTGGAACAGGTGAAAAACAGAAAAATATAAAAAATATAAATTCAATATGTAATACTCTATTGAAAAAAAATATCTCTAGAGATGATACAATAATTGCTTTGGGTGGTGGTGTAGTTGGAGATATTACTGGCTTTGTATCAAGTATTGTTTTAAGAGGAATTAACTATATTCAAATTCCAACGACATTATTATCACAAGTTGATTCTTCAGTTGGAGGAAAAACAGGCATCAACTCAGAATATGGTAAAAATTTAATTGGAAGCTTTTACCAGCCATCTTTGGTTTTGATTGATATTAATTTTTTAACAAAATTGAATAATAGAGAGATGACAGCTGGTTATGCAGAAATCGTAAAGTATAGTCTAATATTTGATATCAAATTCTTTAATTGGCTCATTATTAATGGGAAAAGGATAATGAATAAAAATAAGGAAGCATTGACTCACGCAATATTTCAAAGCTGTAAGTGTAAATCTAAGATTGTAAGTCTTGATGAAAAGGAGAAAAATATAAGAGCCTTACTAAACTTTGGCCATACTTTTGGTCATGTCATTGAGCAAACGAATTCATACAAAACAAACATAAATCATGGAGAAGCTGTTGCTATGGGAATGATAATGGCATCAAAATTATCATCAGCTATGAATTTAATCTCAATAAATGAATTAAATAAAATAATTAATCATTTTAAGTCACTAAATTTACCAACTCAAATTCCTAGATCTTTAAGAAAAAATCTTTCAATAAAAAAATTTATTGATGTTATGAATAAAGATAAAAAAACAAAAAATAATAAAATTAATTTAATCTTATTAAAGAAAATTGGTAAAGCTTATCAAACTAACAAATTTAACTCTAAACTACTAAAAATTATTATAAAAGATTCTATTACTTAATTATGTTGTTTGAATTAATTATACTTTTTATCTCAATTCTTTTACTTCTAATTCTATCAGGTTTTTTTTCAGGATCTGAAACTGCTTTAACTGCTAGTACAAGAAGTCGTTTAACTGGCCTTAGCAATAAAGGTCATAAAAATGCTAAAACTGCGATTGAGCTCTTAAATAAGAAAGAGTCTCTGATTGGCGCAATTCTTTTAGGCAATAATTTAGTTAATATTTTAGCATCCGCTTTAGCAACAAGCCTTTCAATTAAAATTTTTGGAGATACAGGTGTAGCATATGCTGTAATCATAATGACGGCACTAATTGTAATTTTTGCAGAGATACTTCCTAAAACCTATGCTTTAACTAACTCAGAAAAACTTGCTCTTACTGTTAGTCCAATTTTTAGACCCATTGTCTATCTTTTATGGCCCGTAACCTGGATGATGGAAAAAATAGTTTTCTTTATTTTAAGTATTTTCAAAATAAAACTAGAGAAAAATATGAGAGTTTTATCAGTAGAGGATGAGATTAGAGGCACTCTGGATCTTCATCATAAGGAGGGCAGGTTATATAAGTCAGATAAAGATATGGTTACAGGTGTTCTTGATTTAGCTGAAGTAACCGTAGAAGATGTGATGGTCCACAGAAGTAATATGTTTACGGTTAATATAGATGACGATCCCAAAAAAATTCTTAATTCAGTAATTAATAGCTCTTTTACTAGAATACCAGTTTGGCAAAATAATGATGAGAACATAATTGGAATTATTCACTCTAAACATTTATTGAAAATAATGAGTCAAAATAGAGATATTACTCGTTCAGATATGATGCAATCTTTAATTAAACCATTATTCATTCCTGAAACTACATCTTTAAAAGAACAATTAAAAATGCACTTAAATACTAAAAAGAAATTAGCAATCGTTGTTGATGAATATGGTGTTCTTATGGGAATGATTAGCTTAGAGGATATAATGGAGGAAATAGTTGGAGATATCACAGATGAGATAGATGAAGGACTTACTACAGTAGTTAAGAATGAAGATGGAACTTTAACTATAAATGGTGGTACTGAAATAAGAGATATTAATAGAATCTATAATTGGGATTTGCCAGAAGAAGAAGCAAATACTCTTTCAGGACTTATAATTCATGAGTCCAGATCATTTCCTTCAGAGGGTCAAGTTTTTAATTATTACGGTTTCATTTTTGAAATTTTAGAAGTAAAAGATAATTTGATTCATAAAATTAAAGTATCCTCATTTAATTAATCATACTCATCTGGAGTATAAAGTTTAAGTCTAATTGAATGTAAGTTATCACGAATTTCATTCTCAAGTATTTTATGGATTTTTCTTTCTCTTTGAATCTTACTCATATTTTGAAAATCTTTTGAAACTACTATAAGAGTAATGTGGGATGTAGCTCCCCTTGAACCATTGTCATAATGATTTTTATGATGATCCGAAAAATCAATAATTTTTAGAAAATGGGTATTTAATTGTAGATTTATTTTTGAATTAATAGTTTCTTTGATATTCATTTGATGTAAATATTTATATTAAAACTATCATAAGAATGAAAAAAAATCAGTGTTATATAGATGGATGTGAGAACAATGCTGAGTATAAAGCTCCATTGTCACCAGATAAATTAAACACCTACATTCTGTTTTGTTATGAACATATCAAAGAATATAATAAAAAATGGAACTATTTCTCAAATATGTCTGCTGATCAGATCGAAGAATTCATCGAAAATGACATCATTGGCCATCGTAAAACAAAGAAAATGGGTACTTACAGTGTTGATTATGCTGAAAAAGTTGAAAAAATCATGGATTCTTTAAATTCATCCTATTTAGGTATTGATAAAAATAATCTAAACCCTAATTTGTATAGCTCTAGGTATTTAAATGCTCTTGCAGTACTTGGAATAGATAATAAGAATGCTTCAATTGAGGAGATTAAATCAAGTTTTAAAAAAATTGTAAAAGAACTTCACCCAGATACTGTTGGCAATGATAAAAGTAAAACTGAGAAACTAACGAAGGTTCTTGAATCTTATAAAACACTGAAAGAATACTATGAACAATTTAAACGACCAATTAATAAATAAACCAGATATTTCAATCTCTGTTAATCAAGCTTTTGGAATAGATACTGATCTTCATGTCGATGGTTTCTCAGAAAAAACTGAACATGTTCCAGATATTGATAGTAATTATTGCTTTGATAAGTCTACTACAATGGCGATTCTTGCCGGTTTCAAATATAATCGAAGAGTAATGATCCAGGGTCTACATGGAACAGGAAAATCAACTCATATTGAACAAGTGGCAGCGCGATTAAATTGGCCCTGCATTAGGATCAATCTTGATAGTCATGTAAGTCGAATTGATCTTATTGGAAAAGATGCAATTGTTCTTAAAGATGGAAAACAGATTACTGAATTTCAAAATGGAATATTACCTTGGTCGCTCCAAAATCCTACCGCATTAGTTTTTGATGAATATGATGCTGGAAGACCCGATGTAATGTTTGTTATTCAAAGAGTATTAGAAACTGATGGTAAATTTACACTTCTTGATAAAAATACTGTCATTCGTCCAAATCCTCATTTTAGATTATTTGCTACAACCAATACAATTGGATTAGGAGATACAACCGGTTTATATCATGGAACTCAACAGATAAATCAAGGACAAATGGACCGATGGAATATTGTTACAACTCTTAATTATTTAGAACTTGAAAAAGAAAAAATAATTATTGAAAGTAAAGTTCCAGCATTTGCTGAAAAAGAAAAATCTGAAATATTAGATTTGATGATTAGAGTTGCTGATCTAACCAGAAAAGGATTGGCTAATGGTGATATATCTACAGTAATGAGTCCTAGAACAGTTTTAACTTGGGCTGAAAATTCTGAAATATTTAATTTTGATTATAACTTAAGCTTCCAACTTACTTTCCTTAATAAATGTGATGAGAGCGAGAAACCAATAATTTCTGAGTATTATCAGAGGTGTTTTGGAGAAGAAATGGGAAATACATCATCATTAACTAATTTAAAGTAGTGAAAGAAGACCTCATTACAGAGTTCAAAAAAGCTATTACTTCTACCGTAAAAGCAATCGCTAACAACAAAGATATTGAAGTAGTGTTTGATAACAATGCTTTCAAATCAGAAAATACAATTGTTCTGCCAAAAATTGATAACGAAAACGATCTTGAGTTCCTATCTTCAATAAGAGGTAATGCAGATAATCAGGCATTAATGTATAGATTTCATGATAAAGAAACTTTCGAGTTAATGTCGCCCACAGGACATAAAAATAAAGAAATATATGAGGTTCTTGAGAATACTCGAATTCAAATTCTTGGAAGTAAAATTATGAGAGGCGTTAAGTCAAACTTGTTTTCTTTATATGAAAAAAAATGTAATGAAAATCAGATGTTTGAAGCTAACGAACAGTCTGACATTGATATTCAAAACGCACTTGATTTTTATTTGAGAAAATTAGCTGGAAAAAATCTTACACCACATTCAAAAAATAAAGCAATCTCAATGTGGCATCAATGGTTTGAAAAAAAAATTGGCAACTCCTCGAAAAAGCTTATTGACTCTATTAATAATCAAGTTGAATTCGCTAAAGCAGTCAATCAAGTTATCGAAGAATTAAATTATTATGATCAAAAAGATGAAAAGAGTGAGTCTAATAATGAGGATGAAAAAAATAATAATATTGATCAATTAGAGAACAATGAAACTAATGAGATGGAGAACCAATCGTCTTTAGATCAAGATGAGACAGCAGAGAGTGAACAAGAAATAAGTCTTGAGGAAACAGAAGTTTCATTTGATAAAGATGATGATCAAGATTTATCTGATAGTGATGATGGAAATTCAGAAAATACAACCCCACAATATAAAAATAACTTAAGTTATGAGGAAATATTCAATGATTATCAAAAATATTCAGAAGAATTTGATGAGATCATAACTGCTAATATTCTATGTGAAGATGAAGAATTAAATAGACTTAGGAACTATCTCGATCAGCAGCTTAAATCATTTCAAACAATAATATCAAGACTTGCAAATAGATTACAAAGAAAACTCCTAGCTAAACAAAATAGAAGTTGGAATTTTGATCTCGAAGAGGGCTTGTTAGATACATCAAGATTGACAAGGGTTATAATGGATCCGATGTATTCCCTTTCATTTAAAAAAGAAAAAGACACTGATTTTAAGGACACCGTTGTTTCATTACTAATTGATAACTCAGGTTCAATGAGAGGTAGACCTATTACGGTTGCAGCTATGAGTGCGGATATTCTTGCTCGAACACTTGAGAGATGTGGAGTGAAAGTTGAAATTCTTGGATTTACCACTAAAGCTTGGAAGGGTGGAAAAAGTAGAGAACATTGGATGCAAAATAATAAGCCACCTGCTCCAGGAAGACTAAATGATTTAAGACATATAATTTATAAAGCAGCCGATGAGCCTTGGAGGAGAGCAAAAAAGAATCTTGGATTAATGATGCGTGAAGGTCTCTTAAAAGAAAATATTGATGGCGAAGCTTTGTTGTGGGCACATAAAAGACTTCAGTCTAGGTATGAAGCGAGAAAAATTTTAATGGTTATCTCTGATGGAGCTCCAGTTGATGATAGTACATTGTCTGTCAATTCAGGAAATTATCTTGAAAAGCATCTAAGAGGTGTAATAAGTTGGATTGAAAGTAAATCAAATATTCAGTTATTAGCTGTAGGAATAGGTCATGATGTTACAAGATATTATAAAAGAGCTGTAACTATTGTTGATGCAGAACAACTTGCTGACGTTATGACAGAACAACTAGTTGATTTGTTTGAAGAGGATGAAAAGAAGAAAAGAAGAACTATGAACTAGTTTTTTTCTGAAAGTTTCTTAATAACTTTCTGATATTTTTTCGCTTTAGGAGAAAGTTCTTTACATTTTGTTCTGATTAAAAATTCGTCAATACCTCCGTACTTACTTACAGTTCTAACTGAAGAAGCGGCAACATTTAGCTTGAGATTTTGATTTAAAATCTCACTTTTGAAAGTGACTGATTGAATATTTGGAATAAATTTACGCTTAGTTTTATTGTTAGCTTTACTCACGTTATGGCCAAATTGTACTTTTTTTCCTGTTAAATCACATGCTCTAGTCATAGTAGATGCTTGATAATATCTAAAGATAATATTGTCAACATCTATATCTATTTCAAAAATTTATCTAGGAAATGATCTGAGACATCATAAATACTGATCTCTCCTTTGATGACAGCCTTTGTCATATCAAGTAATTCAGTATCATTGCCTACCTCAAGGTCAAGTTTAGACTGAATTTGATTTCTGATCTCTTCCTTAATCCAATAACTTAATTGGTTTTCTCTTCTTACATCAAAAATTTTATTCAACTTATTAAACTTAATAATTTCATTTATTGTATCAATAACGCTGTCCATTCCCTGCTGTTCAATTGAGGATACCAGTAAAACTTCCTTAGCTGCTTGGTTATCTTGTTTAGAATAAAAGCTTAAAGCTGATTTATAATCTGATGCAGTTTTTGATGCTTGCAATTTTAAATCACCATCATTTTTATTAACAATAAAGATATCGGCATACTCAGTTATTCCTTTTTTAATTCCTTGCAATTCGTCACCTGATCCTGGTCCAACAATTAGTGTAAAAATATCAACCAAGTTTGCTGCCATAGTTTCTGATTGTCCAACACCAACTGTCTCGATAAAAATAAAATCATATCCTGCGGCATCAAGGATAATAGATGCTTCACGTGTACCATAAGATACACCTCCAAGTGATCCTTTTGATGGTGTAGAGCGTATAAATGTATTCTGACTTTTTGAAATTTCACTCATACGAGTCTTGTCACCTAATATAGAGCCTCCTGTGAGGTTTGATGAAGGATCTATTGCTAATATTGCAAGTTTGTAATTTTTATTGACTAAATATGTACCAAAAGACTCTATAAAAGTTGATTTTCCAACACCAGGGGGGCCAGAAAAACCTACGCGAATGGAGTGACCCGGATGATTAATTAGGCTTGAAATAAGTTGCTTGCTCTCCTCTTTATCCTTTGGATTGGATGACTCTACTAATGTTATAGCTTTAGCTATCGAGGCACGATCATTATTTAGAACCTTTTTGACTAATTCCATAGCTATTGATTATTTTTATCAGATATTAGATCAATTACTTTTTCTGCAGATTCAATAATATTTGATCCCGGGCCAAAAATTGCAGAAATATTTTTTTCATACAAAAAGTCATAATCTTGCTCAGGAATGATTCCTCCAACAAAAACGATTATTTTATTCTCAGGATCTTGTTCTTTTAATGAGTTCATTAACTCTGGAACCAATGTCTTATGTCCTGCAGCTAGTGTGGACACACCAATTGCGTGTACATCATTTTCTACAGCATCCTTTGCTACATCTTTTGGCGATTGAAATAATGGACCCATATCAATATCAAAACCAATGTCTGCAAATGAAGTGGCAACAATTTTTGCGCCTCTATCATGTCCATCTTGTCCCATTTTTACGACTAATACTCTAGGTCTTCTTCCATACGATTTTTCAAAATCTTGAATTTTTTTTGTTACATGCATAAATTCCTCATTCCCCTCAAAATACTTTCCATATACGCCAGATACACCAACTGAAGTCGCATAATGACGACCAAAAACATTTTCTAATGCTTTTGAAACTTCACCAATCGTAGCTCTATTTTTTATTGCTTTTACTGCAGAATATAGAAGGTTATTTCCATTCTTAGCATCCTCAGTCAACTCATTAAGAGATTTCTCAAGTTTTTGATTATCTCTAGAGCCCTTAAGTAAGTTTATTTTTTTGATTTGGTCTTCACGAACCTTTTCATTGTCAATTACTAATACATCTATCTTGGGTTCTTTTGGGTTTTGAAATTTATTTACACCTACAACCACCCTATCACCAGAATCAATTTTTGCTTGTTTTTTAGTTGCCGACTCTTCAATTTTTAATTTTGGTATACCTGCATTCACTGCTTTTGTCATACCTCCAAGCTCCTCTACTTCTTGAATAATTTCCCATGCTTTTGATGCAACTTCATCTGTTATTTTCTCAATAAAATATGAACCAGCAAGTGGGTCTACAGTATTTGTGACTCCAGTTTCATTCTGTAAAATTAATTGAGTGTTTCTGGCAATCCTCGCTGAAAATTCTGTAGGTAGCGCTATTGCTTCATCAAATGAGTTTGTATGAAGGCTTTGCGTACCTCCAAGGACTGCTGACAAGGCCTCGTAGGAAGTACGAACAATATTATTATAAGGATCTTTTTCTGTAAGAGAAACACCTGAAGTCTGACAGTGTGTTCTAAGTGTTAATGATTTCTCATTTTTGGCACCAAAATCTGTCATAATTTTATACCATAGAGTTCTAGCGGCTCTAAGTTTTGCGATTTCCATAAAGAAATCAGTTCCTATTGCAAAAAAAAATGAGAGTCTTGGAGCAAAATCATCAATATCTAATCCTTTGGACAAAGCCGCTCTTACATACTCTATCCCATCAGCAAGTGTGTATGCTAATTCAAGAACATTATCTGCTCCAGCCTCTTGCATATGATAACCTGAAATTGAAATAGAATTAAATTTAGGCATTTCTTTAGACGTATATTCAATTATGTCAGCAACTATTCTCATTGATGGATCTGGGGGATAAATGTAAGTATTCCGCACCATAAATTCTTTTAAAATATCATTTTGAATTGTTCCTGATAAATCTTTCACAGCAACTCCTTGTTCTTCGCCTGCTACAATAAATGACGCAAGAATTGGCAAAACTGCACCGTTCATAGTCATTGAAACTGACATTTGATCTAGAGGTATTCCATCAAATAAAATCTTCATATCCTCAACTGAGTCAATAGCTACGCCAGCTTTACCAACATCTCCCATTACTATTTCATCATCAGAATCATAGCCTCTATGAGTTGGTAGATCAAAGGCAACCGACAAACCTTTCTGTCCTGCTTCTAAATTTTTACGATAAAAATTATTTGACTCCTCAGCGGTTGAGAAACCTGCATACTGTCTTATCGTCCATGGCCTATTTACATACATTGATGCTTTAGGTCCTCTTGTATAAGGTTCGTAACCTGGTAAGGATTCAACATCAACAAAGTTTAGATTTTTTATATCTTCCTCTATATACAGAGGTTTGATTCCAATGCCTTCATCAGTGTTAATTATAATATCATCAGTGCTTGAAGTCTTAGTTTCAGCCTCAAATTTCTTCTTCCAATCAGTTAGCTGATCATTATTATCATTTTTTTTATCCATTAAAGTGACTTTTCAATTAGTAATTAGATGTTATATATATCGTAATAAAAATAATAAAATATTAGAATATTCAGCGAACATATGGTGTTAGTGATTCGGACTTATTCTCTACACCTTTTGTTCTAAAACTAATACAACATATTGTACTCAATTTATAACAAGCAACAATAAATTTATGTTCGAAAAATTAAAATCAGCCTTTAAATCAAAAGTAGAAACAGAAGAACCATCATTTGATACTCTACAAATCTCAATATCAGCACTTTTAATTCAAACTGCAGCCTATGATGGGGTTTTTGATGATATTGAAAAAGAAAAAATAAAGTCCCTTCTGAAGAAATATTTTGATTTGACTAATGAAAAGCTTGAAGAGCTGTTTTCACTATCTCTTATAATCAATGATGACTCAAATGATATTCAACAGTTCACGAGAAAACTAAATGAAAACTTAGATTATGATGAGAAATTAGAAATTATTGAGATGATGTGGAAAATCATAATTGCAGATGGGCGAATTGATGATTATGAAAATAGCTTAATAAGAAAAATATCAGGCCTACTTTACGTTCAAGACTCAGATGTAGGTAAGATAAAAAACAAAAATTAATTTTTAATGACGTATCTTGTTAACGAAAAATGTATTAAGTGTAAATTTACAGACTGTGTTGAGGTTTGCCCAGTAGATTGTTTTTATGAAGGTGAGAATATGCTGGTAATTAACCCAGATGAATGTATAGACTGTGGTGTATGTGAACCTGAGTGTCCTGTTGATGCAATCATAGCTGATACAGAAGATGAAAATGGAAAATGGGTTGAAATAAACCAAAAATATTCAGAAGTATGGCCGAATATAAATGAAAAAAAAGAACCTCCAGCAGACTCAGGTAATTT
>CACIBF010000007.1 GCA_902584815.1 uncultured Pelagibacteraceae bacterium
TAGTAAAGATTTAACTAGTAGTGAGAATATTAATTTTATAAATGTATGGGCATCATGGTGCATTCCATGCAGAGCAGAACACAATGTTCTAGAGCTTTTGTCTAAAATCGATAATGTAGATTTATATGGCATCAATCATAAAGATACTAAAAAGAACGCGACCAATTTTATAAATACTCTTGGTAATCCCTTTAGGGAGATTGGATTTGATTCAGATGGTAGAACATCAATAGAATGGGGAGTTTTTGGTGTACCTGAGACTTTTATCGTTCATAGAGGCAAAATTATATACAAACACATTGGTCCAATTCATATCTCGGAGTTGGAAGACACAATAATTCCAATAATAAAGGACTTAAATTGAAATCATCTCAATACATTTTTCATATATTGATTGCTTATTCACTTTTGTTATCAAGTGTATATGCCTTAAATGTAGATCAAGAGGAAAGAGCAAATAATTTATTCAAAGAAACAAGGTGCCTTGTTTGTGAAGGTCAAAATATTTATGAGTCTAACTCAGACTCTGCTGAAGATATGAAAGAATTAATATCAGAGATGATCATTGATGGTAACAGTGATAATGAGATTAAATCTTTTTTAGTAAGTAGGTACGGTGACTGGATAATAATGACTCCGCCAATTAATCAATCCACATATTTCTTATGGTTTAGTCCAATTATTATTTTACTAATTGGAATTGTATTTATTTTGAGAAAATTTAAAAAAAATGGATAATCTTGATAAATTATTTTGTGTTCAGTGTGGTTCGCAGTCACTAATACTAAAAAAACCTGATGGAGACACTCACGTAAGAACAATATGTCAGAATTGCAATCATATTATGTATCAAAATCCAAAAATAGTTACAGGTTCAGTATGTTCTTATAAAGATAAAATTCTTTTATGCAAAAGAGCTATCGATCCACAAAAAGGATTATGGACACTTCCTGCTGGTTATCTAGAGATTAATGAAAGTATTGAGGAAGGCGCAGTAAGAGAGGCTTATGAAGAGGCTTTTGCAAAAATACAAATTGTAAGATTATTAGCAACTTATTCACTTAAACACATCAGTCAAATACAAGTTATTTATGAAGCAAAATTGCTTAATGAAGATATAAAGGCAGGTATAGAATCTTTAGAAGTAGGCCTCTTTGGTTGGGATGAAATTCCCTGGGACCAGTTGGCATTTGAAAGTGTTAGATGGGCATTGAGAAATTTTAAAGAAAGACAAAATTCGAACACTTTCGATGTATTTAATAACCCCAATTAATTTTTATGGGAGTAATATGAAATCATTAACGTTTAATAGTTTAATTATTGTTTTATTCTTTGCTAGCTATGTATTTGCTGGTGGCTTTGAGGAAGATCCTGGGCCAGAAGAACTAGTTAGTGAGAGCAGTAATAAAACCAGTAATTCAACCAGTAATTCCGATTCTCTATCCATTGAGTCAGAAACTTCATTAGAGGAAGAAGAAGTATTAGAGACCGGCACAGCATCTTTTACTGATTCTGAGGGAAATTTTGTAACTTGGTCTCAAGGCTATGTAACTACTGGTGGAGATGATAAAAAATATGTAGTATGGGGAAACTAAACGTTCCTTATTACTTATGAACATCAAAATAGTTGCTGCTTTATTATTTTTATTTCTATCTTTTAGTTCATACTTAAAAGCTGATGGCTTTTATTCTTATTCAATTGGTCAATTCGATGTAAATGATACGTTTGACTCTCTTGAAGCCCGTGTTGAATATTTATCAAATAATAACTTTAACGAGAAGTATGAACTTAAGCCCTTTTTAGGATTTATGGTTAATACAGATAGTGGTAAATATTTTTATCTTGGATTGAGAAAAGACTACTCCTTATCAAATAAGTGGAATCTTACCCCAAGTTTTGCAACAGGGTACTATGATCAAGGTTCGAGTAAAGACCTTGGTAACAACCTAGAATTTCGAAGTCAACTAGAACTTTCTTATAATTTAGAAAAAAATAAAAGGGTTGGAATTAGCTTAAATCATATTTCAAATGCAAGTTTAGCTGATGAAAATCCTGGAACAGAAAGTATTGTTATTTCTTTTATCAATCCTTTTTGATCTTTAAGACAAGATTAAATATCATAAATTGAAATGAAGATAGTTGATTTTAAAACATACGTCGTTGGAAATCCTCCCCCATCGTTTGGAGGTAAGTACTGGATATTTTTAAAATTAACTACAGACTCTGGTATCTTTGGTTTTGGAGAAGCCTATGGAATTCCATTTCATCCAAAAGTAGCAAGACAAATGATTGAAGATGTATGTGAAAGATACATTTTAAATGAAAACCCTTTTAATATTGAAAAAATTTGGCGTAGGGTTTTTTCAAGTGGCTATTCACAAAGACCTGATATTTCTCTTGGAGGAGTTTTAAGTGCAATTGAAATCGCACTTTGGGACATAAATGGTAAAGAGCTGAACAAACCCATCTATGAACTTTTAGGTGGCAAACACGCTGAAAAGTTAAGAACATATACATATATTTATCCAGAACCAAATGATGCAAGCAATGTTTACACTAATGCCATTCTAGCTGGAGAAAGAGCAACAGAGTATTTAAAGCAAGGTTTTGATGCAGTAAAATTTGATCCAGTTGGACTATATAAGATTAATGATCCACGAGTATTGACTTCAAAAGAAATTTCATTTGTAGCTGATTTTGTTAAAACAATTCGAGAAGCTGTGGGTGATCAATGTGACTTACTTATTGGAACCCATGGTCAAATGACACCTGAAAGCGCTATAAGATTATCAAGTGAAATTGAAAAATATGATCCTTTTTGGTTAGAGGAGCCAGTTCCACCAAATAATTCAGACGCAATGGCAAAAGTTGCAAGACATATTAATTTTCCAGTTGCAGCAGGCGAAAGACTTACTACTAAATATGAATTTAATGAAATCATTAATAAGCAAGCGGCATCAATACTTCAATTGAATATGGGAAGAGTAGGAGGAATTTTAGAAGGAAAAAAAATTGCATCAATGGCAGAAGCAAATCATTTATCCATAGCTCCTCATATGTACTGTGGTCCTATAGTAGCCGCTGCAAATATTCAAGTTGCAGCATCAATATCCAATTTTCTTATTCTTGAGGGAATTAAAGATTGGAAGGGTTTTGACTGTAAAATTATGAAGAAATATTTTAAATGGGAAGCAGGAAGTGTCTTATTAAATGAAGCGCCTGGACTTGGTGTTGAGATAGATGAGGATATGATTGAGAGTTTTCCCTATGATGGTGATAGCCTTCATTTAGAAATGAGCGAATAATTGAGTTGCAAATTTTTCTGCATTAAATAATTCTAAGTCGTCTAGTGCCTCTCCATTTCCTAATGCATAAATTGGAATATCAAACTTATTTGCTATAGAAATAAGAGTTCCTCCACTTGCACTTCCATCATATTTAGTCATAACAATACCAGTAATTTTTGAATATTTATTGAATTCCTCAATTTGTTTTATAGCATTTTGCCCAGTTGTGGCATCTAGAACAATAATCGTTTCACTTGGATATTCCTCATTTAATTTCTTTAGTGTTCTATCAATCTTACCTAATTGATCCATGAGATCGCTTTTATTCTGTAATCTTCCCGCTGTATCAATTAATAGAATATTATTTGAATTATTTTCTGCAACTTCGATTGATTTGTAGGCAATACTCGCAGGATCAGAATTTTTCTCCCCTTTAAAAATTTGAATATTTAATCTGTCTGCCCAAACACCGAGCTGTTCCGTTGCAGCAGCTCTGAATGTATCTCCGGCGACTAGAAGGATAGAATTATCATTATCTTTGAATTTTTTTGCAAATTTTGCGATGGTTGTTGTTTTTCCAGTTCCATTTACACCAATAAATAAAATAACTTTTATCTTTTCAGAAAGTTTAAATTCATATTTAGCTTCTGCATTTTTTAAAATTTTTGAAATTATTTCAATTACTTTATTTTGAATGTCTTCTATTGATACTTGTTCAGAAAATCTTGATGATTTTAATTCATTTATAATTTTCTCAGATGTTTCAATATCAATATCTGCTTGAATAAGAGTATCTTCAAATAGAATTAAATTTTCATCGTCAACTTTTTGTGAAGCAAATACTCTAGAAATAGTTTTTTGTAAATTTTTAAACAATAACTTTACCTGTAAGTCCGTAATCGTTATGCCCAGTAACAATCATACTGAGTAATTCACCATTCTTGAAATTATCTGGAATTGATATTTTAGCAAAATTATCTGTCCTTCCTCTATTTTTACTTTCAACAATAACTGATACTTTTTGATCTTTTAATTTTTTATAATAATTTGTGATTCGTTTTTTTGCTAGTTGACGTAACACCTCAGCTCTTTTTTTTATTATATCGCCTTTAACTTGTGGCATCCTTGCTGCTGGTGTTCCTTTTCTCGGAGAAAAAGGGAATACATGTAAAAAAGTGATATTACATTCTTTAATAAGATTGATAGTGTTCTGAAACATTTCTTCAGTTTCTGTTGGAAAACCTGCAATAAAATCAGATCCAAATACTACATCTGGTCTAAGCTTCCTTATCTTTTTGATAAGATTAATGGAGTCATCCCTGCTATGACGCCTTTTCATTCTTTTTAAGATCATGTTATCTCCTGCTTGTAGGGACAAATGAATATGAGGAAGTAATCTTGATTCATTCTCAATAACATCAAATAAATCTGGATCTATTTCTGCTACATCAAGAGAGGATAATCTTAATCTGTTAAGTTCAGGTGCATCATTAAGTATTTTTTTTATAAGTTGCCCTAATGAAATTTTATCATCAAGATCATGGCCGTAACTTGTTAAATCAACTCCTGTTAAAACTATCTCTTTACAATTTTTATTAATCAAATTTCTTATTTGCTCAATAATTATTGAGTATTCAACACTTCGTGAATTTCCTCTCCCAAAGGGGATGATACAAAATGTACATCTATGATCGCATCCATTTTGTATTTGAACGAAAGCTCTAATTTTATCTTTTACACTATCAATAACAGGTGATTGTGCTTTTTTGTCCTCTAAGATATCTGAAACTGCAACGATCTTTTTATTTTCTAAATTCTCAGATATTGCTTCATATATTTTATTATCTAGTTTTTCTCGATTACCTATTAGTGAGCTAACTTCATCAATTTCATTAAACTCTTCTTTATGTATTTGGGCAGCACAGCCTGTTAATACAATTTTATTTTTAGGGTCTTCTTTCTTTAGTTTACGTATTGTACTTTTTAAATCTCTGACAGTTTTATTAGTAACAGCACAACTATTTATAAATGTCGTATTTTCAATTTTATTTTTATCAGCAAATTTTCTAATTACCTCAGATTCATAAAAATTTAATCTACATCCAAATGTTTTAATTTTATAACTCAAAGCTTCCCTCAAAACTTATTTCTGTTTCACCTGACATGATAATATTACTATCTATCTTATAATGTATTTCTAAAGTACCACCAGGCAATGATACCTTTAATTGATTTTGTAAATTAAGACTACTTATAGCTGCAACAGCAGTTGCACAAGCACCCGTTCCACATGCTAGAGTGTATCCTGCTCCTCTCTCCCAAACATTTAAGTTTATTTCATTTTTTGAAACAACATTGGCTATACTCACGTTTATTTTTTCAGGAAATAAATCATGATTTTCAATTTCAGGGCCAAATTTTAAAATATCGAATTTATCAATATTATTAACGAAGAAAACTATATGTGGGTTACCAACGTTAACAAAAAATGGACTATCTAGAGATTTACCTCCAAAAGTGAATACAATTTGTTTTTCACCTGGGTCTTCTTTTAGAGGAATTTCCTTCCAATCAAACTTTGGTTTTCCCATATCAATACTTATTATATCATCTGAAACTCTGTGGCAGTTAAGAGATCTTTCTTTAGTTTTGATCGTGATTTCATTAACATTTTTTTCTTTCATGAGTAAGTTTGCTACACATCTTGAACCATTTCCACAGGCCATGACCTCTTCCCCACTAGAATTGTAAAATTCTATTAACTCACCATCATAATCTGTTAACGCCTTAATCAATATAATCTGATCACATCCTATGCCAGTATTTCGATCAGCAATTTTAACGACTTCATCTTTTGTAAAGCCATAACCATTTGATCTTTGATCAAAAATTACAAAATCATTGCCCAATCCATGCATTTTTGTGAATTTAAGTATTGTCATGATTATTGTTATAATGAGAGGCTGCTAAATATACCAGAAATATTGAAACCTAATATCACCTTGACATATCTATCACTTTTGATTAATTAACAGCTGTTTTCCGCAGAATTATTATTTTGCGGTACCTAATATAGGTGTCGACATCAGTCAGCGAGTTTCGCCCACTGATGCAATAGCTGCTGGAAAATAGGAAGTATTATGTTTGAAAATTTGGTAAATAGATTTGAATCAGTTTTTTCGAATCTAAAAAAAACAGGAACGATAAACGAAGAGTCTCTTGATTTAGCAATGAGAGATATTAGGAGAGCTTTGCTTGAAGCCGATGTTTCTTTGCCGGTAGTAAAAAGCTTTATTGCTAATATAAAGGAAAAATCTCTTGGACAGAATGTAATCCAAGCGATCACACCTTCTCAGATGATAATTAAAATTGTCAATGATGAATTGATAGAAACATTGGGCTCAAATACTGTAGACCTAAATATAAATAATTCAGATGTTAATAATTATTTATTTATCGGTCTTCAGGGTTCAGGAAAAACAACATCTGTAGGTAAAATTGCCAATCATATAAAAGAAAAATTTTCAAAAAAAATCTTATTAGTTTCTTTGGATGTTCAAAGGCCAGCGGCTTATGAACAACTTAAAACTTTAGGCAATAGAATTGATATTCCAATCTTAGAAAAAGTTGAAAAAGAAACTCCAATTGAAATTATTAAGAGATCTAGAGATTATATATCTAAAAATAATATTGAATTTGTTTTATATGATACTGCTGGCCGCATAAACATTGATAATGAACTTCTTGAAGAGTTAAATTTAATTGAAAGTGAAATTGTACCAAATGAAACTATTTTAGTTTTAGACAGTTTAACAGGTCAGGAAGCTATGAAAGTTGCTACTGATTTTGCAACTACTGTAAAGGTAACAGGATCAATGCTCACAAGAATAGATGGTGACTCACGAGGTGGCTCTGCATTAAGTATGAAAGTCGCCACTGGATGTCCTATAAAATTTATGGGTGTAGGTGAGCAGATTGTTGATTTAGAAGTTTTCCATCCTGAAAGAATTGCAAATCGTATTTTGGGAATGGGAGATATTGTATCTCTTGTTGAAAAAGCATCAGAAAATATTGACCATGAAAAAGCAGAAGAAATCGCAAATAAAATTCAAAAAGGTGAATTTGATCTTAATGATTTACTATCTCAAATTTCTCAGATGAAGAAAATGGGTGGACTATCAAGCATAATGAAATTTATTCCTGGGTTAAAAAACCTAGGGGATATTCAAAACAATGCGAACATGAATGAAGATTCAATCAAACGTCAAGAGGCAATCATTTTATCAATGACTCCATATGAAAGAACAAAACCTAAAATAATTAATGGGTCTAGAAAGAAAAGAATTGCCAAGGGATCTGGAACTGTAGTTTCAGATATTAATAAAGTTTTAAAGCAGCATAGAAAAATGGCAGATATGATGAAAAAGCTTTCAAAAAAAGGATTACAGAATATTAACCCAATGGATATTGGTAACCAACTGGGAAACGGCATAAACAAAAATTTTTTAAAATAAATTAATAAACAAGGAGCATAAAAATGGCATTAAAAATAAGACTATCAAGAGCAGGGTCTAAAAAAAGACCTGTATACAGAGTTGTAGTTGCAGACTCTAGATTTCCTAGAGACGGTAGATTCATTGAAAAAGTTGGACTTTATAATCCACTTCTTAAGAAAGATGATCCGAATCGTGTTCAACTAGACTTTGACAAAATCAAGTCATGGATTGATAAGGGTGCAAAACCAACTGACAAGCTTGCAAGATGGTTGGGTGAAGCAAATATTATTCCAATGCCAGCTCAAAAAGATAATCCAAAAAAAGCGTTGCCTAAGAAAAAAGCTCAAGAAAGGCTAGCGGCAGAAAAAGAAGCAGCAGAAGCTCCAGCAGCAGAGGAAGCTCCAGCAGAAGCAGAAGCTCCAGCAGAAGAGGAAGCTCCAGCAGAAGCAGAAGCTCCAGCAGAGGAAGATGGAGATAAAAAAGAATAATTTTATTTATTAATGAACGATAAAGTTGTCGTAGGACAAGTAATTTCAGCTCATGGTATTCAGGGTCAATTTAAGATAAAAAGTTTTACAACTGACCCTGATGACTTATTTACATACAATCAATTATTTATTGATGAAATGTATGATGGAATTTTTTTAAAAAAAGTTCGTTCATTAAAGGAGTATTTTATAGTCAGTTGTTCTGAAATTGACTCGCGAAACAAAGTCGATGATATCCTAAATAAAAATATATTAATTAACAGAAGTCAGCTTCCAGATATTGGTGATGAATATTATTTTAATGACTTAATTGGATTATCTGTAATTAGTAATGAAGAAATTATTGGCCCAGTAATTAGTGTAAATAATTTTGGTTCATCTGATTTGATAGAAGTTACAACTTTATCGAATGACAAAAAATATTTTATACCTTTTAGTGATGATACAATTGAGAAAGTAGATCAAAAGAAAAAAATAATTTATTTAAAAAATATCTCCCAATATTTAGAATGAAAAAAAATACGTTTAAAGTAAAAGTAATAACTTTATTTCCCGAGAGCTTTCCAGGAGTTTTAGGAGTTGGAGTAATTGGTAGAGCTCTTAAGAAAAAAATATGGTCTCTGAAGTTATTTAATCCACGTGATTACGCAAAAGACAATCACAAGTCAGTCGATGATACTACATCTGGAGGCGGGCCTGGAATGATTTTAAGAGCAGATATAATTGGTAAGGCTATTGATGCTTCATTACGTGGAATTAAAGAAAAAAAGAAAATATCTCTCATTAACTTAACTCCAAGAGGTAAACCAATTACACAAAAAGATATAAAAAGATTCACAAAGAAGAATGAGTTAATCATTTTATGTGGCAGATATGAAGGTATCGATCAAAGGGTCTTAGATTTCTATAAATTTGATGAATATAGTTTGGGCGATTATATCCTTGCAGGGGGCGAAGTTGCAGCTCAAACGGTTATTGAGGCTGCTGTGAGGCTATTGCCCGGAACATTGGGAGAGAAGGAGTCCTTAAAAGATGAGAGTTTTAGCCAAGATCTACTTGAATTTCCTCAATATACTAGACCCAGAATATGGAAGAACTTAAAGATTCCTGAAGAGCTTCAATCTGGCAATCATAAGTTAATATCTGAATGGAGGATGAAAAACTCACTCAAATTAACCCAAAAAATAAGGCCAGATTTATTGAAAAAATACAAAAAAAACAAGACAACAAAGAAATAAAGTATTAAAACACCGATCGAGGAAACCATGAATATCATTGAACAATTTGAAACAGATCAGATTAAGACATTAATTAAGGGTAAAAAAATTCCCCAGTTTCATCCAGGTGATACTGTAAAAGTGAATGTTAAGGTTAGAGAAGGAACCCGAGAAAGAATACAGGCTTTTGAAGGTGTCTGTATTGCAAAAAAAAATAGAGGATTGAGTTCTTCTTTTACTGTAAGAAAAATTTCATTTGGCGAGGGTGTAGAGCGTGTATTTCCTATATTCAGCCCGTCTATCGACTCAGTAGAGTTAGTTAGAAGCGGACAAGTTAGAAGAGCTAAATTATACTATTTAAGAGATCTTACTGGTAAGAAAGCCAGAATCGTTGAAAGAATGAGAAGTAAACAGCCTGACCTTGCAAGTTTATTTATTTCTGAAAATGATGAAGTTCTTGAAGAAGAATATTTAACTGAGGAAGCTTCTTCTGAAGAATCAAATGATGAAAATTCTGAAGCTAATGTTGCTGAAACAGAAAAATCAGACTTAGAAGAAACTACTCAAGAAGAAAAAACCGAAGATAAAGCTGAAGAACTGAAAGATTAGTCTTTCAGTTTCAAACTTAACATTTTTGATTTGCTTATGAGTACTCCAAAAACAATATATGATAAGATATGGGAAAGTCACATTGTAGATACCAATGATGATGGAACTACTATTCTATATATAGATAGACATCTTGTTCATGAAGTAACAAGTCCACAGGCATTTGAAGGCCTTAGATTATCTGGACGTAAAGTCAGACGTCCTGAGTTTACTTTAGCAACAGCAGATCATAATGTTCCAACGGCAGATAGAGATAAAGGTATAGCTGATCCAGACTCTAAACTTCAAGTGGAAACATTAGAAATGAATGCAAAAGAAAATAATATCACATATTTGCCGATGACCGATAAGCGTCAAGGGATAGTTCATATTGTTGGTCCAGAGCAAGGCTTTACTCAACCAGGAATGACGATAGTCTGTGGAGATAGTCATACCTCAACTCATGGTGCCTTCGGTGCATTGGCATGGGGAATAGGAACATCAGAAGTTGAACATACACTTGCAACTCAAACACTTGTTCAAACAAAAGCAAAAAATATGTGCATTAAAATTACTGGTAAAGTTATTGAAGGTGTTACTGCAAAAGATATTGTTTTAGCAATTATAAGAAAGATAGGGACTGCTGGTGGAACAGGCTATGTCATTGAATATACTGGTGAGGCAATTAGAAATCTTTCCATGGAAGGTAGGATGACTGTTTGTAATATGTCTATTGAGGCAGGAGCAAGAGCTGGCTTAATAAGTCCAGATGAAAAAACATGTGAATATCTTAGAGGAAGACCTTTAGCACCGAAAGGTGAAGTTTTTGAAGATGCAGTCAATTATTGGAAATCATTAGCTACTGATGAAGGTGCCCACTATGACTCAGTTGTTGAAGTTAAGGCAGATGAAATAATTCCACAAATTACATGGGGTACAAGCCCTGAAGATGTTGTTTCCATAGACGGATTTGTTCCAGATCCTGAAATTGAAAAAAATGCTGACAAAAAGAAATCAATTGAGAGAGCGCTTGATTATATGGGGTTAGAGCCAAATATGCCTGTTAATGAAATTAAAATAGATAAAGTTTTTATCGGGTCTTGTACCAATGGTAGAATAGAAGATCTAAGAGCTGTGTCACAAATTGCAAAAGGCCGAAAAGTTGAAAAAGGTGTTCATGCTATGATTGTTCCTGGCTCTGGGTTGGTAAAAGAGCAAGCAGAAAAAGAAGGCTTAGATAAGATTTTCATTGAAGCAGGTTTTGATTGGAGAGATCCAGGATGTTCAATGTGCTTAGCAATGAATGCAGATAAGTTACAGCCTCAAGAAAGGTGTGCTTCAACTTCTAATCGAAATTTTGAAGGCAGGCAAGGTAGAGGTGGTAGAACCCATTTAATGAGTCCTCAAATGGCAGCAGCAGCGGCAATCAGAGGTAAGCTTACTGATTTTAGAGATCTTTAATGGAAAAATTTAATAAACTCAGCGGTCATGCAATACCACTACGTATAACTAATGTGGATACTGATATGATTATTCCAAAACAGTTCTTAAAAACAATCAAGCGAACTGGACTTGGGGAATTTTTATTCTACGAGTTAAGATATGATCAAGATGGAAACAAAATTAGTTCTTTCGCCCTTAACCAAGAACAGTATAAAGACGCTAGTATACTTATAGCGGGTAAAAACTTTGGCTGTGGATCCTCTCGTGAGCATGCTCCGTGGTCTATAGCTGATTATGGTATTAAATGTATAATTGCACCAAGTTATGCAGACATTTTTTATAACAATTGTTTCAAAAATGGAATTTTGCCTATAATCCTTGATGAAGCAACAGTTTCAAGATTACAGGACACATCCGACAGTATATTAAATTTCAATATAGATTTAGAAAAACAAAATATTACTTTCTTAGAAAATAATGAAAAAAAAGAAATTAGTTTTGAAATCGATCCAGCTAAAAAGAAATGTTTGCTTGAAGGACTTGATGATATTGGTCTGACTTTAAATAAAGTAGCTTCAATTGGCCACTTTGAAGAAGATCAAGAGAATGAAATTCCCTGGTTATATGGAAATAAATTAAAATGAGTAAAAATTTTAGATTATTAATTCTTCCAGGAGATGGAATTGGTCCCGAGGTTATGATTGAGGTTGATAAAGTTATTTCTATTATTTCATCAATGTTTGACGTTCAATTTGATATTGAGAAAGATGATATAGGTGGATCAGCATATGATCGATATGGAGTTCCTTTGGCAGATGAGACTCTAGAGAAAGCTAAATCTTCTCATGCAGTTCTACTTGGAGCAGTTGGTGGAGAAAAATGGGATAACTTAGATTTTTCTTTAAAGCCCGAGCAAGGATTACTAAAAATTAGAAAAGAGTTAGATCTATTTGCAAATCTTAGACCGGCATTGTGCTTTGAGTCTATGGTGGAAGCTTCTTCATTGAAGCCTCATCTAGTTTCAGGCCTAGACATAATGATAGTCAGAGAGCTAACAGGTGGTGTTTATTTTGGAAAACCGAGGGGCATCGAAACTAAGAGCGATGGAAGTCGGGTTGGTATAAATACTCAAGTATATGCAACGCACGAAATAAGAAGAGTTGCTAGAATTGCTTTTGAGTTAGCACAAAAAAGAGATAATCGAGTTGTTTCTTGTGAAAAATCAAATGTTATGGAATCAGGAATTCTTTGGAGAGAAGAGGTTCAGTATGTTCATGACAATGAATTTAACGATGTCTCACTTTCACATATGTATGCAGATAATTGTGCAATGCAGCTTGTAAGAAATCCAAAACAATTTGATGTAATTGTTACTGACAATTTATTTGGAGATATTTTATCTGATGAAGCCTCTATGCTTACTGGATCCTTAGGAATGCTTCCATCTGCATCATTGGGGGAAATAGATCAAAATAACTTTAGAAAAGCTTTGTATGAACCAGTTCATGGATCAGCTCCTGATATAGCTGGTCAAGGTATTGCAAATCCAATTGCATCTATTCTCAGTTTTGCGATGTGCTTAAAATATTCATTTAATATGGACAAAGCATCTGATTTGATAAGTACAGCTGTTAATAAGGTTCTTGAAAATGGATTTAAAACTAAAGATTTGCTTGGGGATGAAAATAAAAATCTCACTACTCAGGAAATGGGAGATGAAATCGTCAAACAAATATCTGATTTAGGTGCAGATAATGGATCATAAGATTGCAATAGTTGGAGCGACAGGAAATGTTGGGCGTGAAATGCTTAATATTCTTCATGATAAAAAATTTAAATCTAAAAATATTTTTCCAGTAGCTTCTAGTAGAAGTGCTGGTTCAAAAGTAGATTTTGGAGATGAAGAATTAGTTGTTGAGGATATAGAAAATTTTGATATTTCTAAGGTTAATATTGCACTTTTTTCTGCTGGATCAAGTACATCAGAAAAATGGGCACCAGAATTTGCAAAAAAGAACTGTATCGTTATAGATAATTCAAGCCATTTTAGAATGGATGATGATATTCCACTCATTGTTCCTGAAGTGAATCCTAAGGATTTAAAAAATTTTAAAAATAGAAACATAATTGCCAATCCAAATTGCTCAACTATTCAATTAGTGGTTGCACTTAAACCACTTCATGAATTATCTAAAATTAAAAGTGTTATTGTTTCTACATATCAATCAGTATCTGGTGCAGGTAAGGCTGCAATGGATGAACTATTTGATCAAACTAAAAATATGTTCTCAGATGAGATAAAAGATAATGTGAACTTCACTAAGCCAATTGCTTTTAATGTAATTCCTCATATCGATAAATTTGGAGATGATGGATATACAAAAGAAGAAACTAAAATGAGACAAGAAACAAATAAAATTCTTGATAAAGATATAAAATTCAGTGCTACATGCGTACGAGTTCCAGTTTTCATCGGACATTCAGAAGCA
This sequence comes from uncultured Pelagibacteraceae bacterium, assembly GCA_902584815.1. Classification (GTDB taxonomy): domain Bacteria; phylum Pseudomonadota; class Alphaproteobacteria; order Pelagibacterales; family AG-422-B15; genus CABYIR01. The sequence goes on from CACIBF010000007.1 coordinate 14,010, forward strand.
GTTAATATCGAATTTGAAAATAAGGTATCTGTGGAAGAAGCTCGTCAAGCTATCAAGAATGCTAATGGTTGCACTTTGCTTGATGAGAGAGAAGATGGTGGGTATGTAACTCCACGAGAAAGTGCTGGAAATGATGATACTTATGTTTCAAGAATAAGAGAGGATAGTGCGATAAAAAATGGTTTATCAATATGGGTAGTATCTGATAATTTAAGAAAAGGCGCAGCTTTAAATACTATTCAAATTGCTGAAATGTTAATTGAGAGTTATCTATAAAAATGAGAAAAGATGTAAGAAAACCAAGAAGAAGTATACTTTATGTGCCCGGATCAAATGAAAAAGCTCTGAAGAAGTCGTCAACGCTTGATGTGGATGCTTTAATTTATGATCTAGAAGATTCTGTTGCTCCAAACGCAAAGGAGAGTGCGCGAGACTCTTTAATTAAGATAATTAATTCTGGAGTAAATAAAGATAAAGAGCAGGTTGTTAGAATAAATTCATTAGATACTGATATAGGGAAAGATGATCTTAAAATTTTAGATCATTGTATCCCTGATGCCATTTTGATCCCAAAAGTTAATAGTGCAGATGATGTTATTGAATGTGAGAAATTAGTAAACAATAAAGATATAAAAATATGGGTAATGATGGAAACTGCTCTTTCAATTGTGAATGCATACGAAATTGCAAAAGCATCCAAAACTCTTAAATGTTTTGTGATGGGGACCAATGATCTATCGACAGAACTAGGCATTGAGGAAGATCTTAAGAGGACAGCTCTTCAAACTAGTTTTGAAAAGTGCATGATGGCTTCAAAAGCTTATAAAATATCAATATTAGACGGAGTTTTTAATGACATTAGAGATAGTGAAGGATTTGAACAAGAGTGTGTTTATAGTCATGGTCTAGGATTTGATGGTAAGACTCTGATTCATCCTTCCCAAATAAGTATTTGTAATAAAATTTTTACACCGACACCTGATCAATTAGAAAAGGCTCGAAGCATTGTAAGTGCTTTTGAAAAAGCCCGTAAAGAAGACCCTGAAGTTGGCGTGATTATATTTGAAGGAAGTCAAATTGAAGAACTTCATGTCGCTCATGCAAGAAGAATTTTAGAAGCTGAAAAACTAATCATGGAAGTTTCAAAAGATAATGAGTCTATTCCAATAGAAGTTAAAAGTGGTTCAAAATATAAAATTGGTAATTTTTTTGAGGATTTTTCAATGGGTCAAAAAATTTCTCATGCAACGCCAAGAACTATTACATTAGGAGATTGCTCACTTTACACTGCTCTATACGGATCAAGGTATGCCCTACACTCCTCAAATGAATTTGCAAAACAGCTTTCGCTTAAAGAGTCACCAGTTGATGATTTTTTATTATTTAACATTGCTTTTGGTAAAACTGTTCCTGATATCTCTTTAAATGCAATTGCAAATTTAGGATATGCTGAATGTAAATTTTTAAAACCTGCTTATCCTGGAGATACAATTACATCTCATTCTGAAGTAATTGGGTTAAAAGAAAATTCTAATGGTGACAACGGTGTCGTTTATGTTCATTCGACTGGATTGAATCAAAAAAATGAAGCCGTAATTGATTATAAGAGATGGGTTATGGTTCGTAAAAAAAATAAAAGTCTTCCTAAAATAGAATCTGTAATTCCTAAATTAAATTCAGAAGTAACAAAAGAAGAAGTTATTGCAATTTCAAAAGATTACCAGTTTGAGATGAAAAATTATGATTTTACTGCAGCTGGATCAGATCTTGTATTTGAAGATTATAAAATAGATGAAAAAATAAATCATATTGATGGTATTACTGTAGAGGAAGCGGAACATATGATGGCTACAAAACTATATCAGAATAATGCTAAGGTTCATTTTAATCATTTTGTTGAAAAGGGTGGTCGATTCGGTAAACGAATTGTCTACGGTGGTCATGTTATCAGTTTGACCAGATCAATATCTTTCAATGGACTATCAAATGCATTTAAGATAATTGCTATTAATGGAGGAACACATGCATCCCCATGCTTTGCAGGTAAAACTGTTTTTGCATGGAGTAAAATTATAGAAAAAGTTGATGTTTCAGACACTCTTGGTGCGTTACGCATTAGGACTAATGGCCTTGGAGATGCTCAGCCATATCAGTTCCAACACCAAGATCAAAATGGAAAATTTAATTCTGATGTCCTCTTAAGTTTAGACTACTGGGTGCTTGTTCCAAAAAAAATATAGATTAATTTCTTTAAATTTGAGAATTTGATATAATAGAAATCATGAATAGTCCTCTATCACCTCATCTTCAAATATATCGATGGCAAACTACATCTTTACTATCCATTCTTCATAGAATATCAGGAGTGGTTTCATCATTAGGATCAATGATTATAATAATTTATTTATTATCAATTGGACTAGGCGAAGATACTTTTAAATTAGTTATTTCAATTTCAGACAATGTTTTCATAAGAACAGTTCTTATAGGCTTATCGTTTTGTATATTTTTTTATATATTAAGTAGTATCCGGCACTTGCTTTGGGATTATGGCTATGGTCTAGATTTGAATGTTGCAAAGATAACAGGCTGGACTGCTTTATCTGTTGCTGTGATTCTCACTATATGTTTTTGGCTAATATTATACGGAGTAATCTAATTTATGGCATCAGCTCGTAATATATGGAAGTTCCATAAATATAGCTCAATTGCTCTATTACCCTTTATTGCATATTTACTAATATCCATCCTAAGGTTTTCAAGACTTTCGTATGAGCAAATTTTACTTGAAATATCGGGCACTTGGTCGATTTTCTTTATATTGATTTTTATGATTTTAGGCATATTTCATATGAATACAGGTATAAATGAAATTATGGATGATTATGTTCATGATCCTAAGGTTCATAAACTGCTAAAGATTTTGATATCATCATTCTTTACTGGTATTTCATTATTTGTCTGTCTATCGATTTTAATGATACTTTTGTAACTTATTATGAAATACGAAATTGAATACCATGATTATGATGTTGTAGTTGTTGGAGCCGGAGGATCCGGTCTTCGAGCAACTGTTGGAGCTGTCGAAAATGGGTACAAGACAGCTTGTATTTCAAAAGTATTTCCAACCAGAAGTCATACCGTCGCGGCGCAAGGTGGAATATCTGCGGCGTTAGGAAATATGGGCGATGATGATTGGCGCTGGCACATGTACGATACTGTAAAAGGATCTGATTGGCTTGGTGATCAAGATGCTATTGAGTATTTATGTAAAAATGCTCCAAAGGCTGTTTTAGAATTAGAGAATTATGGAGTGCCGTTCAGTAGAACTGAGGATGGTAAAATATATCAAAGAGCATTTGGTGGTATGACAAAAAATTATGGTGAAGGCACTGCTCAAAGAACGTGTGCTGCTGCCGATAGAACGGGTCATGCAATTATTCATACTCTATACGGTCAATCACTTAAACATGGCGTTGATTATTATATTGAATACTTTGCTCTTGATTTAATCATGGTCAATGGTGAATGTAGAGGTGTAGTTACATGGTGTCTAGAAGATGGTAAGATTCATGTTTTTAATGCGAAGTCGACTGTTCTCGCGACTGGTGGGTATGGAAGAGTATATTTCTCAGCTACTTCAGCACATACATGTACAGGTGATGGTAATGCAATGGTATTGAGAGCAGGACTTCCTTTACAGGATATGGAGTTTGTCCAATTTCATCCTACTGGTGTTTACGGCGTTGGATGTTTGATTACTGAAGGTGCTCGAGGTGAAGGTGGTTACTTAGTAAACAGTGAAGGTGAAAGGTTTATGGAGAGGTACGCTCCCTCTGCGAAAGATTTAGCTTCTAGGGACGTAGTCTCTCGATCAATAACAAAAGAGTTAATTGAAGGTAGAGGCGTTGGTCCAAACAAAGACCATGTCTATTTACATTTAGATCATCTTGAGCCAAAAGTTTTAAATGAGAGACTGCCTGGTATTTCTGAGTCTGCAAAAGTATTTGCTGGTGTAGATGTGACTAAAGCCCCGATCCCAGTAATCCCAACAGTGCATTATAATATGGGTGGTATTCCAACGAATTTCCATGGTGAAGTGATGACCTCTGTAAATGGAGAGGAAGTTCCTGTGCCAGGCCTTATGGCAATTGGTGAAGCAGCATGCGTGTCTGTTCATGGAGCAAATCGACTTGGCTCAAATTCTCTAATTGATCTTGTCGTATTTGGTAAAGCTGCAGCAGATCGCATTAATGATACAGTATCAAAAACTGATCCAAATAAAGAAATTGATCATAGCGCGGTCGATAAAATTCTAGACCGTTTTGATAAGATTAAGAATTCAAACGGAACAATTCCCACTTCACAACTGAGAGATAAAATGCAGAAAGTTATGCAAAATCACTGTGCAGTATTTAGAGATGATGAAATTTTATCTGAAGGTAAGAAAAAAATTGAAGAAATATGGCTTGAGTCAAGCGATATCTCAGTAACTGATAAATCACTTGTATGGAACACAGACCTACTTGAAACATTAGAATATGAAAATCTTATCGCCCAGGCTGTTGTTACAATGAATTCTGCACATAATAGAAAAGAAAGTAGAGGAGCGCATGCTCGTGAAGATTATAAAGAAAGAGATGATAAAAACTGGATGGTTCATACGTTAGCATGGACTAACGATAAAGAGTGTAATTTAGATTATCGTTCAGTGCATGAATATACATTGTCAAATGAAGTTAAATATATTGAGCCTAAAGCGAGAGTTTACTAATGGTTCAGTTTAATCTCCCTGATAACTCTAAGCTTGTAAAAGGTGAAGATTATTCATTACCTGACGATATAAAAAATAAGAAAAAAATCTCAATATACAGATGGTCTCCAGAAGACGATAAAAATCCAAGAATGGATAGTTATGAAGTAGATTTGGACAATTGTGGTCCTATGGTTTTAGACGCAATAATGAAAATCAAAAATGAAATAGATCCAACATTAACTTTTAGAAGATCATGCCGAGAAGGTATATGCGGATCTTGTGCAATGAATATTGATGGCACCAATACATTAGCATGCACAAAACCAATTGAGGATGTTAAAAAAGAAATTAAAATCTATCCTTTACCCCACATGCCTGTTATTAAAGATTTAGTTACAAACCTAAAGACTTTATATAAGCAATTGGCTTCCATTAAGCCATGGTTAAATATTACGAAAAAATCTGACACTGATGAGAATTTACAATCAAGAGAAGAAAGAGCAAAGTTAGACGGTCTTTACGAATGTATTTTATGTGCCTGTTGTTCTACATCATGCCCAAGTTATTGGTGGAATAGTGATAAATATCTTGGTCCTGCAGTACTATTGCAATCATATAGGTGGCTTCAGGATAGTAGAGACGAGTCACGAAGAGAAAGATTAGAAGAGTTAGATGACGCTTTTAAGGTTTATAGATGCCATACTATCATGAATTGCACTCAAACTTGTCCAAAAGGTCTAAATCCAGCAGAGGCTATTTCAGGTATCAAAAGAATGATTGCCTCTAGATAATTTACGAATTTTTATACTACAGTTATCTGAAAACTAAGACTTATTAGCAATAAGGAAATAACTATAAAAGCAGTTGAGAAAAAATTTATCATTTTTTTAGTTCCTTTATTATTAGTTGATAAAGCGGAAGAAAAATTAAGGGGAGTTAAAAAGTCTTCCGCTTATCTGTAAGAATATATAATTATTTATTCAAAATTTACTAAGTTAGAATCATGCCAATATGACAATTAGCATCTATTAATATTTTTTTTCAATTTTTACGACAAAGCTTCCACCATGCCAGCTTATCTCATGGTATTTTATTTGATGAGAATTTTCTGACCAATAGGGAAACTCTCTTCTAATCTGGCCACTTTTACCAGTTATTACTTCAACTTTATTAATATTATCACTGTAAGCCTTATTTATAAATTCATTAAACTCATCGTATGCTTCTTCAAGAGTTAAATCATGTAGATCAAGTTTTCGCATTGCGCCATACCATTTCTTGTGTCATATTTTATGTATAATTTTTATAATTAATATGAGAAAAATTAACCAATTTATAGATGGCAAAGAATATTTAAGCAAGTCAGATAGACTGGGAGATATATTCAATCCAGCTCAGGGTGAAAAAATTGCTGAAGTTAGTCTAGCAAACAAAAGTGATGTAGATGCTGCCATAGAAAGTGCCTTGAATGTAAAACAAAAATGGGCTTCTACTCCACCTCTAACTCGTTCAAGAATTTTCTTTAAATTTAAAGAACTTATTTTAAGAGATATGGATAAATTGGCCCGCGCTCTTACTGAAGAGCATGGCAAGATACTAAGTGACTCTCAAGGTTCGATCACTAGGGGCATGGAAGTTGTTGAGTTCGCATGTGGAATTCCTCATCTTTTAAAGGGAGAATTTTCTGAAAATGTTGGATCTGAAATAGATAGTTGGAGTATGAGACAACCTCTGGGTATCTCGGTTGGGATTTCTCCTTTTAATTTTCCTGCAATGGTTCCAATGTGGATGTTTGTTGTGTCTATTGCATGTGGAAATTGTTTTATTTTAAAACCAAGTGAAAAAGATCCCACTGTTCCTATGATGTTGGCTGAACTTTTAACTGAAGCTGGCTTACCAGATGGTGTCTTTAATATTATCAATGGAGATAAAGAAGCAGTGGATTTATTAATTACAAGCCCACATGTAGACTCTGTTAGTTTTGTTGGTTCAACTCCAGTTGCAGAATATATTTATCATACTTCAACTCAATATAATAAAAGAGTTCAATCTTTAGGAGGCGCAAAAAATCATATGATTATTATGCCAGATGCTGATCTTGATCAAGTAGTTGATGGCCTTATGGGTGCTGGTTATGGTTCTGCTGGTGAGAGATGCATGGCGTTATCTGTTGCTGTTGCAGTAGGAGATGTTGGAGACAAATTAATTGAAAAACTTACTCCGCGAGTTCAATCACTAAAAGTTGGACCAGGAACAGATCCTGAAGTTGAAATGGGACCGGTTATTAGTAAGCAACATTTGAACAAAGTTAGATCTTATGTAGATTCTGGTGTTGAAGAAGGAGCTAAGCTTATTGTTGATGGTAGACCTATATCACTTCAAGGGTACGAAAATGGATATTTTATTGGTGGCTGCTTATTTGATGATGTCACAAGTGAGATGAAAATTTATAAGGAAGAGATTTTTGGTCCTGTATTATCTGTAGTTAGAAAACCAACATTTGATGACGCGCTTGAAATGCTTAATAATCATGAGTTTGGAAACGGAACTACAATTTATACTCGTGATGGTGACACAGCTCGTGCATTTACCAACAAATGTCAAATTGGAATGGTTGGAGTAAATGTTCCAATTCCAGTACCAATGGCATTTCATAGTTTTGGAGGCTGGAAAAGGTCATTATTTGGTGATCACGCCATGCATGGAATGGAGGGTGTAAGGTTCTTTACTAGGCTTAAAACTGTCACTTCAAGATGGCCTACAGGAATTCGTAAAGGTGCAGAGTTTATTATACCCACTATGAGATAATGTTTATATTTCTGACTTGATTTTAAGTTCTATCTGTTTAGTTTACGCACTAAAGATAATTCTAATATGACAAAACCAAAAATTTCTTTAATTGGAGCTGGCCAAATAGGTGGAACATTAGCTCATTTAATTGCTCTAAAAGAGTTAGGTGATGTAGTTTTATTTGATGTAGCTGAAGGTATAGCAAAAGGTAAGGCTTTGGATTTATCCCAATCAACAGCAATTGACGGATTGAATGTAAGCATCACTGGAACAAATAATTACAAAGATACAAGTAATTCAGATGTAATCATTATCACTGCAGGTGTTCCTAGAAAACCTGGAATGACAAGAGATGACCTGCTTGGCATAAACTTGAAAATTATCAAACAAGTAGCTGATGGAATTAAAGATACTTCCCCAAATGCTTTCGTAATATGTATTACAAATCCACTAGATGTCATTGTCATGGCGCTACAGAAATATTCTGGACTTCCAAAAAATAAAGTTATTGGTATGGCAGGTGTTTTAGATACATCAAGATTTAAATTTTTTCTATCACAAGAATTAAATGTTCCAATAAGTGAAGTTGACTCATTTGTTTTAGGTGGACATGGCGATACTATGGTCCCAGTACCCAATCGTACAACTGTATCTGGAAAACCACTTCTTGATTTTGTTAAGGAGGGTAAAATTTCTGAAAAAAAATTAAATGAGATAATAGATAGAACGCGTAATGGAGGTGTAGAAGTTGTAAAACTTTTAGAGACTGGTTCTGCTTTTTATGGACCTGCAGCATCAGGTATTGAGATGGCAGAGTCTTATTTAAAAAATTTAAAAAAGACCCTTCCTTGTGCCGCTCATTTAAATGGTCAATATGGAGTGAAGGATCTTTATGTTGGAGTACCTGTTATAATTGGTTCTAACGGAATAGAAGAGGTTGTAGAATTGGCCTTAGATGACGAAGAAAAAAGATATTTTGATATTTCAATTGATGCTGTTAAAGAACTTTTTGATGCCGCTACTAATATTGATACAAATCTAAAATAATTATGAATATTCACGAATATCAAGCAAAAGAATTATTTAAAGAATTTGAAATACCTGTATCAACGGGAACAGTTGCTTTTTCTCCGAATGAAATTGATCAGGCGGTAAAAGATGTTTCTGGACCTACATGGGTTGTAAAAGCACAAATTCATGCAGGAGGACGTGGAAAAGGTGGTGGAGTAAAAGTTGTACAATCTGCTGATGAAGCAATTGAAGAATGTAAGAAAATGTTTGGAATGAATTTGATTACTCCCCAAACAGGCCCTCAAGGAAAAATTGTTCAAAGAGTTTATATTGAAAATGGATCAGATATAAAAAAAGAACTTTACTTATCATGTCTAATTGATCGAGCTACTAGTAAAATAGCTTTTATAGCTTCAAAACATGGTGGTATGGATATTGAGGCTGTTGCAGAAGAAACACCTGAAGAAATTACTACAGTTTTTATTGAGCCATCGACTGGAGTTTCAGAATCTGACATTTTAGCTATTCAAAAATGCTTAGAACTTGACGAGTCAATGCATGATCAAACTAAGCACTTAATAGAGAATCTGTATAAGTTTTTTAAAGAAAAAGACGCAAGTCTTGTTGAGATTAATCCATTAATAATTACTGATAAAGATAAGCTGTTGTGTCTAGATGCTAAGGTAAATTTTGATGACAATGCTCTTTATAGGCATCCGGAGATCGAAGAACTTAGAGACCCAAATGAAGAGGATGAGTATGAGCAAGAAGCTGCAAAATTTGATTTAGCATATATCAAATTAGATGGAAATATAGGATGTATGGTAAATGGTGCTGGGTTAGCTATGGCTAGTCTTGATATTATTAAATTATACGGTGGGGAGCCTGCAAACTTTTTAGATGTTGGTGGCGGCGCTTCAAAAGAAAAAGTTTCAAATGCCTTTAAAATTATATTATCCGATAAAGGTGTAAAAGGGATATTGGTAAATATTTTTGGAGGTATTATGAGATGTGATGTGATTGCAGAAGGTATTATTGCTGCAGCGAAAGATCTTAGTATCTCGGTTCCACTAGTTGTCAGACTCGAGGGAACAAACGTGGATAAAGGAAAAGAAATTTTAGATAATTCTGGTATCGATATTATATCAGCAACTGATCTTGATGATGCAGCAAAAAAAATTGTGGAACTTGTGTAATGTCAATAATTGTCAATAAAGATACGAAAGTTATTTGTCAGGGATTTACAGGATCCCAAGGTACTTTTCATTCAGAGCAAGCAATAAAATATGGAACCCAACTTGTTGGAGGTGTGACGCCAAAAAAAGGGGGAACCTCTCATCTTGGATTGCCTGTATTTGATACAGTAAGTGAAGCAAAAGAAAAAACTGATGCCAATGCATCTGTTATTTATGTTCCCCCACCGTTTGCAGCGGCAGCAATTGTTGAAGCAATTGAAAGTCAGATAGAATTGATAATATGTATTACAGAAGGTATCCCAGTAATAGATATGATGATGGTTAAAGATAAATTAAAATCATCTAAGTCACGTTTAATAGGACCAAACTGTCCCGGTATAATTACACCTGATGAGTGCAAGATTGGTATTATGCCTGCTCACATTCATAAAAAAGGTAGCGTTGGAATTGTTTCTCGATCTGGGACATTAACATATGAAGCTGTTTTTCAAACTACAGTAGCTGGCATGGGCCAATCAACGTGTGTTGGAATTGGTGGCGACCCAATCAATGGTACTAATTTTATAGATTGCTTAGATTTATTCTTAAAAGATGATGAAACTGAGTCAATTATTATGATTGGTGAAATCGGGGGCTCTGCTGAGGAAGAAGCAGCAGAATTCATTAAAAAACAATCAATTAACAAGCCTATGGTTGGCTTTATTGCTGGAACTTCAGCACCTCCTGGTCGACGAATGGGCCATGCTGGAGCGATTGTATCTGGAGGCAAGGGCGGAGCAGATGACAAAATTGAAGCTATGAAATCTGCTGGAATGCATATTTCAAACTCCCCAGCCGCATTAGGTTCAACTTTACTTGAAGTATTGAAAGGCTAATTCTATTATATAATTTAATTGAATGCCAAAATCTCCATCAAATCAAATTTTTGATAAAACTTCTTTTTTACATGGTGCAAATGCTACGTATGTAGAAGAAATGTTTAAAAAATACTCTGATGATCCATCGTCAGTTCCAAATGATTGGGGTATTTTTTTTAAAAACATTAAAGACGAAGGACTCAATTCAAGCACATACAGCGCCGCTTGGGCAAATAATGATCTCAAAGTTCAAAATGGTGACCTTATTTCTGCTATGGATGGTAACTGGTCGAGTTTGCCAGAAAAAATAATAAAAAAAAATATTTCATATTCAATTGATGAAATTCAACAAGCAACTTTAGACTCGATTAGAGCTCTTCGGTTAATACGTGCCTTTAGAGTGAATGGTCATTTGATTGCTGATCTAGACCCATTACAATTGAGTCAAAAAAATCACCATCCTGAATTAGATTATAGAAATTATGGATTTAATGAGACTGATTTAGAAAAATCAATTTTCATAGATGGAAGTCTTGGTCTTGATAATACTAAGTTAAAAGAAATAATAAAAATTCTTCATGAAACTTATTCTAGTTCGATTGGGGTAGAATTTTTACATATTCAGGATCCAGATCAGAAACAATGGGTTCAAGAAAGAATTGAAGAGGTAAGAAATAAAACACAATTCACTGTAGCTGGTAAAAGAGCAATTTATCGTAGACTTTTAGAAGCTGAAATGTTTGAAAATTATTTAGACAAAAAATTTTTAGGAACAAAAAGATTTGGTCTTGTAGGCAGTGAGTCAACTATTCCTGGTATTGAACAAATAATTAAACAGTGCTGCCTAGCAGGTATTGAAGATATTTATATCGGCACGGCACACAGAGGTAGACTGACACTCTTAGCATCAGTTATGGAGGTTCCATTAAGGGCAATCATGACTAAATTTCAAGCTGGATCTGATGATCCTAATGAGGTGTTGGGTTCAGGTGATGTGAAGTATCATTTAGGAGTGTCAAGTGACAGACAGTTTGATGGAAAAAAAATTCATTTATCGCTTACCCCGAATCCGTCACACCTTGAGGCTGTAGACCCAGTAGTGATTGGTAAAGTCAGAGCTAAGCAAACACTTACAAAAGATAAAAATAATGAAAAAGTTATTGGTATATTAATTCATGGAGATGCGGCAATTGCTGGACAAGGTGTAGTAGCTGAAACATTCGCAATGTCACAGTTAAGAGGCTTTAGAACTGGAGGAACTGTACATTTTGTAATTAATAACCAAATTGGCTTTACAACGATGCCACTCTATGGAAGATCGGCCCCATACTGCACTGAAATTGCAAAAATTGTTCAAGCTCCAATTTTTCATGTAAATGGAGATGATCCAGAAGCTGTTGTTCATGTTTGTCGACTTGCAGCAGAGTTTAGGAATAAATTTAAAACGGATGTTATTGTTGACATGTTCTGTTATCGAAGAGCGGGTCATAATGAGATGGATTTGCCTGAATTCACTCAGCCATTAATGTATAAAAAAATTAAAGAACACAGTTCAACTCTTAAAATTTACGAAAAAAAATTGATAGGAGAAAATATATTATCGAAAGAAGACTCAATAAAATTTGAGGATGAATACAAGAATTTTCTTGATAGCGAGTTTGCTCTTTCAAAAACATACAAGTCAAATAAAGCAGACTGGCTTGAAGGATCTTGGAAAGGCCTTTCAACTGCTTCATTCGATGCAAGAAGAGGAAAGACCGCTGTAGAAAAAAATGATTTGATATCTATTTCAGTTGCAATTCATAAATTGCCTGAAGAGTTTACCGCACATAAAAGAATAAAAAAAATATACAACGATCGATCTGTATCTGTGCTTAATGGAGTTGGAATTGATTGGGCTACAGCAGAAGCTTTAGCGTTTGCTTCTTTATTATCAGAAGGTTTTGGAGTTAGGCTATCTGGTCAAGATGTTGGAAGAGGAACTTTTAGTCAAAGACATGCTGTTCTTTATGATCAAGTGAATGAAGAAAGATTTGTACCTCTTAGACACTTTCAGGATCAACAAGGACTTTTTGAAATAGTAGATAGTTTTCTATCTGAATATGGTGTTTTAGGTTTTGAGTATGGTTATTCACAAGTTGACCCAAAAACTTTGGTTTTATGGGAGGGTCAGTTTGGAGATTTTGCTAATAACGCACAAACTATAATTGATCAATTTATTACAACTGGTGAAAGAAAATGGCTAAGAATGTCAGGGCTAACTTTATTGCTTCCTCATGGCCATGAAGGACAGGGACCTGAGCACACCAGTGGAAGAGTTGAACGCTTTTTGCAAATGTGTGCAGAAGATAATATTCAAGTAATTAACTGCACTTCGCCTGGAAATTATTTTCATGCACTAAGAAGGCAACTTCACCGTGATTTTAGGAAACCTTTAATTATAATGACTCCTAAATCTACATTAAGACATAAAAAAAATACTTCAAAAATTGAAGATTTTATTAATGGATCTTCATTTCATCGAGTTATGAACGACCAATTAGATCAATCTAGTAAAGACAAAATTAATCGAGTTTTATTATGTTCAGGAAAAATTTATTTCGAGATTCATGATCAGATCGAGTCTTTAGGAATAGAGAATGTTGCAATTCTTAGATTAGATCAATTATACCCGTTCCCTTATGATGCACTTACAGATGAATTAGAATGCTATAAAGATTGTGAAATTTATTGGGTGCAAGAAGAGCCTTCGAATATGGGTGCCTATTTTTTTGTGAAAGAAAGAATTGAGTCTGTAATGCATTCTCTCAATATGAAAACAAAAGAACTAATCTTTATTGGTAGACGTTCTTCGGCTTCTCCTGCAACTGGAGTACAAGCTAGACATACTCAAAACCAAAAAAATATTATTGATTTAGCAATTAAGGCTGACAAAGAAGAAATTTATGACAATAAAGATGGTGTTTCCTTATTAAAATATGAACTCCCAATTGAATAATAATTTTAAAGTGTTAAATAAGTTCTATGTCTACTGAAATCAAAGTTCCCTCTCTAGGCGAAAGCGTTGTAGAAGCAACAGTAGCCAAGTGGTATAAAAATCAAGGAGATCATGTTGCCATAGATGAGCCTTTAGTTGAACTTGAAACAGATAAGGTTACCCTTGAAGTTCCTTCACCATGTAGGGGACAATTAAAAATTATTTCAGCTAAAGAAGGTGAAACCGTAGAGGTTGGAGCTTTATTGGGTCAAATCACTGAAGGAGAAGTAGATAATAAGGTAGGCGAAAAAGTTATTGAAGGTGAAAATAAAATTCCTGAAAATAAACCTCAAGAAATACAACAATCTGAGACACAAGATAATAACTCAGAAACTGATAAAGTAGATGTAGATAATAAAAAATTTGTTACTAATATTGAGAAACTTTCTCCAGCTGTTAGAAAAATTGTTGATGAACAGAAAATTGATCTTTCGAATATAGAACCAAAAAGAAGTGATGGTAGAATTACAAAGGGTGATCTAATTAATAATGTTAATACTTCAGAAATGCAAACTGAAAACAATGAGCCAATCTTAAGTAATACTGACTTGAGTAATACTGAACTTCGAAAAGAAGTGCCAATGTCTCGTTTAAGACAAACTATAGCAAAGAGATTAAAGGATGCACAAAATAATGCGGCTATTTTAACCACATTTAACGAGGTTGATATGTTTCAATTGATTGAAACAAGGAATGAATACAAAGAAAGTTTTGAATCAAAATATGGTGTAAAACTTGGTTTTATGTCTTTTTTTGTTAAAGCATGTATTACTGCATTAAAAGAAATACCAGATGTAAATGCTGAAATTCAAGATAATAAAATTATATACAAAAATTTTTATAATATTGGAGTTGCCGTTGGAACTGACCAAGGATTAGTAGTGCCTGTGTTAAGAGATGCTGATAAAAAGTCTATAATTGAAATTGAAAAAGAAATCTTTGAGCTTGGTAATAGAGCCAGGTCAGGAAAATTAAGTATAACTGATATGCAAGAAGGTACTTTTACTGTGTCTAATGGAGGAGTATATGGTTCACTTATGTCTACCCCAATTTTAAATCCACCTCAATCAGGTGTACTTGGTATGCATAAGATTGAAAAAAGACCAATAGTGATTGATGATGAAATTTCAATCAGACCGATGATGTATTTAGCTTTATCATATGATCATCGAATTATTGATGGTAAGGCTGCAGTAACTTTTCTTGTAAGAGTGAAAGAAGGACTAGAAGATCCAAGAAGATTATTATTAGGTGTTTAATTTTGTCAGATTTTGATATTGCAATTATAGGAAGTGGCCCCGGTGGATATGTGTGTGCTATACGCGCTGCTCAACTAGGACTTAGTGTTTGTTGTGTTGAAAAAAGTGAGACTCTTGGGGGCACTTGTTTAAATGTAGGTTGTATACCCTCAAAATCCTTACTCCATACCTCTTATCTTTTTAAGCAAACAAAAGATCTGAATAAAATCGGAATTACGGTTTCAGATGTTCAGATTGATATCAAAAAAATGATAAACTCAAAAAACGAGAGTGTTGTAGGGCTTACAGATGGAATTAAATTTTTATTTAAAAAAAATAAAATAATTCATAAAAAAGGTTTTGGAAGAATTGTTAATTCGAATGAGATTGAGATTTTGTCAGATAACAATTCTGAAATTATTAAAGCTAAAAATATAGTAATTGCAACAGGATCAGAAGTTTCAACACCTAAAGATATTCTTTTAGATGAAATAGATATCTTATCATCAACGGGAGCATTGAACTTAAGCGAAGTACCAGGTGAATTAATTATAATTGGTGCAGGTTATATAGGTTTAGAATTAGGCTCTGTCTGGTCTCGACTAGGGTCAAAAGTCACAGTCATTGAATTTGCAGATAGAATCTTACCGGGAATGGACAGCGAAGTTTCTAAAAATTTCCAAAAGATACTGATTATGCAGGGATTTGACTTTAAATTATCAACTGCTCTTCGATCTATTACAAAAAAAAGTGGAAAAACTTATGTTACAGTTGAAACAAAAGGACAATCAATAGAATTAGTTTGTGACAAAGTTCTTATTTCTACTGGAAGAAAAGCATATACCTATGGTCTTAATTTAGATCAAATTAATATTGAAACTGATAGTCATGGGAAAATTGAAACCAATGATCTGTTTCAGACTAAAATTAAAAATATTTATGCTATTGGAGACTGTAGACAAGGTCCTATGCTAGCTCATAAAGCTTCTGAGGAGGGAGTTGCTGTAGCAGAAATTATTGCAGGCCAAGCTGGTCAAGTTAATTATAACACAATACCATCAGTTATATATACTGCCCCTGAAGTTGCATCAGTAGGAAAGACTGAAGAAGAAATTAAAAAGCAAGGCATAAAATATAAGGTCGGTAAATTTCCTTTTACTGCAAATCCAAGAGCAAAAATTATGCATGATACAGAAGGGTTTGTTAAAATTTTATCTGAAGCAGATACAGATGAAGTACTTGGTGTTCATATAATCGGACCAGACGCAGGAAATTTAATTGCTGAATTAGCTATAGCAATGGAGTTTGGAGCTTCCGCAGAGGATATAGCAAGAACATGCCATGCTCATCCAACACTAAATGAGTCGATAAAAGAAGCCGCTCTCAATGTTGAAGGTGATGCAATTCACATATAATCAACAAAATTTAAGAAAATTAACTAAAAAAAGAATAATTTAAAATCAGATAATTACTTGCAGAATTCATTTTTCTACATTAATAAACCACTATATATCCACGTTATCATTTAAAAGGCCTTAAGCAATTAAGGCCTTTTTTATTGTAACAGAGTGATTATTAGATAATAATATAAGGATGATAACGTGGAGGTTAAAAAGTTGAATCCACCAGAAAATTCTGGGTGGTGTCCAAAACTATCTCAAATAATTTTCAATTAAAAAATTTTTAATAAATTTTGGTGAAATATCCATATAAACCCCATATTTAAATTTGGGGTTTTTTTATGAGCTTTGTAATAGCAAAGATCCATACTGCTATTACTACATGATATAGATGAAAACTCATGGATGGATTTATAAAATCAGCAAGTAGTCCATTTTTTCTTATGGTTAAAAATCCTATTAGTAAAATTGACATAATCATTCCTCTTAAAATTTTTTGCAGAGTATTATGATTTGGATAATCCATTACTATAAGAATTGATATTAGTGACCAGGTTAATATTAAATAAAAGATAAATTGTTTTGGCCATACAATGCTAACAATTAAACTAATTACAAGTATTGCTAATAATAGTTTATAAATGTACTTCCATTGTAAGTTGAATGCCATCTGAACACAGACAAGCCCAATACAAGTTAGACCTGAGTAAATGCCGGAAATCATATTAAGTTTAATAATAGTTTCACTAGAATTAAATCCATATCTAATAGCTCCCAACGTAGCAGCAATTCCGATGAGCATAACTCCAATAAGTGCAAAAAATTCTTTTCGACCTTTTAATAAATAAATTGAGTATATTGATGAAGCTACAATTAATACTTCAGTAATTGCATAATGAGCAGGAAGCATTAATTATTTTTTAGTGCCCTGTAATAATCTGCTTTTATATCTGTTGATGTTTTTCTTGATCCATCATGAGACCATCCTGGAGGGCCAAACAAATACATGAATCTAGCTTTTAGACTTATTCCTTTTTGAGAAACATCTTTTACAATATTCCAATATTCGCCAAAAAGAATGCGAACAGGGTTGTAAGTATCTAATGGATCAACTAATCCATAATCTGGAAGGTCTTTTTCATCCTCGGCAACAAAAGTGCCAAGCATTCTATCCCATATAATAAGTGTTCCAGCATAATTTGCGTCTAAATATTTTGGATTTTTTCCATGATGAACTCGATGATGTGAAGGAGTATTAAATATGTACTCATACCATGAAGGTAGTTTTTTTATTGTCTGCGTATGTAGCAAAAATTGATAGTAAGCATTCATAAATCCACAAAAAAGAACCATGATTGGATCAAAACCTATTAACACTAATGGAACCTTTAACATCATTGTCCCAGTAAAATGTTTTGTCCATGGTTGTCTTGCTCCTACATCAAGTGCAAATCTCTCTGATGTGTGGTGAGCCCTATGCAAGCCCCATCCCCATCTCCATCTATGAACAATACGATGATGCAGATAAAATCTAAAATCATCTAAAATAAAGCAAACAACTAAAACAGGCAGGGTAAATGGCAAAGTATATATTTGGTAACTTTTTGCCCAGAAAAGTGCAGCAATTGTTATAAATCCAAATGAGGCATTGATGGGAAAACTAGAAACTCCCAAGAAAACATTAAGAAACCATTCTTTAGAGTCGTTTTTTTGCTTAAATTTAAAAACATAAACGACCAGCATTTCAATTACAGCTAGAAATACAAAAAGTGGTATTAAGACAAATACTAGGTCAATCAGATTATAATCTAATAATTTATCAACTGACATTTTTAAAACTTTCTATCATTCCCTGCATTAATTTATGGATCATATTTACGCCCTGTAAGGGTCTTATAAATACCTTAAATTCATTAATTTTTCCAGTTTTATCCCATGATATAAGATCAATTCCATTTATGTCTGTACTATCTAAAGTCAAGGAAAACTCTAGAGAAGCACTAGATTCCCCGATCATCTCTTTATTATATTGAAAGCTAGCAGAGTTAAATACTTCTGAAGCTGCCATTAAATATTGAAGTGCTAATTGTTTACCTTTTTGTGGAGTATAAACTACTGGCGAATAAAAAATAATATCATCAGATAAAATAGATTCTAAAAGATTGTAATCTCTATTTTTTACAACCTCGTGCCATTTTGTAATAGGATTTTCCATATCTATTAAATTACAATAAAATTTTTTAAATTTCTATTTTTTTGCTAGAGGATGAGTTTTTTTGTAGGTATCAAGGAGCTTTGATGTTTCGACCTTAGTATATTTTTGAGTAGTTGATAAGCTGCTATGACCTAATAATTCTTGTATAGTTCTAAGGTCTCCTCCCGAATCTAATAAATGAGTAGCAAAGCTGTGTCTTAAAGCATGGGGCGTGGCAGTTTCAGGCAGAGATAATGTAGTTCTTATCTTTTCAAGTGCGTATTGAATAATTCTTGGACTAAGCCTAGAAAATCTTTTTCCAATAAACAAAGCATCACCAGAAACAATTTCTTTTGGGCACGCCTCTAAGTAATTTTCAATTCCTTTTTTAATATATGGCATCATCGGTACAATTCTTTCCTTTTCACCTTTACCCTTAATAAGAATATGATCTTCATTTTGAATATCATCATGATTTAACGAAAGTGCTTCAGAAATTCTTAGGCCACATCCATAAAGAAGTAATAAAATTGCTTTGTTTCGAAGTCCAATCCATTTTTCATCTTCTATTTCTTCAGCTTGCTTTATTACTTGAATAGCAAGATCGACATTGATTGGTCTAGGTAAGCTTTTTTTTAATTTTGGAGATTTTAAATTAAATACTGAACTTTCTTTTATCTTATTATTTTTAATTAAAAATCTAAAAAATGACTTAAGAGCAGAAATATTTCTTGCAATAGAATTGGAGGAGATCTCTGAATTTCTTCTGTGAGTCAAGAAACTTCTAAACTCAGAAATTTCGATATTTTCTATTTCTTTAAGTCCTATATTTTTTTCAATGTAGTCTTGAAAAAATATTAAAAATTTAGATAGATCATTTTTATAACTTATAACAGAATTTTGACTGAGTTTTTTTATATTTATTAGGTGATTTATCCAATTATTATACTCATACTCAAGATCTGCTTTCACTTACAATACTATAGGATTGATTGATTAGTTGATTTCCAATCATTTAAAAATGCTTCTAAACCTTTTTTTGTTAAGGGGTGGTCATAAAGCATCTCCAGTACATTTGGTGGGATTGTAACCACATCTGCTCCAATAATAGCTGACTCTATTACGTGATCTAAGTTTCGAATTGATGCTACTAAAATTTTTGTCTGAAGCTCAGGATAGTTGTCATAAATAGTTTTAATTTTCTTGATCAAATCCATACCATTTTCGCCAATATCATCTAATCTTCCGACGAATGGAGAGATATAAGTGGCATGCGATTTAGCTGCAATTAAGGCTTGTGCAGGACTAAAGCAAAGAGTTACATTTGTGCTAATTTTTTTGGTGTAGAAAAAATTCGAAGCTTTAAGACCATCCTCAGTTAATGGTAGCTTAATAACTATATTTTTTCCAATTTTAGACAGCTTTTCGCCCTCTTTAATCATTCCATCCAAAGATGTAGATGTTACTTCTGCACTGATTGGGCCGTCAACAAATGAAGAGATTTCTCTTAAGGTTTCAAAAAAATCCTTACCTGATTTTGCTATTAATGACGGATTTGTTGTGACTCCATCAACAAGACCAGTTGAGTATAAGTCTCTAATTTTATCTGTGTCAGCAGTATCTAAAAAAAATTTCATATAAATTTCGTTATTGATGAATATAACTATATCATAGAATATTATTTGTTCCAATTAATGACTAAAAAACAATATTTTGTAAATGTTTTGCTCGCTTACAACTTAAGTAAAGAATTTACCTATAAAATTGATAAGTATGTTGAAATAGGATCAATTGTCAGAGTTCCATTCAGATCAAAAAAATATATAGGCATTGTAACAGAGCATTTAAAAAAGCCCAATTTTCAAAAATCAAAAATAAAAGAAGTTGATTCAGTATCAAATAAGCTTCTCTTTAAATCAAAACATCTAAAATTTTTAGATTGGGTTGCAAAGTATAACTTAATAGATCGTGGGAACATTCTGAAGATGATGCTTCCAAATAGTGATATTTTTTTTAAAGAATTAAAAAAAAAATATGAAATTAATGATGAAATGAATATTAAATTAATAAATTTAAATAATGAGCAACTGAAAGCAAGTAATTATATTTCTACAAAAATAAAAGAGAAAAAATACCAGACGGTAGTCATTGATGGCGTTCCTGGTTCTGGTAAAACAGAAGTATATTTTAGAGTAATTGAAGAAAATCTAAGACTAAATACTCAAGTATTAATTCTTTTTCCTGAGGTTTCGCTAACATCAGAATTTGTAAAAAGAGTCAAAAATCATTTTGGGCTAGATCCTGATGTATGGCATTCAAAAATAAGTCCTTCTCAAAAGAAAATTTCTTTAGACAGAATAATTAATGGTAAGGCAAAGATTATTGTTGGTGCACGTTCCGCATTATTTCTCCCTTTCAAGAAACTTGGTTTGATGATTATCGATGAAGAACATGACGGTTCATACAAACAAGAAGAAAAAGGGATTTACCAAGCAAGAGACATGGCAGTAGTAAGAGCATCTATAGAAAAAATTCTACTCTTACTTGTAAGCGCAACACCATCACTTGAAACAAGTTATAATATTTTAAAAAAAAAGTATGATAAAGTTTCGTTAACTCATAAATATCAGCAAATCCCTTTTCCTAGAGTAGAAATAGTTGATATGAAAAAAGAAAAATTAAAAAAAGATGAGTGGATATCAAAAACTTTAAGAGTTCAAATTGAAAAAAATATAATTGAAAAAAAACAAGTATTGTTATTCATAAATAAAAGAGGATATGCACCTGTAATTATATGCAAGGCATGTGGCCATAAAATAACCTGTAAGAATTGTTCTAGTTATTTAGTAGAGCATTTGCATTCAAAAAATTTATTATGTCATCACTGTGGATTTAAATTAAATTCTTTTAAATTAGAGTGTTCAGAGTGCAAGAATGTAGATGCAAATTTTATTGATTATGGAGTTGGAATAGAAAAAGTTTTTACAGAGGTATCAAGATTATTTCCAACTGCAAGAACTTGTATGTTTTCAAGTGATCATGTGAAATCTGGTAGCGATATTACAAAAAAAGTTAAACAAATACTCAACCATGAGTATGACATAATAATCGGTACTCAATTAATTACTAAAGGATACCACTTTCCTCTTTTGACCTGTGTAGGAATTATTGATGCTGACATGACATTAAGAGGTGGAGATATGCGAGCTGCAGAAAAAACTTATCAATTATTATATCAGGTAGCTGGCAGAGCTGGTAGAGAAGACGCGAACGGTATAGTTTATATTCAATCTTACTACCCAAAAAATGGAACTATTTTGAGCTTAAAAGAAATGGATAGAAACAAATTCTATAAAAATGAATTAAATTATAGAAAAATATCACAATTACCTCCAGTTGGTAAAATGGCTGCTATTATTTTGAGTGGCCATAAAAAAAATGAAGTAGATCAATCATGTTTGCAGTTATTAAAGTGTGCTCCAAATATTTCAGATATTGAAATCTATGGGCCAGCTCCTGCACCGCTATCAAGGTTAAAAGGTAATTTTAGGCAGAGATTTCTCATACATGACAAAAAATCAAGAAATATCCAGAAATTTATTACTAATTGGATTGTAAAATATCCCCAAAATTCAAAAGTAAATATAACTGTGGATATAGACCCTTATAACTTCATATAAAATTTAAAATGTGACATCGTGGGGCTTGAAGATTCATCAACTTAATGGTACGCAGTGTTTAAAATTTATTGAAAAATCGATGACAAACGCACAAAATCGTCAAAGTGTTTCTGTTAGCAGATATGCAAATGCCCTGTTTCAGCTGGCTAAAGAAGCCAAGGTTATTGATACAGTTTCTAATGATTTAACAAGCTTGGAAGTAACCATTAATTCTGACGTTGAAATTTTAAAATTTATTCAAAATCCATCTATTAAAAAAAGTTTAAAAGTTCAGTTTTTTAATACTGTGTCACAAAAATTAGAATTATCAAAACTTACAGAAAATTTTATTGGTCTTATTATTAAGAAAAATAGGGTTCATTATATTTTAGAAATGATCAGAGCATTTAATGATTTATTGTCAGAATTAAAAGGAATTAAATCCGCAAATATAACTTCTGCATATAAATTATCAGATGAAGAAGTTTCTAAAATTAAAATGAAATTGAAAGATAAATTTAATTCAGATTTCAATATTAATCTTCTAAAAGACTCATCTTTAATAGGTGGGTTAAAAATTCAAGTCGGAAGTCAAATGATAGACTCCAGTATTAAAAATCAACTTAATTTATTAAAAGCAAAAATGAAAGAGGTCGCTTAATGGATATACAACCATCCGAAATATCAAAAATTCTAAAAGAAGAAATAAAAAATTTTGGCACTGATTCAGAAATCACAGAAGTTGGACAAGTTCTATCAATAGGTGATGGTATTGCTCGAATACATGGATTAGATAATGTGCAAGCAGGTGAGATGGTTGCATTTGCTGAGGGCACTAAAGGAATGGCCTTAAATTTAGAAGATGATAATGTTGGGGTTGTTCTATTTGGAAGTGACTCTGCAATTAAAGAAGGAGATACAGTTAAAAGAACCAATACTATTGTTGATGTACCTGTAGGTAAAAGTCTTCTTGGTCGTGTCGTTGACGCGCTTGGAAACCCAATTGATGGAAAAGGTAATATTGAGTCTGATACGAGAAGTAGAATTGAGGTAAAAGCTCCTGGAATCATCCCAAGAAAGTCTGTATCTGAACCAATGCAAACTGGACTAAAGGCAATTGATAGTCTTATTCCAGTAGGTAGGGGTCAAAGAGAGCTAATTATTGGTGATAGACAGACAGGTAAGACCGCTATAGCAATTGATGCTATTATAAATCAGAAATCAATAAATGAAGGCAATGATGAATCAAAAAAACTATATTGTGTTTATGTAGGTATTGGACAAAAAAGATCTTCAATTGCTCAAATTGTAAAAACTTTAGAAGAAGCTGGCGCAATGGAATACACAACAGTAGTTTCAGCATCAGCAAGTGATGCAGCTCCTCTTCAATTTTTAGCTCCTTATACAGGATGTTCTATTGCTGAATATTTTAGAGATAATGGGATGCATGCATTGATTATCTATGATGACTTATCAAAGCAAGCTGTTGCATATAGACAAATGTCTTTATTATTAAGAAGACCACCAGGACGTGAAGCTTTCCCTGGTGATGTATTTTATCTTCATAGTAGATTATTAGAAAGAGCGGCTAAGTTAAATGATGATCAAGGCGGAGGCTCTCTAACAGCTTTACCAATTATCGAGACTCAAGCGAATGATGTTAGTGCATTTATTCCAACGAATGTTATATCAATTACTGATGGACAAATTTTCTTGGAAACTGAACTATTCAATCAAGGAATAAGGCCGGCTGTTAATGTTGGATTAAGTGTTTCCAGAGTTGGATCAGCCGCACAAACTAAAGCAATGAAGAAAGTTGCTGGATCTATTAAACTGGAGCTTGCTCAATATCGGGAAATGGCTGCATTTGCACAGTTTGGTTCTGATTTGGATGCCTCGACTCAAAGGCTATTGAATCGTGGATCTAAGTTAACTGAATTACTTAAACAAAATCAATATTCACCGCTAAGTGTTGCTGAACAAGTTATCTCAGTTTTTTCTGGTGTTAATGGATATTTAGACGATATAGATCTAGGAGAAATTAAGTCATTTGAATCAGATTTAATTAATTTAATGCGCTCATCTCATCAAGATATAATTAATTCTATTAATGAGTCTGGAAACTTAGATGATGACATTAAGGATAAGCTTATTGGTATAATTGAAGAGTTTAAAAAAAGTAGATAATTATTTATGCCAAGTCTTGACGATCTTAAAAAACGTATTGGAAGTGTAAAGTCTACACAGAAAATCACAAAAGCAATGAAAATGGTTGCAGCAGCTAAGTTGAGAAGAGCCCAAGAATCTGCTGAGTCAAGTAGACCTTATTCAGACACTATGAATGAAGTTATAGGATCAATTTCAAATAAAGTTGTATCGACATCTTCAGAAAGAAATTTATTAACTGGTACTGGTGATGATCAAGTTCAGCTTCTTATATTATTCACCTCTGAAAGAGGTCTTTGTGGTGGTTTTAACTCTTCGATTACAAAGATGATGCGGGAAAAAATTGAAGACTTACAAAAATTAAATAAGACTGTAAAAATAATATGTATTGGAAAAAAGGGATATGATATTCTTAAAAGAAAGTATAATGATCTTATAATTGACGTGATTGATATGAAGGCAATCAAATCAGTCTCATATCAAGATGCAAAAGACATCTCTCAAAAAATAATAAAAATGTATTTTGATAATGAATTTGATACTTGCTCAATATTTTATAATAAATTTAAATCAGTTATTGATCAGATACCAACCTATCAAAAAATACTTCCTATTGAAAATGAAAAAAATAATGATCTAGAGTTAAATTCATCAACTTCTATGTTAGAATTTGAGCCCGGTGAATCTGAAATTCTTGAAGAATTATTACCTCTAAATTTTGCTGTTCAAATTTTTAAGGCATTATTAGAAAGTGCTGCAAGCGAACAGGGAGCAAGAATGAGTGCAATGGATAATGCCTCTAGGAACGCTTCTGATATGATTGACAAGTTGACTTTATTTTATAACCGTTCTAGACAAGCAGTTATCACTAAGGAATTAATTGAAATTATATCTGGAGCAGAAGCAGTTTAAAAAGGAGCTAAATATGACTACTAATAATAAAGGAAAAATTTCACAGGTAATCGGAGCAGTTGTTGATGTGACATTTGAGGATAATATTCCTCCAATATTAGGTGCGCTTGAATGTAAAGTTGGTGATAAAACAATTACCCTTGAAGTTGCTCAACACCTTGGAGAGTCTTCAGTGCGAACAATTGCCATGGACTCTACTGATGGAATGACTAGAGGAGATGAGGTTGTTGATACAGGAAACCAAATTCAAGTTCCGGTTGGCCCTAAAACCTTAGGACGAATTATGAATGTTATTGGCGACCCTGTTGATGAAAGAGGGCCAATAGACGCTTCAGAAAAATGGTCAATACATAGAGACGCTCCTGATTTTGTTGATCAATCTACAGAAACAGAAGTTCTGGTTACTGGTATCAAAGTAGTTGACTTACTTGCTCCATATTCAAGAGGTGGAAAAATTGGTTTATTTGGTGGTGCCGGTGTTGGTAAAACAGTTTTAATCATGGAATTGATAAATAATATTGCAAAGGCGCACGGTGGATATTCTGTTTTCTCAGGCGTAGGTGAAAGAACTCGAGAAGGCAATGATTTGTATCATGAAATGATTGAGTCAGGAGTTATTGACCTTGAAGGAGATAAATCAAAATGTGCTCTTGTTTATGGTCAAATGAATGAGCCTCCTGGAGCTAGGGCAAGAGTTGCTCTTACTGGACTTACATGTGCTGAGTATTTCAGAGATGTTGAAGGACAAGATGTTTTATTCTTTGTCGATAATATATTTAGGTTTACTCAAGCAGGATCAGAGGTTTCGGCATTACTGGGCAGAATTCCATCTGCTGTTGGATACCAGCCAACGCTAGCAACTGATATGGGCTCTCTACAAGAGAGAATTACAAGTACAAACAAAGGCTCTATTACTTCGGTACAGGCAATATATGTTCCTGCAGATGATTTAACTGACCCAGCACCTGCTACATCCTTTGCTCACTTAGATGCAACAACAGTGTTGTCACGACAAATTGCTGAACTGGGTATATATCCAGCAGTAGATCCATTAGACAGTACCTCTAGAATTTTAGATCCAAGAATTGTTGGAGATGAACATTATAGAGTAGCAAGAAATGTACAATCAGTTCTTCAAACTTATAAATCACTTCAAGATATTATTGCTATCTTAGGAATGGATGAATTATCAGAAGAGGATAAACTTACAGTGAGCAGAGCCAGAAAGATTCAAAGATTCATGTCGCAACCTTTCTTTGTTGCTGAGGTATTTACTGGAACGCCAGGAACATATGTAAATCTTGAAGATACGATTAAGGGTTTTGATGCGATCTGTAAAGGTGAATATGATCATCTTCCAGAAGCAGCGTTCTATATGGTTGGAACTATGGAAGAGGCTGTTAAAAAAGCAGAAAAAATGGCTGAAGAAGCTGCTGCATAAAAGTAATGTCAGAGTATTTTTCTTTTAAACTTGTAACGCCTGAGAAGATTTATCTTGAGGGTCAAGCAGAGCTAATAACTGTTCCAGGAGTTGAGGGAGATATAGGTTTTCTTGCTCAACATACAAACTTTATTACTTCAATAAGACCAGGCATAATTAAAGTTATTAGAGATGATAATACTAATGTGCAATTTTATGTTGACGGTGGATTTGTAAAGTTTTCTGATAATGAGTTACTTCTTGTCGCAGAAGAGGTAGCTGATGAAAAAGATATTGATACTGAATTTATTAGTAAAAAAATAGAAACATATAATGAGTTGATGTCTAATGCCTCAGACTCTGAAAAAAATAAAATTATGTCAAAAGTAGATAGTTTGAAATTACTTCTAAACTAATTCATCTTTAAACTCGTTTAATACATTTATATAAAGTTCTTTCTTGAATGGAACTATTATTTCAATTAACTCTTTTTTAGAAACCCATTTCCATTTTTTAAATTCTGGCTTTTCTGTCTGTATATTTATTTCTCTATCAATCCCGGAAAACTCAAGTAAGAACCATCTCTGTTCTTGACCCTTAAATCTTCCTCTCCATAATTTCTTTTGTAAGTAGGAAGGTAATTCATATTTATATTTTTTTTTACTTTTTCTTATAATTTTATAATTGTTTTTGATTCCTGTTTCTTCCTCCAATTCCCGTTTGAGTGCTTCGATTGACTTTTCACCTTTATCAACACCGCCCTGTGGCATCTGCCAAGCAGATTTATCTTTATCAAATCTCTGTCCCACAAAGATTTTTCCTTCTTTATTCAAGAGCATAATGCCAACACCTTTTCTATATATTTTTGATTTATGCTGATTAGTTGATAGTTGTTTTTTCATCCAGTAAATCCAGTGCATATTCTAATTGCTTATCAATCTCATTTTCACTACTGAAATCACTCTTTACTTCAATATCTGGAATTACACCAACTTTATGAATTGAGTCTCCTGATGGAGTATAATAAAGGGCAGTAGTCATACGTATTGCACTCTTATCATTCAAAGGAAAGATTGTCTGAACTGATCCTTTTCCATAAGATTGAGCTCCTAGTATTATAGCTCTTTTATGATCTTGAAGAGCACCTGCAACAATTTCTGACGCTGACGCAGATCCTTCATTAATTAATACTATAAGAGGCTTGCCATTGGTTAAATCACCTTTAGTAGCATCAAAGCGTGCAATATTTCTCTTACCTCTTCCTTTTGTAGAAACTATCTCACCAGAACTTAGGAAGTGATTTGTTACATCAATTGATTGACCTAATAGTCCACCTGGATTATTTCTAAGGTCTAAAATAAATCCAGAAATATTTTTTTCACCTATCTCTTTTTGTAAATCCTTAATGGCTTTCTTAATACCCTTGCCGGCCTGCTCACTAAAAGAAATTAATCTTATATATCCAACATTCTCTTCGCGTCTAAATTTTACTGCTTGAACAGTAATTATAGCTCTCTTTATTGATTTAATTAAAACTTTATCTTCACCAGCACGTGCTATTGATATTTCTACGCTTGTTCCAACTAATCCTCTTAATTTTTCAACACCCTCTTGCAATGACTGTCCCTGAATATTCTCACCATTTATATGAGTAATATAATCTCCAGGCATCACGCCAGCTTTTGCAGCAGGCGTATCATCTATGGGAGTTATGATTTTAATAAATCCATTTTCCATTGATACTTCGATTCCTAAGCCACCAAATTCTCCCTCAGTTTCTTCTTGCATTTCAATATACTGATCAGTGTTCATATATCCTGAATGTGGATCTAATGCTTGAAGCATTCCATTGATTGCAGATTCAATGACTTTTTCATCCTCAACATCTTCAACATAGTTTTTTTGTATTAAGTCAAATACATCTCCAAATGAGTCTAACTTTTCATATAAATCTTTGTTATTTTCTGCTTGACTAGAATTTACAATTAATATTAGAAATATTAATAAATTAGTAAAAAATAATTTCATATTACTCTCTATGATATGGATGGTTCATTTTAATAGTAGCAGATCTATATATTTGTTCTAATAAAATAATTAATGCAAATGAATGCGTAAAAGTCATTTTACCAAGTGATAATGCGAGGTCAGCATATTTTAATATTTCATGATTAAATCCATCAGTACTACCAATGAAAAAAATTAGATTTTTATCTACTTTTGTAAAGATGAGCTCAGATAAATTAGTTGAAGATAGGTTTTCACCTTTTTCATCTAAGAAAATTAAAAAAGATTTTTTATGAGATTCAGTAATTATTTTTGTAAGTTCTTTAGTATTTATTTTTTTGCAATTGATAGATGAGATAATACTTTTTGGGATACTTTTGAGTCGATCTAAATAAATCGCTGATAAATCTTTCTCAAAGCTAAATTTAAATTTATCATGATAAAAAATATCAATCTTCATACAATTTATTCAATCTCAGCTGACCACATCTTCTCTAAATTATAAAATTCTCTGGATTCTTTTTTAAAAATATGGACGATCACATCTCCTGTATCAATCACTATCCACCCTGTTGAGTTATCTCCTTCAACAACTGAATTTTTAAATCCATTTTTTTTAAGATTCTCATATATAGATCGCGACAGAGAATGAACATGCCTATTAGAGGTTCCAGTTGCAAAGACTATATAATCAGTAATTGATGTTTTTTCTTTTACATCTATGCTTACAATATCAATAGCTTTGTTATCCTCTAGCTCATTAATTATTTTTTTTAAAATATTCATTATATAATTTTACTTTCTGATATCACTGGATGAGATATTAACATTAAAATCAGAGATGAATGTCCAGCCAGGTAGTTCATTGTCAAAAAAACTTTCTCCAGGATTTTCAATTTTAAAATTACTATATTCAATTCCTGCATTACAATTATTTATTTGGTTGCTATTAGAGTCACGATTGAAAACCGCAATATGAATTTGCTTAAAAATATTTTTATAATCTTTCCATTTATCTATTTCCATAAATGAGTCACTTCCCATTAAAAAAATATAATGATTATTCTTAAAATTATTTTTTATATATAAAAGATTATCAATTAAATAATTAGACTCTGTTTCATCTTCAAAATATTTTAATTTAATGACTTCTTGATCAATTATTGACTTTATTTTATTTTCTCGTTCTATAAAATCTAAATAGATATCTTTATCTTTAAATGGGTTTTTTTTTGTTATTAGCCACCATATTTGATCAAGTGCAAAAATATCTTTTGCTACTTTACTGATTTTTACATGACCTTCATGAGGTGGATTAAAGGAGCTGCCGAGTATACCGATTTTCATTATTACTAGGGCCTTATTTGACCGTCGCCCCTTACTTTATACTTATAGGTTGTTAACCCCTCTAGTCCAACAGGACCTCTTGCATGAAGTTTGCCTGTTGCAATCCCAATTTCAGCTCCTAAGCCAAACTCACCACCATCGGCAAACTGAGTAGATGTGTTATGCATTACAATTGCACTACCAACGTGATTTAAAAATAATTCTGCATTTTCTGTGTTTTCAGTAATTATACTTTCAGTATGGTTGGACCCATACTTTGTTATATGTTTTATTGCATCATTTACATCTGCCACAATTTTTATTGATATTATAGAGTCTAAATATTCAGTCTTCCAATCATCTTCATTAGCTTTAATTAAGTCTGGATAATTTTTTGTTATCATTTCATCTCCTCTGATCTCACATCCACCACTTTTAAGAATATTTATGATGCTTGGTAAATGACTATCAATACAATCTTTATGCACAAGCAAGGTTTCAGCAGCTCCACAGATACCTGTTCTTCTTAACTTTGAATTATTGACAACTTGTTCAGCTTTATCTTTATCAGCAAACTCGTCGACATAAACATGACAGATACCATCTAAGTGTCCAATTACAGGGATTTTTGCTTTATCTTGAACTTTTTTTACAAGGCCTTTCCCCCCTCGAGGAATTATTACATCAATGTATTGGCTCATTTCAGAGAGCATATAATCTACGGCATCTCGATCAGTAGTTTCTATAAATTGAATTATATTTTTATCATAATTAGATTCTTCAAGCGCATTACGAGCTGAAGTTACCAATTGTAGATTTGAATAATAAGATTCCTTCCCACCTCTAAGAATAACTGAATTTCCAGCTTTTAAGCATAAAACACTTGCATCTATTGTTACATTTGGTCGACTTTCATAGATTATACCTATTACACCCAATGGGACAGAAACTCTCTCAACAAGCATTCCATTAGGTCTTTCATTTTTGTTAATTACTTTATTTATTGGATCTTCGAGTAAAACAATATCGTTGATTGAATTAATTATTGAGTCAACTCTATCAGAGTTTAGAGCCAATCTATCAAGCATTGACTTATCTATTGTCTCAGATGCTATTGAAATATCTTTTTGATTAGCATTAAGTATTAACTCTTTATCTGAATTTATTTTCTCAGCAATCTTTATAAGCAGATTATTCTTTTCTTCAGATGTAAAATTTTTCACCTGATTTGAAGCAACCAAGCTCTTTCTGCCAATATCATTTAAACTATCTATTATATTCATATCAAAACAAGATCATCTTTATGAATGAATTCTTCTCTATAAGAATAATTCAGTATCTCAGCAATTTCATTACTTTTGTGACCCATTATTTTATTTGTATCATTTGAGGAATATCCTGCTAGTCCTAAGCCAATTTTTTCGTTTTCCTGAGATAAAACTGATACTACATCTCCCCGCAAAAACTCCCCACTCACTTTAATTATTCCAGCAGGCAATAAACTGCTTCCTTTCTTTAGAGCGATTAAAGCTCCTTCATCAATGATAACTGTTCCGATAGGTTTCATTGTCCCTACAATCCATTGTTTTCTAGATGCCAGCGGAGTTCTTGAAGGCTTGAACCATGTACAAGGCCTCTTTTTAAATAGTGCTTTTATTGGATTATCAATTGTACCATTTGTAATTGCCATGTGACATCCTGCAGCCATAGCAGTTTTTGCAGCTGAAATTTTTGTTTTCATTCCACCTTTTCCAAGTTCTGATATTGAGTCACCAACCATTTTTTCTATTTCTTCATTAATTTCAGTAATTTCAGAAATTAATTTAATCTTGTCATTATTTTTTGGATCTGATGAATACAATCCATTTATATTTGATAGTAAAATCAAACAATCAGAGCTTGTAATTTGGGCAACTCTTGATGCAAGTCTGTCATTATCTCCATATTTAATTTCACTTGTAGCAATAGTATCATTCTCATTCACAATTGGTATAATTCCCATCTTCAGTAGAGTGTCTATTGTTCTCCTTGCATTAATAGACCTTCTTCTTTGTTCAGTATCATCTAAAGTAAGGAGGATTTGAGCAATTTTAATTTCATTTTTTTCAAAAGCATTTTTATATGAGCTCATCAAGTGTATTTGTCCAACAGACGAAATTGCCTGATTTATATCTAGTTTCATTTCATTACTATCTAAGTCTAAATCTTTTGCTCCTAGAGCAATTGCACCTGAAGTAACAATAATTACTTCTTTGTGATTTTCATTTAAATATCGAATATCCTCAGCAAGGCTTGACAGCCATTTTTCATTTAATTTGTTGCTATCTTCATGAAAAAGCAAAGATGAACCAATTTTAATTACTATTCTTTTTGTATCTTCAAGATTCATCAATTTTTCCTATTCGAACTATTTTATTTTTCAAATTATCAATACCATATTTTGTAATCGTTGATATTACATATAATGGACAATTAACTAAATCATTAAATTTTAAACTTATGTTTTTAATCTCATCTTCATCAATTAAATCTGATTTATTTAGAATAATAATTTTTTCTTTTTTATTAATATTTTGATCAAATCCATCCAATTCATTAATAATTGTTTTGTAATCAGATATTGGATCTTGTGATGAAATATCAATCATATGAATGATTGACTTACATCTTTCAATATGCTTTAAGAATTGAATTCCTAGCCCTGATCCACTATTTGCTCCAGATATTAAACCTGGTATATCAGCTACAACAGACTCATCATCTCCAATTCTAATAACCCCCAATTTCGGTTCAAGTGTTGTAAATGGGTAATCAGCAACTTTAGGTTTAGCTGCTGAAATTGATCTTAATAAGCTGGACTTACCAGCATTTGGCAATCCAACAAGCCCGATATCTGCCAGTAATTTTAATTTAAAAAAAACTTCTGCTTCTTGTCCCTTTCCTCCAGGAGTTGTTTTTCTAGGAGCCCTATTTGTTGAAGATTTAAAATTAATATTTCCTAAACCACCTTTGCCCCCCGGAAATAATAAAAACTTATCGGTAGAAATTACATCAGCAATAAGTTCATCCTCAATAAAAATTTCTGTACCAAGAGGAAGTTTAAGCATTACATCTTGACCAGCAGCACCCGTTCTATTTCTACCAGATCCATGACGTCCCTTTTTTGCCTTAAAATGTTTTTTAAATCGATAGTCAACTAGAGTATTCAGAGACTTAGTGCCTTTAATAAAGACATCACCTCCCTTTCCTCCATTTCCTCCATCAGGACCACCAAATTCAATAAATTTTTCTCTCCGAAAGCTCAAGCAGCCATCACCACCATCACCGCTTTTGATAAAAACCTTGGCTTCATCTATGAATTTCATTTGAGGTAAAAAATTAAGTCTGTAAATAGAATAAAGTAAAAAGTTAATTAGTTTTTTGGAATAACTGAAATAGTCGTTTTACCATCTCTTTTTTTTCCAAATTTAACTTCTCCATTAACCAGTGCGAAAATAGTATGATCTTTCCCAAGTCCAACATTAGTCCCTGGGTGCCATTTAGTGCCACGTTGCCTAGCAATAATATTACCAGGTATTACTGCTTCACCACCAAATTTTTTAATACCTAGTCTGCGTCCGGCGGAATCTCTTCCGTTCTTCGATGATCCCCCAGCTTTTTTTGTTGCCATATCTATTTATCCTTTGAGGTAGCTGTTTTCTTTTTAACAACAGATTTCTTAACTGTTTTCTCTTTAGAGGCTTTATCAACCTCGACACTTTTTGCTTTAGTCTTTGGTTTAAAACCAGGAATATTTAATGACTTAACTTGAAGAAAGGTCATATCTTGTCTATGTCCATTTTTTCTTCTGAAGTTTTTTCTTCTTTTTTTCTTAAAAATAAGAATTTTTCGATCTCTATCTTGTTTGATAATTTCAAGATTAACTTTAGCACCATCTATTAGTGGTTCGCCAACAGAAAATTCTTTTCCATCACTAGCAAATAAAACATCACTAATTTCGACATGATCACCAGCAGTGCCAGATAATTTGTTTACGGTTAGTATTGTATTCTCAGATACTTTATATTGTTTTCCACCGCTTGATATAATTGCAAACATACTTGAAATATTAAAAGATTGTTAAAACGGGCTGAATATAGACTGCGACTAATTTATGTCAATAGTCTAAATTTTTCTTTAATTTGCAACAATTTTAGGACATATTAATGCTTACTTATGTCCAATCTAAATAATCAAAAGGTTCAGAAATATGTCATTAAATATTAGACCTTTCAGAGCTTTAAGGGCTAAAAATCATTTAGTAAAAAAAGTAATAATGCCTGCTTTTGATAATCTGAATGCTGACGATATATCAAAAATAATGAAAAATTCTAAATGGAATTTTTTAAATGTGATTAGTCCAGAAGCATTCTATCCTGGAATTTCTAAAAAATTATCAAAAAAACATTCACTAGATCATCTATCAGCAATGATTAATGAAAACATCATTTCGCAGGATGAAAAAGATTCTTTTTATATTTATAGATTAGAAAAGTACAATAAATCTCAATTTGGAATTGTAGCGAGTATAGATATTAATGAGAAAAACCCAAAAATACTTAAACATGAAAATACTTTAGAGGCTCGTTGTGATAGAATATTAAGAACAACAAAAAATACTAATATTCAAGTTGGTCCAGTATATTTCTCACATAAATCTAAAATAAATTTAAATAGCATTTACAATCGATATAAAAAAATAAAACCACTTTATAATTTTCAAACTTCAGGAGGCACAATTCATTCTT